>CAIPAY010000049.1 GCA_903863195.1 uncultured Holophagaceae bacterium
AGCAGCTTGGACCCCTGGGCGTAGCAGGTCTTGTGGGTGATGTGATGCTCGAACTCGTGCCGGAACTTCTGCAGGGCCGAGTCCATGGGGCCGCAGGCGGCGTCACCCAGGGGGCACAGCGTGCGCATGCCGATCCGCGGCGTGAGGCTGGCCAGCAGGTCCAGGTCCTCCATGCGGCCCTGGCCGTGCTCGATTCGGTGCAGGATCAGCTGCATCCAGTTGCAGCCTTCGCGGCAGGGGGTGCACTGGCCACAGCTCTCGTGGGCGTAGAAGCGGATCAGGCGCAGCGTGGCCTGGACGATGCAGACGGACTCGTCCATGACGATGAGGCCGCCGGACCCGCCCATGGAGCCCCGGGCCTTCAGGTTGTCGAAGTCCATGGGGACGTCGAAGTCCTTCTCGTCCAGCATCGGGCAGCTGGCGCCGCCGGGGATGATGGCCTTGATCTTCCGGCCCGTGCTGGAGCCCCCGGCCAGCTCTTCCACCAGGAAGTTCATGGGGGTGCCCATGGGCAGCTCATAGATGCCAGGCCGCTTGACGTGGCCGCTGACGCCGAAGATGCGGGTGCCCGAGTTCTTGGGGCTGCCGATCTTGGCATACTCGGCGCCGCCCATGCGCATGATCGGCGGCACGGCGGCAAGTGTCTCCACGTTGTTCACGGTGGTGGGCTGGCCGAAGGCGCCCTTGGCTGCCGGGAAGGGCGGCTTTACGCGGGGCTCGCCGCGGCGGCCTTCCAGGGAGTTCAGCAGGGCCGTCTCCTCGCCGCAGATGTAGGCGCCGGCGCCCCGGTAGACCAGGATGTCGTAGTCCCAGCCGGTGCCGAGGATGTTCTTGCCGAGGTAGCCCGCATCCCGGGCCTGCTGGATCGCGGCCTCGAGTTTCTCGATGAGCCAGAGGAACTCGCCGCGGATGTAGACGTAGCCCATGGCGCACTGCATGGCCCAGCCGCCGATGATCATGCCCTCGATGAGCTGGTGGGGGTTGTATTCCAGGATGACGCGGTCCTTGAAGGTGCCGGGCTCGCCCTCGTCGCCGTTGCACACCAGGTAGCGCGTGAGCTTCCGCTCGGGGGTGTCCTTGGGCATGAAGGACCACTTCAGACCTGCCGGGAAGCCGGCACCGCCACGGCCTCGCAGGCCCGAGGCCTTGACCTCGTCGGTCACCGCCACGGGCTCCATCTGGAGCGCCTTGCGCATGGCCACGTAGCCCTCGTGCTGCTGCTCGTAGACCGGCAGGTGCCAGTTGTTCAGGTCGCCCGCGCCGCGAAGCAGAAGGTTCGGAAACTTCTCCGAGCCGAAGCCGGGAAAGGTGTAGGTGTGGTGATCGGGCTTGGTGCGAATGGCGGCCATGACATTACCTCGAGAGGCTGCGAATAAAGCTTTTCCGGAGGGTCGGGCAGGCGGCTGTCCCGGCTGGCATCAGTAGCCCCAGGGACGGTACTCGCCCCGCTTGCAGGCTTCCATGACCTCGACGAGCTTGTCCTCGCTCACCAGCTCGTCGTAGACGTCCTGGTTCACCTGGACACAGGGGGCCACCCCGCAACCGGCCAGGCACTCCACCTCTTCGACGCTCCACATCCCATCGGGGCTGGGGCCCTGACCGGGCTTCACGCCGGTGCGCTCGCAGACCTTCTCGAGCAGCTGGGCCGCGCCGCGCAGGGCGCAGCTGATGTTGGTGCAGACCTGGAAGTGGAACTTACCCACCGGGGCCTTCTGGTACATGGTGTAGAAAGTCGCCACACCGAAGACGTGGCCCTCGGGGATGCCGATGGCCGCGGCCACGGCCTTCATGGCCGCGAGGCTGACGAAGCCGAACTCCCGCTGGGCGATGTAGAGCGCCGGCAGCGTGGCGGCGAGCTTGTCCGGGTACTGCGCCATGATCGCGTGGATCTCGGCAAGGGCCTCGGGGCTGAACGCCTTGCGCTCGGATTCCGGCAGCCGCTGGCCCGGGGCCAGAGGTTCGTTCGAGGTCTCGGGGGGGTGGGGATGATTCATGGGCGCGCTCGCATGAAGGCCCAGTTTAGCCCAAAGAGACTGGGAGGCAGCGGGGTAAACCCCGTGCCTCCCATCACGATCGAGCGCGACCCCCGGGTTGGGGGCGTCTCCCTACTTCTTGCCGGCCTCGATGTTGAGGCTGATGGCCACATCGTCGCCGAGGACGCCGGGGCCGTACTTGATGCCGTAGTCATTGCGGTTGATGGTCACGGCGCCATCGATGAAGCCCGCGATCACGCTGCCAGGCTGCATGCCGGGCTGGGTGCCGGCGTTGGTGATGGGGATGGTGATGCGCTTGGTCACACCGCGGAGGGTGAAGTCACCGGTGACTTCCAGCTTGCCCTTGGCCACTTCCTTCACCGAGGTGCTCTTGAAGGTGATGGTGGGGAACTTCTCCACGTCGAAGAAGTCGGCACTCTTCAGGTGCTTGTCCCGGCCGTCGTTGTCCGTGGCCACGCTGGCGGCGTCGATGCTGACCTCGACACTGGACTTGCTCACGTCCGCCGCATCCACCTTGATGGTGCCGCTGAACTTGGTGAACCGGCCGCTGGTCTTGGCCAGGAGGTGGCGGACCTTGAAGCTGACCTCGCTGTGGACGGAGTCGATCTTGTAGCTGTCCTGGGCCAGGGCCGGCAGGGCGGCCAGGGCGAGGATGGCAAGGGTCGTACGGAATGAGTGGCGCATCGGGCCTCCTTGAAATGGGTGTTTCACCATGCATTTCAGTCTAGGCCACTTTTCTGGAGTTGCAACACCTTATTTTGAAAATCTGTCATTCTGCTCCAGCAGGAGCCTGTCATGCACATCCGCGAGGAACTCCAGATCAACCGCCCCCTGGACCCCGGCCACGAGCTGGCGCTGGCCCTGCTCCTTACCCGGGAATATGTGGCGCGCCTCTTCGAGCAGGGCCTCTACGAGCCCGAGGGCCTGTCGGACCAGCAGTTCAATGTGCTGCGCATCCTCAAGGGCGGCCCCAAGGACGGTTACCTGGTCAAGGAGATCCGCTGCCGGATGATCTACCGGTTCGCGGATGTGCCGCGCCTGGTGAACCGCCTGGAAGAGCGGGGCCTGGTCAAGCGCTGCGAGAACCCCGCCGACCGCCGGGGCAGCCGGGTGCAGATCACCCCCAAAGGCCTGGCCCTGGAGGGCCGGATGCACGGCCGCCATGACACCCTCTGCCAGCAGGTGGACCGCTGCCTCGCGGCCGACGAGCGGGACCTGCTCCTCAGCCTGCTCGAGCGGGTGCGCAACGACTACCGGGTCCAGCTCGAGGCCCTGGCCAAGGCCGACTGACCCTGGCCCGTACAGCCGAAGGCCCGGCGGAAGCCGGGCCTCGTGGCGGCGGTTGGGAGTCGATCCTACTGCAGGAGCTTCAGGATGGACTGGCTGGCCTGGTTGGCCTGCCCCAGGGCACTGATGCCCGACTGGTTGAGCACCTGGAACTTGCTCAGGGCCACGACCTCATTGGAGACGTTTGCATCCTGGATCTGGCTCTGCGCGGCGGTGAAGTTCTCCATCTGGATGCCCAGGGAGCTCGCAAGGGAGGTCAGCTGCTGCTGGGTGGCGCCGATGGTGCCACGCAGGGCGGACACGGCATTCAGGGCAGTGTTGATACCACCAGCGGCGGCGGAGGCCGAGGCGGCGAAGAGAAGGCTGTCCGTGCTGGCTGAGAGGGTGTTGAAGGTGCCCACCGTGACGTTCACGGTGGTGAAGCCGCCCACAGCCACTGCCAGAGCGCTTGCGGCGTTGAAGACCGAAGCGCCGTTGAAGACAGTCTTACCCTCAATATCCGCGATGGTGCTGATGATGTTCTGGAACTCAGCGTTCAGGGCAGCTTTGCCGGTGCCGCTGTCTGCTCCCGAGGTGCCGCTGGAGGCCTGCTGGGCCAGCTCCGCAGCCCGGGTGAGCAGGTTCGTGATCTCGTCCAGCACGCCGTCTGCCACCTGAAGGTAGGAGATGCCGTCATTGGCGTTGCGCTGACCCTGCCCGGCGATGCGCACGTCGGCGCCCAGCTTGTTGGCGATGGCCAGGCCGGCGGCATCATCTGAGGCTTTGTTGATCCGCTTGCCCGTGGTCAGGCGCTGGATGGTCTGCTGCAGCCCCTGCCCCGTGATCCCCAGCTGGCGGCTGGCGTTCATGGCGGAAACGTTGTTCAGAATGGACCCACTCATGACGCGCTCCTTTCGGCTGTCTGGCACGGTGTGCTGTGCCTGCGTCCCTGCATGTTCATGTGCTACCTCCTTGATCCCGCCACCATGGGGGAACCCGATCTGGGCAGCGACCGTGCCAGAGGTTCTCTCTAAATGTTAATTTGTTGTTTTTATTTATCTTATTAAATTTATCCGCCCCCCGAATTCCGGGATCAGGCATTTTTCACCCAAGCCGACCCGGGGACTCTCCCGGGGGGAGCGAGAGAGCCCCTGCGAAAATTGCCCCCCCTCCCAGGCAAGGCTCCAGGAGGGCTTTTCCGGGGGGTGCCCCCCTCGCTTCCGCCGCCGACCTGAAGGCGCAAGGCCCTCCACCCCGCCGCGATCCAGGGCTCACGCCGCCGAGGGATCTCCGTTCCGAACCCAGGCGCGAAACGAGCTGTGTGGTCAGCGGTCCAACTCACCCGCAATGACATTCATCGCGCCCAGGACGGCGACGGCGTCGGCGATCAGGAAGCCTTTCACCTGCTCGTGGAAGCTGCTGAAGATGGGGAGGCAGGGGGGGCGGACCCGGATGCGGTAGGGATTTTTCCCGCCGTCGCTGATGATGTAGAAGCCCAGCTCGCCGTTGGCGGCCTCGGTGGCGCTGTAGACCTCGCCCACGGGCATCTCCATGCCGTGCATGATCAGCTTGAAGTGGTGGATGAGGCTCTCCATCCGGGTATAGACCTTGTCTTTGGTGGGCAGCGTGATCTTGGGATCGTCCACGTTCACGGGACCGGGCTCGAGGCGGGCGAGCACCTGACGGATGATGCGGATGCTCTGGCGCATCTCCTCGACGCGGACCAGGTAGCGGTCGAAGACGTCGCCGGTGGTACCCACGGGCACATCGAAGTCGTAGGTCTCGTAGCCCAGGTAGGGCTGGGCCTTGCGCAGGTCCTGGGGCACGCCCGCGGCCCGGAGGCAGGGGCCGGTGTAACCCCAGTTCACGGCGTCCTCGGCGCTGATGACACCGATGCCCTTGGTGCGGTCATGCCAGATGGGGTTGTGCGTGAGCAGCTTCTCCAGCTCGTCGATGGCCGCCTCGCACTCGGGCAGGAACCGCTCGGTGGCGGGGACAAAGCCCTCGGGTACGTCGCGGAAGAGGCCGCCGATGCGGGTGAAGCTGGTGTGGAGGCGCTGGCCCGTGGCCATCTCGAACAGGTCGTAGATGGTCTCGCGCTGCTTCCAGATGTAGAGGAAGGCCGTGAAGGCCCCGATGTCCACCGCGTTGACGCCGACGCAGACGATGTGGTCGCCGAGCCGGGCCAGCTCGGACATGAGCACCCGGAGCTGCTGGGCGCGCTTGGGGACCTCGATGCCGAGCAGCTTCTCCACCGCGTGGGTGTAGCCCACGTTGTTCATGATGGAGCTGCAGTAGTTGAGGCGGTCCGTGAGGGGGATGAACTGCTGGTAGCTCAGGCTCTCCCCGAGCTTCTCCACGCCGCGGTGGAGGTAGCCCATCTCCGGGGTGGACTTGATGATGGTCTCGCCCGAGAGCTCCATGATGATGCGCAGGGTGCCGTGGGTCGTGGGATGCGACGGCCCCAGGTTGACAATCATGGTGTCGCCGTCGACCTGCTGCCGGGAAAGGGCGATGGAATCGAGAATCATGGTCAGCCCCGTTCGCCGTTGTTGTAGGGTGCCGTGCAGCCTTCCATGCAGAAGGCATCACCGCCATCCAGCGGGAAGTCCTTGCGCAGGGCGTGGCCCGGGAAGTCCTGCCAGGTCAGCAGGCGCGTCAGGTTCGGGTGGCCCTCGAAGGGGATGCCGAACATGTCGAAGACCTCGCGCTCGAACCAGTCGGCAGTCTTGAAGCGGCTCGTCAGGCTGGGCATCGCCTCGCCATCGGCCACGGCCACCTTCACGCGCAGCCGCTCCTGGCTGGCGAGGTTGAGCCAGTGGTAGACCACGTCAAAGCGCGGCTCGCGCTCCGGCCAGTCCACGGCAGTGATGTCCACCAGCAGCTGGAAGCCCTCGCGGTAGAGGAAGTCCACCAGGGCCAGGAAGCTGGCCTTGGCCACCACGATGGTCTGGTCGCCCCGGAAGGCGTGGCGGTCCGTGACGGTGCCCGGCAGCTCTGCGTCGATGTGCTCGATGATCATGGTCCGCCCCGCCTAGAAGATCGTGCCAACGCCACGGTCGGCGGCGTCGAACAGCATTTCCCGGATGGCCTGCTGCCCCGTGAGGCCCTTGGCGGCCTGGAGGGACTCCTGCCGGTCCAGGCTCTCGTAGAAGCGCTCGATGTGTTCCTTGCGCATGGAGAGGGACTCTTTCTCGATCTTCTCCTGGAGCTTCATCACGCCGTAGATCATGCTCTCGGGCCGGGGAGGGCAGCCGGGGACGTAGACGTCCACCGGGATGATGCGGTCGATGCCCTGGAGGGTGGCGTAGGTGCGGTACATGCCGCCGGAACTGGCGCAGACGCCCACGCTGATCACCCACTTGGGCTCAGCCATCTGGGCGTAGATGGTGCGGAGCACCGGGGCCATCTTGTTGGTGATGGTGCCCAGCACCAGCATCATGTCGCTCTGCCGGGGGCTGAAGCGCATGGCCTCGGCACCGAAGCGGCTGAGGTCGTACTTGGAGGCCATCATGCTCATGAACTCGATGGCGCAGCAGGCCACGCCGAAGGGCATGGGCCAGAGGCTGTTCTTGCGGCCCCAGTTGACCACCGCGTCCAGGCGCGTGGTGATGACCGCGTCGTTGATGTTCAGCTCGGACATCTCAGCGCTCCCACTCGAAGGCGCCTTTGCCCCAGGCGTAGATGAAGCCCACCAGCAGGGTGGCCATGAAGCTCAGCATGGCCCCAAAGGTCCAGAGAGCGTGCTTGAAGTTGACGGCCCAGGGGAACAGGAAGGCCGCTTCCACGTCGAACAGGATGAAGAGCATGGCCGTCAGGTAGAACCGCACGGTGTAGGTGTGGCGGGCGCCCTCCTGCTGGATGGGCACGCCGCACTCGTAGACGCGCAGCTTCGCCGCCTTGGGGTTGTTCGGCTTGAGCAGCGGCAGGACCTTGCCCGACAGCACGAGGATGATGAGGGCCGTCACACCGGCAATCAGCAGCAGGATCAGGACCGACAAGAAGGGCGATGCGGGATGGGCCATGGCGCTCTCGGGCGGAGGGTTCCGCGAAGAACCAGCTTAGCGCCCTTTCCCGGGGCCGGGCCTGGGTGAAGATCACAAGCCCCCCGGGGACCCGACCGGGCTAGAATCAGCAGTTCCATCCTTCTGCCGGGAAACCCATGAGCGACCTGAAGCTGCGCGTCAAGGACATGATCATCGAGCGCCTCAAGCTCGAGGGGATGACCCCGGACCAGATCGACGACGGGGCCCCCCTCTTCGGCGACGGCCTGGGCCTGGACTCCATCGACGCCCTGGAGCTGGTCCTGGGCATCGAGCAGGTCTTCGGCGTCAAGATCGAGGACGAGGCGGCGGGCATGAAGGCCTTCAAGTCCGTCCAGGCCCTCACCGATTTCATCGCCGAGCACGCCAAGGTCTGAGGCGTCATGTCCGAGATCCCGGCCCACCTGCCGCACCGCTACCCCTTCCTGCTGGTGGACCGGATCCTCGAGCGGGAACCGGGCGTCCGGGTTGTGGCCGAGAAGCTGGTGACCAGCGGTGAGCCCTACCTCCAGGGGCACTTCCAGGACCGGCCCCTGGTCCCGGGCGCCCTGCTGCTGGAGATGCTGGCCCAGGCCGGGGGGTTCCTGGAGGCCGAGTCCCTCCACGGCTCTGCCATCTTCCTGGCCGGGGTGCAGGATGCCCGGTTCCGGTCCCCGGCCTTCCCCGGTGACCGCCTGCGCCTGGAAGTGAAGGCCGCGGGGGCCTTCGGCGGGATCATGAAGCTCAGCGGCATCGTGAGCTGCGAGGGCCGCGAGCTCTGCACCGCCAGCCTCCTGGTCAAGCGCCCATGAGCCGGTCCCGGGTCGTGGTCACGGGCCTGGGCATGGTGTCCAGCCTGGCCCTGGATCGGGAGGGCACCTGGGCCGCCATGCTCAACGGCCAGGACGGCCTGGGCCCCCTGACCCGCCTCCACCTGCCCGCGGAGCCCGCCCAGCTCGCCGGCCAGGTGCCCATGGAGGCCGGCCGCCACCAGACCCTCTGCGAGCGCATGGCCCTGCGGGCGCTGGCCGAAGCCCTGGACGGATTCCGGCCCGGCGGGGATCCAGCCCGGATCGGGGTGTTCCAGGGGGCGGGCACCAGCGGCCTGCCCGTGGCCGAGGCCTTCCTCGAAGACCGCCTGGCCGGGCGCCGGGGCCGGGCCGCCGAGGCCGCCTACCAGAGCCCCTGCACCGTGGCCGACGCCCTGGCCTTGCACCTGGGCGCCACGGGCCCCCGGGCCACGGTGATGAACGCGTGCTCCTCCAGCCTGCTGGCCCTGGGCATGGCCTGGGAGCGGCTGGCCGCCGGCGAGCTGGACCTCGCCCTGGCCGGCGGCGCCGAGGGCCTGTGCCGCACCACCTACGGCGGCTTCTCCTGCCTGAAGGCCGTGGACTCCCGGAAGTGCCGCCCCTTCAGCCGGGACCGGGCGGGCCTGAACCTGGGCGAGGGCGCCGTGCAGCTGCTGCTGGAGCCCCTCGAGCGGGCCCAGGCCCGGGGCGCGGTCATCTTTGCCGAGGTCCTGGGCTACGGCGCCAGCATGGATGCCCACCACCCCACGGCCCCCCATCCCGAGGGCGAGGGCGCCGCCCGGGCCATGACCCAGGCCCTGCGCGCCGGGAGCCTGACCCCCGCCGACGTGGACCTGGTCTCCGCCCATGGCACCGCCACCCCGGCCAATGACGGGGCCGAGTGCCTGGCCATCCGCCGGGCCCTGGGAGCCGCCGCGGACCAGGTATCTGTCACCAGCACCAAGAGTCAGTTCGGCCACACCCTTGGCTCCGCCGGCGCCTTCGGGGCCGCCAGCGCCATCCTTGCGCTCCGGGACCAGGTGGTGAGCCCCACCCTGCGGCTGGAGGATCCGGATCCCCTCTGCGACCTGGACTGCACGCCCCTGGTGGCCCGGCAGCGCCTCGTCCGGGCCGCGCTGGTCAATGCCTTCGCCTTTGGTGGAAACAACCTGAGCCTGGCCCTGGGCCGCTGGGAGGGCCGATGAGCCACCCTGGGAGCGACCTCGTCCTCACGGGCCTCGGTCTGGTGCTGCCCTGCGGCGACGGGATCGCGGCGGCCCGCGCCAGCCTGGCGGCGGGCTTGCCCTGCTTCGCGGAGCTGCCCGAGGCCCTCGGCGCGGGTCGGGGCGCCGCCTGCACGGCCTTCCAGCCCGCGGGCATCATCCCCCCCATGCAGCTGCGGCGCCTGGACCGGGCCTCCCGGTTCGCCTGGGTCGCGGCTCACCAGGCCTTCCAGGACGCGAACCTCGACCCCAGGGCCCTGGGCGAGCGCTTCGCCGTGAGCGTCGGCAGCATGACCGGCGGCAGCGAGGCCAGCGAAGCCTTCATGCGGCCCTACCTCCAGCGCGGCCCCGAGGGCGCCTCGCCCATGGTGTTCCCCAACACCGTGGCCAACGCCGCCAGCGGCCACCTGGCCCTGGCCTTCGGCCTCAAGGGCCCGAGCGCCACCTTCGTGGACCGCGAGAACGCCGCCTTCGCGGCCCTGGACCAGGCGGCCCGCTGGCTCCGCGCCGATCTCGCGGACGCGGCCCTGGTGCTCGGCGTGGACGGCCTCTTCCCCCTGCTGCTGGACGTCTGCCGCGGCACCCGGCTGCTGGCCCGCCGCGGGCTGCCCGAGCTGGGCTCGGGCCGCGGCTTCCTGCCAGGCGAGGGCGCCCAGGCCTTCCTGCTGGAGCGCCGCGCCTCCACCGAGGCCCGCGGCGCCCGGCCCCGGGCCACCCTGGCCGGCCTGGCCTGCCGGTCCTCCCTGGGCCACACCCGCGTGGACCGCACCGAGGCCCTGGCCGCCGCCGCGAGCGCCCTGGGCGACGCCCCCCTGGATCGGCGCATCGGCGGCGGCAGCGGCCTGGGCCAGCTGGATGCCCTGGAGCTGGCCCTGGCCGCGGCGCACCCGCAGTGGCCCGCCGCCGTCCACCCCAAGACTCTCTGGGGCGAGTTCGCCGGCTCCGGGGGCCAGCTCCTGGCCGCTGCCCTGCTGGAGCCCGCGGCCCGGACCCTGGTCACGGCCCCCGCCAGCGCCGGTGCCCAGTTCGCGGCGCTGCTCGAAGGCGTTAGTCTGGATCGGTCATGAAGGAACGCGACCAGATCAGCATCGGCAGCCAGTCCATCCTGTGGGTGGCCGGCCTGGGCGTGGGTCTGGTGACCCTGGCCTTCGTGCTGGGCGTGCAGGTGGGCAAGCAGAGCGCGGCCCTGCGCCGCCCCGTCCTGAAGAGCGTGGACGAGGAGATGAAGGAGCTGCCGGAGCCCCTGGTGGACCAGCTCAAGATCTTTGAGGGAGACGGTCCCGACAAGCTGGTGCCCGCCGCCAAGGTGGACGCCGTGGCCCCGAAGGAAGAGCCCAAGGCCGAGGCCAAACCGGCCGAGCCTGCCCCGGCGCCCGAGTCCTGGACCCTGCAGCTGGTGGCCACCAGCGACGCCGCCGAGGCCAAGCGCATCACCGCCAAGGCCAAGGCCGCGGGCTTCGCCACGACGACTGTCAAGGACGGGAAGCAGCTGAAGGTGCGCCTCGCCCAGGCCAGCGACCGCGCGGCCATCGACCAGGCCACCGACAAGCTCAAGAAGGCCGGGCTCAAGCCCTTCGCGGTGAAGGTGGACTAGGCCGGTTCGACAACCACGGCCGTGCCGTAGCAGAGGACCTCGGTCACGCCGCCCATCACCTCGGTGGCGTCGTAGCGCACGCCGATGACCGCGTTGGCGCCGTGCTGCATCGCGTGCTCCAGCATGAGCTGGAAGGCCTCTTCCCGCGTCCGCTCGCAGAGCTCCGTGAACAGCGAGATGTTGCCGCCGACCAGAGTCTGCAGCGAGGCCCCGAGGGTCCCGATCACCGAGCGGGAGCGGACGATGACGCCGCGCACGACGCCCTTCGTCTTCACGATGCGGTAGCCATCCAGCGTGAACGCCGTGGTGGTCATGTCGTGGTTCATGGCGGGACCTCCGAGGGGAAAGATGGGCCTTCCGGGCGGAAAGGCAAACAACTCTCGCGGAGCAGAGCCCTGCTTCAGGCGCCCGTCTGCTGAGCCACGGCCACGAGGTAGGCCCGGCCGCCCAGGCTGCGCTCGTGGAACTCGAGGTGCCAGCCATCGGCCAGGCGCGCGCTGCCGCAGAGGCGGCCCAGCTGCAGCCCAAGGCCTTCCCGGGGCGCGAACTCGATCTGCTCCAGACCGAAGGCGAAGCCCTGGCCGAGGGCCTTGAGCACCGCCTCCTTGGCGGTCCACAGCCGCAGGCGGGCCTGCCAGCGGCGGGCTTCCGGCTGGCTCGCCACCCAGGCCTGCTCGGTCGGCAGGAACAGCTCGGCGGCCCGGTCCAGGTGCTCGGAGGGTGCCAGCAACTCCAGGTCCACACCCACCCGGCCCGCTTCGGCCAGGGCCGTGACCGTGGCTCCGGGCGCGTGGGCCCGACTGAGGGAGAGGACCCGGCCCTGGGCATCCCGCGCACGGGGCCGACCCTGGGTGTCCGGGGCCAGCGGGATCAGGTCAGCGTTCCCAGTGGGCGCCCCGGGCAGGGGGTTTTCCTGAAGGAGAACCCGAACCTTGCCTGACCCTGCGGCCTCAGGCGGCCTCGAGCCGGCGGAAGGTGGCGGCGGAACCCCGGCGGGCCGGGCGGGCGAGCCCTCCCAGCGGGTGCCCGCGGGCAGGGTCTCGCCCTTCATGAGCAGGGACAGGTCGCCGAGGACCGCTTCCGGCTCCATCCGCGACCCGTAGAGCACCACCGAGTCCGTGCCCACGGAGCAGCCGGCGCCGAGGTCGATGTGATCCATCTTCATCACCCGGTCCTCGAACAGGTGGGTCTGCACCGTGGCGTCGGCGCCCAGGCAGACCTCATCGCCCAGGGACACCAGGTCGTATTCCGTCAGCCAGGTGCTCTCCATGCAGACCCGCCGGCCGATCCGCGCGCCCAACAAGCGGAAATAGAGCGGGATCAGGGCCGTGCCCTGCAGCAGCTGCAGGAGCCAGCTGTCGGCGAGGTTCTCGTGCAGGCTGCTGATGAGCTCCGTGCGCCACACAAAGCTGCACCACAGGGGCTGCTCCCCGGGCTGGTAGCGGCCCATGACCACCCACTTGGCCACCACCACGAAGAGGCAGGCGGCCAGCCCCGCGGCCAGGTAGAGGAGCGGCAGGGCCAGCACCGCGACCAGGAGCGACGTGGCCTCCTCGATCTCCGTGAGGCTGGTGAGCAGCAGGCTGGTCAGCACCACGAAGCCCGTGGCGGGAGCCAGCACCCGGAACTGCTCGATGAAGGCCCGGAGGACGATCATGCGCTTCCGGGGCCGGAAGGTGGCCTCCTCCCCGAAGTCACCGCTGGCCTGGCGGCGGGGCAGGAAGATGGCCGGCGAGCCCAGCCAGGAGCTGTCCACCCGGGCGGCATCCTCGGGGGCCGTGGGCGGCACCGAAAGGACTCCGACCAGGACGCTGTCGCCCAGGACGGTGCCCGCAGGCACCAGGGCGCTGTTGCCCACGAAGGCCCGGCGGCCCACGGTGGTGCAGGCGAGGGTCACCTGCCCGAGGTCCACCCGGGCGGGACCGAAGGACACACAGTCCGCGATGAAGCTCTCCTCGCCGATGTCGAGCAGGTCGGGGTTGCCGGACCCGGCCGTGGAGACCTCGGCCCAGGGCCCCAGCCGCGCCCCCAGGAGGCGGAACCAGGGCGGCAGGTAGAGCGTGGCATAGAGCGGCGCCAGCAGGTCGAGCCCCATGGCCATGAGCCGGTCCACGAACCACTTCCGCTGGATGAAGCCGCTGTGCACGTCGTAGGTGCCGGGCTGCACCCGGCCCACCAGCAGCCACTTCGCGGCGGCGATCTCCAGGGCCAGCAGCACCACGAAGGAGAGGGCCACCAGGGGGGCCACCACCAGGTAGGCGAAGTAGCCGTTGGAGTTCGCGTAGAACTCGTTGATGACGATCAGCCCCGGGAAGATCGCGACCAGGAAAGCGATGGGCACCAGAAAGGCCCCAACGGCCTTGGCGAGGGTGGAGAGGAAGCGGCGGCTCCGCGACACGGGCGGCAGCACCCTCTCCCCGCGGCCCGGGTCCGCAGCACTGAGGGGGAGCGGCCGGGCAGGGGAGCCCACCCAGCGCTGGCCCGCGGGGACCCGCCCGCCCGCCGGCAGCAGGCTCAGGTCGTCGAGCATGGCGCCGGCTTCCAGCTTCGAGCCCAGGGCCAGGATGGAGCGGTTGCCTACGTAGGCATGGGCGCCGACGCCGATGGGGCCGATCTCTAGAAAACCAGCCTCCAGGGTGTAGCCGCTGAGGCGGGCGTCCTGGCCGATGCTGGCACCATCGCCGATCTGGATCAGGTCGAAGGCCGCCAGGGAGGTGGTGCCCAGGTGGACGTCCTTGCCGATGCGCGCCCCGAGCAGGCGGAAATACCAGACCAGCAGCGGCGACTCGACCAGGTAGTCGAGGGGGGTGGCAGCAATGATCCGCTGGGCCAGCCACCAGCGCCAGTAGTAGAAGCCCCAGAGCCGGTGCCGGCCCGGCCGGATCCGGCCCAGCAGGAGCCACTTCGCGGCGATGGAGAGCAGGTACATGGCCGGATAGACCAGCCCCAGCGAGAGCAGGGCCGCCGCAATGCCCGTGAACCGGGGCAGGTCCTGATCCTGGGACCAGCTGTAGACCAGGTAGGGACTCATCCACTGCAGCGCGTAGAACCCCAGGAGCGGGTAGAGGGCGAGCACCTGGGCCGCGGTGCAGAGGCGGTGCAGCCACGGGGAGGCCTCGGGCCGTGCCGGTCCGACCGCCGGGGCCAGGGAAGCGCCCCGCGCAGCCCGGGTGTCGAACTCCGCCGCCAGGGCCCGGAGGGTCGGGAAGGCGTAGACGTCAGGCATGGCGAGCCCGGTGAAGGCCGCCTCCCGGCGCAGCTCCGAGACCATGGCCGCCGCGATCAGCGAGTGCCCACCCAGGTCCCGGAAGAAGTCCTCGTCCAGGTCCGGCCGGCGCCCCTGGAAGAGGCGGGTCCAGCAGTCCGTGAGCCGAGCTTCCCGGGGGGACCGGGTCGCGTCCGGCGCGGGCGACGCGGTCCGCACGGCTGGTGCCGGGAGACCCCGGCGGTCCACCTTGCCACTGGCCAGGGTGGGCAGCGCGGGCAGGGCCTCGAGGCCGGCGGGCACCATGTAGGAGGGCAGTCGCTCGCGGAGGCCGCGGAGCAGCGCAGCCTCGTCCACGGCCTGGCCGGGCCGGGGGACCACGTAGCCCACCAGCCGCTCGAGGCCGTCCTCCTTGAGGAGCGTCACAGCCGCCGCCAGCACGGAGGGATCCTGGCGCAGGGCCGCCTCGATCTCCTCCAGCTCGATGCGGAAGCCCCGCAGCTTCACCTGCGCATCGATGCGGCCAAGGAACTCCAGGTCCCCCTCGCTGTTGAAGCGGACGAGGTCCCCGGTGCGGTAGAGCCGCTCGGTGAAGGGACCGTCCGTATAGGGGTTCGGGAGGAAGCGCTCGGCGGTGAGCTCGGGCCGGCCCAGGTAACCGGCCGAGAGGCCCGCGCCGGACAGGTGGAGCTCGCCTGCGGTGCCGCGGGGGCAGAGCCGCCCCTTCTCGTCCAGGACATACACGCGGGCATTGGGCACCGCCCGGCCGATGGTCACGGGGCGGCCCGGCTGCAGGTCGGTCCAGGTGGCGATCACCGTGGCCTCCGTGGGGCCGTAGGTGTTCACCAGGCGGAGCCCCGGGCGGGCCCACCGCGTCACCAGGTCCGCGGGGCAGGCCTCGCCGCCCAGGATGAGCAGGCGCAGGGAGGGGATCGCGTCCTCCACGAGGCCCAGCAGGGTGGGCACCGTCGAGAGCACCGTGACGCCTGCCTCCTCCAGGCGGCGGCCCAGCCCGGGGCCAGCCTGCATGAAGGCCCGAGTCCCCACCACCAGACAGGCCCCGCTGGCCCAGGCCAGCCACAGCTCCTCGACGGAGGCGTCGAAGGCAAGAGAGAATCCCTGGAAGACGCGATCCTCGGGACCGACGCCGAAGAGCTGCGCCTCGGCGCGCACGAGGGTGCAGGCAGAGCGGTGGGTGATGGGCACACCCTTGGGAGTGCCCGTGGAGCCCGAGGTGAAGATGACATAGGCCAGGTCCCCGGTGCCCGGGGTCGAAAGGGGCAGGTGGCCCGTCTCCGCGTCCCCCTCGCGACCCAGGGCCGCGGGATCCAGCACCAGGCAGCCGAGCCCCGGCAGGTCCATCGGGTCCGCCGCGGCCAGCAGCAGGTCCATGCCGCACTCCTGGGCCACCTGCAGCACCCGCGCCGGCGGCAGCTCCGGGTCCAGGGGCACGTAGGCGGCGCCAGCCTTGAGGATGCCCAGCAGGGCCGCGTAGGCGGTGGCACTCCGCGGCAGCCAGAGACCCACCAGGGCGCCGCTGCCGAGGCCCCGGGACCAGAGGGCCTGGGCCAGGCGGTCGGAGAGCTCGTCCAGCGCCGCGTAGCTCAGCACGCGGCCATCCTCGCAGACGGCCGGACGCTGGGCATGGCGCGCCACGGTCGCCGCGAAGATCACCGGCAGGGTCTCGTCCCGGGTCAGCGCGGGGTCGTGGGGCGGACCCGACAGCGGACCCCGCAGCAGGGCCTCCTCCTGGGCCGACAGCCTGGGCAGGTCGCCGGGCCGCGGTTCGGGAGCATCGGGATAGGACATGGGCACCAGGAAGCGACAAGACCGTGAGCAGCCCCAGAGTTCCCCAGGGGGGATCGACCCTCGTCACCTGACGCCTTGCCCATACTAGCGACCCGCCAGGGGTCTGTCGGGTTGAGACGTGCGCCTCGTGGAGGTCACGGCTTAGGGTAGACCCGGATGCCCACCCACTTTTTGAGGATCACCTTGCCGGGGGCGAACCCGCGGGGCTTGCTGATGTCGGCGATGCGGGCCAGATGGACCTCAACCTTGCCGCCGTCCCGGGCCTTGCTGTGGAAGGCGGCCAGCTCCGCGGCGCGCTCGAGCACGTGCCGGGGCAGCTCGCTCAGCTTGTCCGGATTGCGGATCACCACGTGGCTGCCGGGCACGCTGGCCACGTGCAGCCAGTAGTCGGTGTTCTCGGCCACCTTGAAGGTGAGCTGGTCGTTCTCGGCGTCGCCCTTGCCGATGAGCACCTCGAAGCCGTCCACCATGACGCTCCGGAAGGCGATGCCCTTGCCGTCCTTGCGCTTGCCCTCTGCCCCCTGCATCCGTTTCGTCCCCTTGGCCTGCGGCGCGCGCTTCCCCTTTGGTTGTGCCGCAGGTGGGGCCATCGGCGCAAGCCCCCCGGCCTCGGCTTCCTGGCGCCGCTGCCAGGCCGCGCGCTCGCGGACCAGCTCCGCCTCCAGCTCGGCGACCCTGGCCAGGCCGCGCTCGGCCTTCTTGGCGGCCTTGAACCAGCCCTGGGCGGCCTCCTCGGCCGAAGTGCCCTCGGGCAGGGTCAGGCGGGTGCCATCCAGGAACACCACCTCGCGGGTGCCGCCCTTCAGCCGGTAGAGCTCCGCGGAGACGCGCCGGGCATGGTCTTTCAGAGGCAGCACCTCCAGGTGCCGCGTGCGGTCCCGGGCCAGGGCCTGAGCCAGACGGTCCATGCGCGCCACTTCGGTCTGCTGCTTCCGAGCGGCGGCGGCCAGGGCGGGGCCAAGGATCAGCGTGTCGGCGCGGCCTTCCGACCAAGCGCGGTGCCGGACCAGCAGGTCGCCCTCACCCTCCAGCACCTCGGGCTCGACTCCCGCCAGCGCCTGCTCCAGGCGGTCTCCCCAGCGCTCGCGCCAGCGGAGGAAGGGCGGCGGCTCCCCCTCGGGCTCCGGCTGCGCCGCCGGGAAGGGACTCCCCAGACCCAGGCGCGGGAGCTGGGTGTCGAGGCCGTCCACACGGATGCCGGCCCGGCCGGGGATGGCCTGAAACGCGATGCGAAAGGTCTCCATACGCCCAGTGATCGCTCGCCGCTGGAACACCAGGCCGAGCCAGCGCTCACGCGGGTCCCCTTCCACGGCGCGGAGCCGGGCGCCCTGGAGCCAGGGGCCCCACAGCTTCGCACTGTCCCTGGGGGCCTCCGCCTGCAGCCGCTTCCAGGCCGGGTGCTCCACCCCCAGCAGCCAGAGCTCCGGCCGGGGCTGCAGCACCAGCAGCCACCCCTCCGCGACCTTGCGACCCGCCCAGCGCAGCCCCAGGGCCCGGCCCGAGGCCCAGGCGCTCTCCAGGGGCAGCTCGCCGCGGTCCCGCAGCCAGGCCCGGGCGAGCGCAAGAAAAAGGGGGGCATCCATGCTTAGAAGTTCCCAGAATAATTGAGGATAGCGCTTGTCATATTCCGTGTTCCAAGTTCATCATTGGGTCGAGCTCCTGGGTCCAGCTTCCCATGGGGACGGCTTCTCTCCATGCTACGGATTCAAGCACCCCCCTCAAAAGTTCGATACAAGGGATCTATGACGAACGCCCTGCCCAAGAAGACTCACGCGCTCCAGGTGCTCCTGGTGGATGACAACCCCATCCAGCTGAGCCTGCTGCGCCATCTCTTCCAGCGGCACGGACACACCACCATCGAGGCCCGCAACGGCGCCGAGGCCCTCATCGTGCTCGCCACGGAGACCCCCGATGTGGTGGTGAGCGACTGCATCATGCCGCTGCTCGACGGCTATCAGTTCTGCCGACTCGTGAAAGATGACAAGGCCACCCGGCACCTGCCCGTCCTGCTGCTGACCGCCCAGGGAGCCGGACTTGCCCGCTTCTGGGCCAAGACCTGTGGCGCCGACCGCTTCCTGGTGAAGGGCCGCGATCTGGATCACGTGGTGGAGGCTGCAGCCTCGCTCGCCGAGCAGTCCCCCCGCACCCGGAGCAACCACGCGCCGCCCAAGCTGGCCCAGGAGAACTTCGGCGTGGAGGCCATCCAGCGCCGGCTGGCCCAGGCCCTTGAGCAGCGGCTGCTGGAGACCGCCCTGCGGGACTCCATCGCCCGGCTCTACACCGCCGATCACGACACCCCGCGGCTCATCCAGGGCTTCATCGAGATCCTGCAGGAGCTGGTGCTGCCGGGCGCCCTCATGGTGGCCTACCTCGGCGAGGACGGTGTCTGGTGCGAAGGCGTGCACGGCTCTTCGGCCAGCCCCGAGGACCGCGAGGCCCTGGAGCGGGAGCTCTCGGAGCAGGGGCCCTTCCGGATTCCCCCGAGCTGCCACTGGCATCCCGCCGCCGACGACGATGAGCGCCGCCGGACCCTGCGCAATCCCGTCCTCCGGGTCTTCACAGCCACCACCCCGGGCTATCCCGCCGTGGGGGCGCTGGCGTTCATGACCGAGCGGCAGGCGGCCGAGGACTTCGAGCGGCTCTTCGAGATCGCCAGCGAGGAGCTGGGCCGGCTCCTGAGCCTCGAGGACAGCCGGCTGCGGCTGTACCATCAGGCCATCCAGGATCCCCTCACCAGCCTGCACAACCGGAAGCACATCCTGGACATGCTGGGCATCGAGCTGGACCAGTGCCGGCGCTTCGGTCAGGAGCTGTCCATCATGGTCATGGACCTGGACCACTTCAAGGCCGTGAACGACCGCTTCGGACATCCCGTCGGCGACCAGGTGCTCAGCGCCATGGCCCAGCGCATGGTGTTCGGGCTCCGCAAGGTGGACCAGCTGGGCCGCATCGGCGGGGAGGAGTTCCTGGCCTACTGTCCGCAGACCGACCTCGTGGGGGCGAAGTCCCTGGCGGAGCGGCTCCGGGAGCACGTGGCCCTCGACCCCCTGCCGGGCCTGCCCTCCGTGGACCGCGTCACCCTGAGCATCGGCCTCGCCTGCTGGGAAGGCGGCGACGACACCCTGGACCTGATGCTCTCCCGGGCCGACAAGGCCCTGTACCAGGCCAAGGCCGAAGGACGGAACCGCGTCATCGGCTGAGCCTTGACGGGCCCCAGCAGACGATCATCCTTGCTACGCCTGCCCCGGAGTGGCCATGGACCAGGATCCCCCCCAGGATGTCACCGAGCGCCTTACGCGGCTGGAGGCCCAGGTGGCCTGGCTGCTGCAACAGGCCCAAGCGGCACCGGCTCCCCGTGCCAGCGCACCTCCGCCCAGGCCAGCTCCCCCGCCTGCGGCACCGCGGAAGGAGCTCTCCCCCGTGGTCTGGATCGCGGGCATCGGCGCTGCGATCTTCCTCGCCGGCGCCGCGTTCTTCCTGCGCTGGGCCATCCAGCAGGGCTGGCTGGGCGCGGAGCTGCGCTTCGCCCTGGGCCTCCTCGCAGGCGGGGGCATCGCAGGGTTTGCCGCCAGGCTGCTGCTGGGTGACAGCCGACGCCTGGGCGTGGCCCTGCTCCTGGCGGGGCTGGGCACCCTGCAGTTCACCTTCCGGGCCGGCGCCGTGGACTACCACTTCTTCGCGGCCCCGCTGGGGCTCGCGGCCGTGGCCATCCTCACGCTGGTGGCCGGCGCCCTGGCGACCCGGACCGGCAGCGGCGGCGCGCTCACCGTGGCGCTCGTCTCAGGCCTCGCCGCGCCCCTGGTCTTCAGCCAGGGTGGCCACCATGAGGTCGCTCTCGCGGTCTATCTCGCCGTGCTCCTGGGCACCAGCCTGGCCATTCCTTACCTGGCCCGCACCGGCGGAACGTGGCATGGGGCCCGGTGGACCGCACTGCTGGGCGTCTGGCTCCTGCTCCTGTCCGTCTGCGCCGAAACGACCCGGGCGGATGCCGCCACGGTTGGCGTATTCCTGCTGCTGCACCTGATCTTGGCGGGACTCTGGGCCTGGCTGCCGGGTTCCGAGGAGACCCCGGGCACGCCCGCACCCCTCTGGCTGGTGGCCTCGATCCTGGCCACGGGCTACGGCTGGCTGGTCTGGAAGCGCCTGGGACTCCCCGCGGAAGCCTTCGCCCTGCCCGTCTTGGCGGCCGCGGGCTGGAACCTCGCGCTGGTCCTTCCGCTCCGCCGCCGCCTGGGCAGCCGCCGGGCCGACTGGGGCCTGCTGGCCCTGGTGGCGGGCCACTTGGCTCTGGCCGTACCTGTGGCCTTCGCCTGGCGCTGGGTGGGCCCCCTCTGGGGCGTCTTCGCCATCGCCCTGGCCTGGGCCTCGCTCCGCGCCGAGGCCAGCACCTTCACGGAAGAGGCCCCTATCCTGCGCTGGCTGGCTGCGGGCCTGGCCCTCATCACCACCCTGCGCTGGGCCTTCCGCGGTTTTGGCGATCTGTTCTACGGCACCCCCGAGCCGGCCTTCCTCAACCCCGCCTTCGCGGAAGGCACCCTGGCCGCCCTGGCCTGGTTCCTCCTCACGCGGCGGGGCGGGCCCCTTGGCTCCGCCTCCTTCCTGGCCCTGGAGGTGACCGCCAACCTCACTGCGGCCTGCGAAGGCGCCCGGCTCGTGCGGGGACTCCAGGCGGTCCAGGCCACCCCCGCCGGGCTCTCCCGGGCGGCCTCCATCACCATGACCCTGGTGTGGGCCCTCTCGGGCGCCTGGCAGTGGATGCGCGGCCTCGGCCAGCAGGCCGAGGCCCGCCGGGCGCTGCTGCTCGCGGGCTACGGCTGGATGGGCCTCGCCAGCGTCAAGCTCCTCCTCTCGGACCTGGACCGCGCCGACGCGCCCCTGCGGGCCCTGGCCTTCCTGGGCGTGGGCGGCATCGGCATGGCCGCCGCCATCCTGGCGAACCGGCAGCGGAAGGCGGCACCCTGAGAACCCTCACCGCCCTGCTCCTGCTGCTCGGCCTAGCCTGCCGCTCCCCCCTGACGGAGCTCCATCCAGGGCCCCAGGGGCCGGCTCTGCACCTCGAGGTCACCCTCGAGGACCACAGCCGGAACCTGGCGCGGCTGCGCGAGCCGGCGGGTGAGCCAGACACGCCGTACGCCCGCGCGACCGCCCTGGAGCAGCACCGGCAGGCCTTCGAAGCGGACTTCCGCGCCGAGGCCGCGGCCCGGGGCCTGCGCCTGGATTCCGCCGCAGACCTGCGGCTCGAGCTGTGCATCACCAGCCTTGGCGAGGTGCGGCCCAAGTACATCGCCTGGGGCATCGCCAGCGGCGTGGCCTGGGGTGTGGGCATGGGCCTGCTCGCCCACAACACCCGGCTGGCCTTGGGCCTCGGCGCCTACGAGTTCCTGGAGGAGAGCGCCTTCTGGATCGGCGGCTCCGTCCTCATGGGCCGCTGGTCCTCCCCGGCCGTGGTGGAGGCCCGCCTGCGCCGGGCCGGCGACACGAAGCCCCTGTGGGACGAGACCTACTACGTGCTCTGGACCCGCCGGGAGCTGGCGGCCTTCCCAGCCGCGGAGCGCGGGCGCCGCGAGGTCCAGCTGCGCGCCTCCCTCCGCCGAGTCCTGGGCAAGCTGCTCGCAGACCTCGAAATCATCCCCGACTTCCCCAAAGCCGCTCGGGACGATCAGAAATGACCCCCACCCCCAGATCTCTTTTCATCTCGAAATCGGCGCAGCCGAGTCCGAGCAGGCACCAACCTCGAGTCAGCCGGTAACCCCACCCCCCAGCAGCCGCGCAACAACGTCCGCAGCGGTATAGGACACCGCGCCCGGCGCCAGGAACCTCGCGATATCGGCGACATCATCGCCGGAGGTGACGAGCGTCCCTTCGACCACCCCCTGACGGATCTGAGGCAGGCCCGCATCCGCCATGAGCGCGTTGCAGAGGCACTTCCGCCCCAGGGCGCCCTGCTCTGTGCCACCCTTGGCGACGTAGTGGGAGATGGGCTCGGAGGCGCAGCGGTAGCCGATGGTGGCGTCCTCCTTGCGGTAGGGCTCCCGCAGGTAGCCCAGGTCGCAGATGCGGGTGCGCGCCAGATACTCGGCCTCGGTGGACAGGCTGCCCTCGAGCTGCACGACCTTAAAGGGGAACCCCGTGGGTGAGGCCACGGGATCCGTGAACACCCGGGCCTTCCCGGCAGCGGCGAGCCGGAGGACCTGCTCCCGGGTGTAGGGCTCCAGTCCCGACTCGTTGCAGTATGCGAAGGCGGTGCCCACCTGGATGCCCGCGGCCCCCAGCGCCAGGGCCTCGCGCAGCCCCTCGGCGGTGCCGCGGCTGCCCGCCAGCCAGAAGGGCAGGCCCAGGTCCCGCAGCTTGGCCAGGTCCACCTGATCGCGCTCGCCGTAGACCGGCATGCCCTCGGCCGAGAGGGGCGGGTTGCCGCGCGGCGGCGCGTTGTGCCCGCCAGCAGTGGGGGCCTCCACGATGAAGCCGTCGATGCGGCCGTTCGCCTTGCGCGTGAAGGTGTGGGCCAGCGAGTTCGAGGAGACGATGGGCAGGAAGGCCGGCCGCTGCAGCTCCGGAATGGCCGCCTCATTCCAGTCCGCTGGGGTGAAGCGCATCTGGGTGTCCTCGCCCGGGAGCGAGCCCGTCACCGTCAGCGGGTACTCCGCCGCCGCCTGGCGCGCGAAGGCCTCCAGCACCCCCGGGATCCGGATGGGGATGCCGGCGCCCATGATGACCACCGCCACCCCGGCGAGCATGGCGCCGTAGATCGAGGGCAGGATCGGCAGTTGGATCTTCTCGAGGTAGTTGATGCCGACGGGTCCGTCGTGCCCCTCGCGCGCCAGGAAGACCTCCGCGAAGTTGCCGGCGATGCAGAGCTCCACCAGCTCCCGGGCCGAGCCTGTGCGGGAATACATCGGCAGGGCCCGGTAGGGGGCGTCGGCGGGCCGGCCACCCTCCACAAAGTGGCGCGCCAGCACGCGCTGGGCCATGGCCGGGAAGGGGAAGGCGCTCAGCGCCCGCCGCATGTGGCCCCCCCCGTCGCCGTCCTGCAGGCGGCGCGCCAGCATCACATCCAGGGTCGTGCCCGACACCACGCCGAGCTGGCCCAGCCGCGACACGGCGTTCGCAAGTGTCCAGTTCGAGATGCCCACGCCCATTCCACCTTGAATGATCATCGGGAGTGCCAAGGTCGGCCTTTCCGGCCGAAGGGATTGGCCGTCCATAGAATATCGTTTGGAGCGTAAATCCCGACGCAAGGAATTTCAGGCTCTCCCGGGATTCCCGGATGAACTGTGTTCAGCCTCCCGCCACCGCAGCCTTGGGTCGCAGCTGCACCAGCGCCACCGCCGCCAGGATGATGGCCATGCCCACATAGCTGCGGAGGCCGAAGGACTCATGGAGCCCATAGCGGCCCAGGAGCACGGCCACCAGCGGGTTCAGGTAGGCGTAGGTGCCCATCTTCGCCGGGGGCCAGGCCTTGGCGAGATAGCCGTAGGCGGTGAAGGCCAGCAGCGACCCGAACAGGACCAGATAGCCGATGGCATACAGGGTCTTCGGGGTCACAGGGCCCCGCAGGAAGCCCCCGGTGAAGGGGGCGAGCACCAACCCCATGAGCGCGGCCGTGGCCATCTGGAAGGCGACGTTAGTGAAGAGGCCACCGCCGCGCACATGGCGCCGGCCGTGCAGGGTGCCCCAGGACCAGGCCAGGGGCGCGGCGACCATGGCGGCCACGCCTCCCGCGTGGAGCCGCGTCCCGCCCTCAGGCCAGACCAGCACGGCCACGCCCAGGAGGCCGAGGATCAGGCCCACCCAGCCCTTGGGCCCCAGGGGCTCCCGGGCCATGGAGAAGACCGCCAGCCACAGGGGCACCAGGGCCGACAGGATGGCCGCCAGGCCCGAGCTCACGTGCAACTCCGCCCAGGAGACCAGGGCGTTGGCGATGCCCAGCAGCAGGACGCCCACGATCACCAGGTGCCCCGCCTCGCGCCGGGTGGGCCAGGCCTCCTTGCGCAGGCGGCCCAGGCCCAGCGCCAGCAGCGCGGAGATGGAGAAGCGCAGCGCCACCATGCCGTAGGGCGTGAAAGCCTCGATCCCCAGCGCGATGGCGAAGTAGGTGGACCCCCACACGATGGCCACCGTGAGGTAGGCCAGCCAGGCGAGCATCAGGCCCGGCTGCCGCGGCGTCCGCTCACCGCTTGGCCTTCTTCGCCGCGCTCTCGATGGGGAAGGGGCTCGGGCCCGCCTTCTCCCAGTGGGTCTCCAGCACCATGGTGGTGCGGGTCGTGACCATGGGGCCGAGCATCCGGATGCGGCGCAGGCGCTCGGCGATGCCCGCGGGGGTCTCCGCCACGATCTTGAGCAGCAGGGCGTCCTCGCCGGCGATGGTGTGGGCCTCCAGGATGTCGGGCTCGTCCTCCAGGGCCTTGATGAAGCGCTGCTCGATGGCCTCGTTGTTGTCCTTGTAGCGCACGGCCACGAAGGCCACCGTGGGCTTGTTCACGGAGGCGGGCTTGACCCGGGCCGCATAGCCCCCCAGCACGCCGTCCGCCTCCAGGCGCTTCACGCGGTCGATGATCGTGGGCCGGCTCACGCCCAGGCGCTCGGCCAGCTCCGCGTGGCTCATGCGGCCATCCTGTTGGAGCAGGGCCACCAGCCGGCGGTTGAGGTCGTCTTCCATCAGCAGCTTCGCCATGCCTGGCTCCGGACAAGAGGGTGGGGGGATCGCCCGAACAGTATGCCAGCGGAATTGCCCGGATGGATGACGACCCGTCAATCGCCCCTGGGGACCAAAGAACCGTCTAAACTGGGCGCTGAGGTAGCCATGGACTTTGCCCGCCCCTTCACCGACCAGAGCTTCTTCCTCATCGCGGGGCCCTGTGTCATCGAGAGTCGCGAGCACAGCCACTTCATGGCCTCGAGCCTGCGGGACCTCGCCGAGGCCCGGGGCATCCCCTTCATCTTCAAGGCCAGCTTTGACAAGGCCAACCGCACCAGCCTCGACAGCCACCGGGGCCCGGGCATGGAGGACGGCCTCGACATCCTCGCGGAGGTGCGCAGCCGCTATGGTGTGCCGGTGCTGACGGACGTTCACGAGAGCGACCAGTGCGCCGCCGCGGCCCAGGCCGTGGATGTGCTCCAGATCCCGGCCTTCCTCTGCCGCCAGACAGACCTGCTGGTGGCCGCCGCCGCCACGGGCCGCACCGTGAACCTGAAGAAGGGCCAGTTCCTCGCGCCCTGGGACCTGCAGCACGGCGTGGAGAAGCTCAAGTCCGTCCCGGGCCACGGCGAGGTGTGGGTGACCGAGCGCGGCTCCACCTTCGGCTACGGCAACCTGGTGGTGGACTTCCAGAGTTTCCCGCACCTGCGGAAGACGGGCTGCCCCGTGATCTTCGACGCCACCCACAGCGTGCAGAAGCCCGGCGCCCTGGGCAAGGCCACCGGCGGCGCCCGGGAGGCGATTCCCACGCTGGCCCGAGCTGCCGCCACCGCGGTGGACGGCTTCTTCTTCGAAGTCCACGACTGCCCCGAGAAGGCCCACAGCGATGGCCCCAACGCTCTGCGCCTGGATGAGTTCGGCGGACTGCTCGACCAGCTGCTGGCCCTCTGGCGAGCGGGCCGCACGGCCGCGCTGCAGGACCCCGCGGGGCGATGATGGCTCCGATCCTGAAGGCCGGGCGGGGCCTCGAGCTGCGCCCTCTGAACCTGCGGGACGCCAAGGCCCTGTTCGCCCTCATCGAGACCAATCGGGAGCGCCTGCGGCTGTGGCTGCCCTGGCCCGATGCCAACCGCAGCCTGCTGGACTCCCGGGCCTACGTCCTGCGGGTCCGGGCCCAGGCCCGCCTCGGCGTGGCCCGCTCCTTCGGCCTCTGGTCCGCGGAACGGCTCGTGGGAGTCGCCGGCTTTGTGTGGATCGATCCCGTCAACCGCAGTGCCGCCATCGGCTACTGGCTGGCCCGCGAGGCCGAGGGGCAGGGCCTCATGACCCGGGCCGTGGCAGCCCTCCTCCGGCACGGCTTCCGGGACCTGAAACTGAACCGCATCGAGATCCGGGCGGGCGTGCGCAACCGCCGCAGCAGGGCCATCCCCGAGCGCCTGGGCTTCCGCCGCGAA
>CAIPAY010000050.1 GCA_903863195.1 uncultured Holophagaceae bacterium
GACCGCATGGTGATCCCCGTCCCCTTCGCCACCTGCATCGTGCGCTTCGGCACCCCCTATCAGATCGGCCCCAGGGCCGACGACACCGCCGAGAACCTCCGCCTCCAGCAGGAGATGGATACCCTCGAAGCCTGGGCCGATAGTCAGAGCCACGGGTAAGCCCTTGAACACGCCAACCGCAGAGAACGCAGAGAGCGCGGAGGGGACATGGTAAGCAACGAAAACGCCCTGGATGATCTGGCGCATGCTGTTCTTGGGGCCTGTATTGAGGTTCATCGTCACCTCGGCCCCGGCCTGCTGGAATCTGCCTACGAGGAATGCCTGTGCCACGAGCTGCGGTTGAGGAACATTCCATTCGAGCGGCAGGTCCCCTTGCCCATCACCTACAAGGCCATCAAGCTGGACGCCGGCTATCGGCTGGATCTGGTGGTGGATGGCCGAATCATCCTGGAACTGAAGGCCTGCGATCATGTACCGAAGGTGGCCCAGGCCCAACTCCTCAGTTACCTGAGATTGACTGGACTCACTCTGGGCTATCTGGTGAACTTTCACGCCTACCGTCTGACTGAAGGCATTCAACGCCTGGTCCTCGGCCACCCTGAACCGCCTTCTCCTCCGCGTTCTCCGCGTTCTCTGCGGTGAGCCAATTCATGGGAAATGCCATGCCCACCAAGCGCTCTCCCAAGGCCTCTCTCCCGAACCCGCTGCCCGCCTTCGTGGTGACGCGGCCCACGGGCCATCTCGACACGTTCAAGAGTCCCCGCCCGGGGCGGCCCTTCACGGTCACCTTCGAGTCCGACGAGTTCACCTGCCTCTGCCCGCTCACGGGCCAGCCGGACTTCGCCAAGCTGCGGATCACCTACCAGCCGGATCAGCTCTGCGTGGAGTCCAAGTCCCTGAAGCTCTACCTGTGGACCTTCCGGGACCGGGGCGCCTTCCATGAGGACGTCACCAACCAGATCCTCGATGACCTGGTGAAGGCCCTCAGCCCCCGCTGGATCCGCATCGAGGGGGACTTCCTCATCCGCGGCGGCATCCGCACCCTCGTGGCCGCGGAGCACGGGAAACGGCATCCGGTCGGTTGACCATGAAAGCTGTTGTCGCCCTCGGCTCGAACCTCGGCGATCGCCGGGCGCATCTGGCTGCCGGGTTGGCCGCGCTGCGGACCCTGGGCACCGTGGTGCCCTCGCCGCTGGTGATGGAGACTCCGGATGAGTCGGGCACCGGCCCCGCCTACCTCAACACCGTGGCCATCCTGGTGACCGGGGAGGCCGATCCCAGGCGGCTGCTGGAGGCGCTGCTGCGCCTGGAGCTGCAGGCGGGCCGGGACCGCGGCACCGGGAAGAACGCGCCCCGCACCCTGGACCTGGACCTGATCACCACGGACGGCTCTCAAGGCGCCTGGATCTGGGAAACGCCGGAGGACCTGCGGAGCCTGGGCTCAGAGCTGACCCTCGAGCTGCCCCACCCCCGCGCCTTCCGCCGCCCCTTCGTTCTCGAGCCCTGGCGCGCCCTCTCCGATCCGGGCGAGTGTGGTGGCGTCATCCCCCGCAGCGACTGAGGCATAGACTGGGGAATGCGGTTAATTCGTTTTTTCAGGGCTGCGTCCACCGCTCGCACCAGTCGAGGACGGTCTCGTACCAGAGCTTGCTGTTCTGGGGCTTGGCGACGAAGTGGGTCTCGTCGGGGAAGTAGAGCAGCTGGCTGGGCACGCCCCGCACCTGCAGCACGTTGTAGAGCTGGAAGGCCTCGGTGACGGGCACGCGGTAGTCCAGCTCGCCGTGGATGACAAGGTGGGGCTTCTTGAGGTTGGCGGCGCCGCTGCTGGGGCTCTGGTCGCGCCAGCGGGCCAGGTTCTCAGCGCTCTCCCAGGGCCAGCCCTTGAACTCCCAGCGGGGGAACCACAGCTCCTCGCTGCCGAGCTGCATGCTCTCGGTGTTATAGATGCTGGCGTGGCTCACGAAGGCGGCGAAGCGGTCCGCGTGGTGGCCGGCGATCCAGTTCACGGCGTAGCCGCCGTAGCTGCCGCCCGCGGCGATCACCCGCTTGGGGTCCGCGTTTGGGAAGGCCTTGAGCACCTCATCGAGGGTGCTCATGAGGTCCTGCATGACCGCGCCGTTCCAGTCGCCGCTGATGGCGTCGGTGTAGGCCTGGCCGAAGCCCGTGGAGCCCCGGGGGTTGGGCAGCACCGTGAGGAAGCCGCGCCCGGCCCAGGCCTGGGCGTTCCACCGGGGATGCCAGGCGTCGGCCCAGGCGCCCTGTGGGCCGCCGTGGATGACGAAGGCCACGGGGTATTTCTTCAGGGGGTCGTAGCCCACGGGCTTGACGATGAAGGCGTGGGTCTTGGTTGGCTTGCCCTCCAGGGGGACGGTGTCCACCAAGAGGTCCTCGCCCTTGTTGAGTCCCCACTCGCGGGCCTGGGCCTCGTTGTGGGAGGTGGCCCGGATGGCTTGGCCCGTGGTCAGGTCCACCGCGTAGAGATCCGGGGGCGTCGTGAGGCTGGAGGAGACCACCATGGCATGGGCCTTCCCAAGGGTGAAGCCCTCCACATGCAGGCTCGTGCTGAGCTGTTGCACGGCCTGGCCGTTCCAGCGGTAGAGCTCTGTGTGCCCCTGCCGCTCGCTGGTGGCGATGAGGTCATCCCCCTTCCACTGGTAAGCGCCGAAGCTCTTGTCCGCGGCCTGGGTCGTGCGCACCACCTTGCCAGTGGCGCGGTCCATTACCCAGAGCTCCCACTTGTCGGCCTCGAAGCCCGGGCGGCGCTGGGCGCGCCAGGCCAGGGACTTGCCGTCCGGCGAGTAGCGCGGCGTGTTGTCCATGGCGGGGTTGTCGGAGACTTTCTTCGGGGCGCCGCCCTTCAGGCTCACCTCGTAGATCTCGCCATTGGTGCTGGTGGCCTTGGTCTGGTCAGGATGCGAGTCGAAGGCCAGGGTCTGGCTGTCCGGAGCCCAGTCGTAGCCGTCCCCGGCGGAGACATCGGCGAAGTTGGGCACGTCCGTGGTGAGGCCGGCGGTGAGGTCCCGGGGCGCGGCGCTGCCGTCAGCGGGCACCACGAAGAGGTGGCTCACCTGCCGGGCATCCTTCCAGGCGTTCCAGTGCCTGAACATGAGCTTGGTGTAGAGCCGGCCGGAGACCTTGGACTCCTTCCGGCTCTTGAGGTAGGCGGCGTTCTCGGCCTCGCTGCCGCTGGGCACGGTGGTGGAGAGGAAGGCGACCCACTTGCCGTCTGGGCTCCAGGTCTGGCCTTCCGCGCCGCCGCTCAGATGGGTGAGCTGCCGCTTGGCCTTGGTGGCCAGGTCCACGATCCACACCTGTCCCTCGGCCTGGTAGGCGAGGCGCTTGCTGTCGGGGCTGAACCGGGGCCGGGACTGGCTGCCGCCGCCGAGGTCCAACTCCCGGGCCGCGGTCCCCGCGGGCTTGAACCAGATGCGGGTCTCGGTGCGGTTGGCCTGGAAGTCCACGGTGCCGACCTGGTAGGCCAGATCCCCCGCGGGGGAAAGCTGGGGATCGGCAACCCGCTTCACCCGGAAGAGGTCTTCCACCTGCAGCGGACGCGCGGCGAACAGGGCCACAGAGGCCGCGAAGAGGAGGGCGATGCGCATGGGAGCTCCGGGGGCGCTTAGCGGGCGGCGGCGAGGGCCGAGGGGGCCGTGCGGGGCAGCAGCTGCTTCTTCTTGAGCAGGGTGTCGGCTTCGGCCATCACGTCGAGGGCCTTGAGGATCACGGGGTCCTTCTCGCAGCGCACCTTGAAGCCCGCCTCGACGCCGAAGGCCACGTTCTGCATCTCGATGGACAGCTGCTCTTGAATGGTGGCGGCGTTGGCTTCCCAGTCCTTGTCGGTGAGGGTGAGCTTCTGCTCCAGGGCCCAGGCGCGGAACCGGGCGAGGGTCGCCTCGTCGGCGTGCTGGCCGGGCTTGATGCCGAAGTGCTCCTTCTCATGGACCGCGAAGCGGAAGAGGGCCGTCTGCCGATACTGCAGGTTGGCCATGAAGTCGCTGAGCCTCGGCACCGTAACGGTGTAGTCGGGGTTGATGCCGCCACCACCGAACACCGTCCGGCCCAGGTCGGTCTTGAAGGGCGGACCCTGGGGCTTGGCGTCCTTGTCGTCCTCGGGGTTGTAGTAGTCGTCGAGGCCGTGGGTGTAGTCGCGCTGGATGCTGCGGCCCGAGGGGGTGTAGTAGCGGGCCGTGGTCAGGGCCAGGCCCCGGGACCGGTTGATGGTGAGGACGCTCTGGACCAGGCCCTTGCCCCAGCTGGTCTGGCCCACGACGAGGCCGCGGTCGTGGTCCTGCACGGCGCCGGTGACGATCTCGCTGGCGCTGGCGGAGCCGCGGTTGATCAGGACCACCAGGGGGAAGGGATCGAGCTGGGCACCCTTGTTGGTGCGGGTCTGGTTCTCTTCGCGGCCGTCCCGGCCCTTCTGGCTGACGATGAGCTGGTCAGGACCCAGCAGCTGGCGGCAGATGCCGATGGCCGCATCCAGGACGCCGCCGCCGTTGCCGCGCAGGTCCAGGAGGAGCTGCTGCATGCCCTGCTTCTTGAGGCTGGCGACAGCCTTCTCGAACTCTTCGGAGGTGGTCTCGCCGAAGTCCTTGATGAGGATCAGCCCCGTGGTGGGGTTCAGCATGAAGCTGTAGTAGACGCTGTTGGTGGGCACCTCGGCCCGGGCGATGGAGAACTTCAGCAGCTCGGTCAGGCCGGCCCGCTGGATGGCCAGCTCGACCAGGGTGCCCTTCTCGCCGCGCAGCTTCTGCAGGGCGCCGTTGCTGGTCATGCCGTCGGTGCTGGTGCCGTCGATCTCCTTGATGATGTCGCCGGAGCGCACGCCCATGCGCTCGGCGGGGCCGCCCTTCATGGGGCTGATGATGGCGATGCCCTGGTCGTGCTGCTGGATGATGGCGCCGATGCCGAAGAAGGAGCCCTTCTGCTCCTCGCGCATCAGGCGGAACTCGCTCTCGTCCATGTAGTTCGAGTGGGGGTCGAGGGTGTGCAGCATGCCCTGGATGGTGGCGTGGGTGAGCTGCCGGGGCGCGGGGGGTTCCGGGGTCTGCTTCTGGACCAAGTCCATGACCTCGGTCAGGGTGTCCAGGCTGCGCTGGCGGCCACCATCGCCAGCCCGGGCCAGCAGGGGACCCGCCACGGCCACGGTGGCCAGCAGCATCATCCACATCCAGTTGCGCTTCACGAAACGGGCCATGAGACTCCTCGAGTCCTACAAGGATACGCCGGGGGTGCCCCCGGGGCGAGGCAGGTCCTTGTTAAAACCCCTCGAGGATGGCCCGGGCGGCGGAGGTCATGCGCTCCCGGGTGGCCCGGGTGGCGAGGATGATGGCCTCGAACTGGTGGTAGGCGCTCTCCAAGTCGTCATTCATGACCAGGTAGTCGTAGGTCGGGTAGCACTCCATCTCGTGGCGGGCGTGCTCCATGCGGATGCGGATCTGCTCGTCCGAGTCCTTGCCGCGGCTGCGGAGGCGGTCCTCCAGGGAGGCCGCCGAGGGGGGCAGGATGAAGATCATGCGGGCGTCGGGGATGGCCTGCCGCAGGTTCCGGGCGCCGGTGGTCTCGATGTCCAGCAGCACGTCCCGGCCCGTGGCCAGCACGCCGTGCAGCCAGTCCTTGCCGGTGCCGTAGCGGTGCCCGTAGACCTGCACCCACTCCACGAAGCCGCCCTCCTGCACCATGGTGTCGAAGCGGGCGTCGTCGATGTAGAAGTAGTCCCGGCCATCCACCTCGCCGGGGCGGGGCTTCCGGGTGGTGAAGGAGATGGAGAAGATCAGATCCGGCACGGTCCGCACCAGCCGCTGGGTGAGGGTGGACTTGCCGGCTCCCGAAGGCGCCGAGACCACGAACACATTGCCTGGATGGTCGATCAAGGTGCCTCCCTCTCCCACTTTAACGGAAGCCGGAAGCGGCCGGGCGCCCCGGGCGGACCGGCGGTCTACTGAAACTCCTCCGGCTCGGGCGGCGGCGGGGGTGGGGTCTCCTTGAAGATGGCCGAGGCGCTGCGCCGGCCGTCCATGACGATGTGGACCGGGGCCTCCACGCGAGTGTGCACCAGGCTGCCCGAGCGCCAGACCTCGGGCTGCTGCCGGAGCCAGCCCCAGTCCAGGCGGGCGGTGCCCCGGGGGTAGGGCACGGTGAAGTAGCCGATGTTCAGCGAGGTCACGTTGTGGAAGAAGTGCGAGCCCAGCGAGGCATCGGCCTGGAAGTTCTCCATGGCGTATTCCACGATCACCTGGGCGCAGGAGATCATGGACCAGGCGATGGGGATGCCCAGGTGCCGGTCGGTGCTGCCCCAGCGGCCGGGGCCGAGCAGCACGTACTTCCCGCCTGCGGCGCGGAAGGTGTCGTTGAGCTTCTCCAGCTCCGCGGCGAGGGCTGTGGTCTCGAACTTGTCGAAGGCGTCGGGGTCCACCCAGACGATGTCGCGCAGGCCCTCCACCACGCCGTTGCCCACACAGCGCTCGGAGAAGAGGAAGAGGTTCTCGGGGTCGAGGTCCTCGGGCGCGAGGTTCACCTCGACGTTGTCGATGAGCTGGTGCTTGATCTGCAGCAGGTTGAAGGTGGGCTTGCCGTTCTCGGGATCCTTGTCGAGGTTGACGGCGAACTCGATCTCCACCGGGGTCTCCATGGCCTCGCGGATCAGCTCCAGCAGGTGCTGGAGCACCTTCGCCAGGGGGAACTGGTCGTACTTGAGGATGTTGCGGAAGTTCACGATGCGCGGTCCCGGGTGATCCAGGCCGTCGCGGATGCGGTCGTCGTTGGCGTCCCACACCGAGGCGCAGTGCCAGAGGGCGCCGTCCTTCTCGGCCCGGGCGATGTCCAGGCTCACCAGGGTGGTGTCCTCGCCGGCGTAGAGGTCCACGGAGGAGTGGCTCATGTCCAGGGCGTAGAACTGCTTCTGGGTGGTGCGCAGCTGCTCCTTGGGCGTGAGGATGTCCATCTCGGGGTAGGGTGGCGCGAAGCGGAAGGCCTTGCCGCCTTCGACCACGTACTTGCCCAGGCCCACGGCGATGTTCGCGATCCCATCCTGGGGCTGGGTGTAGGCCACGGGGTAGTAGTTGAAGGACTGGGCCACGCCCGAGAGGTGCGGGTAGAAGTGGTCGCCGAAGCGCCGGCCCGAGACATCCTGGATGAGGATGGCCATCTGCTCTTCCTCGATCTTGTAGTCGATGGCCTGGAAGTAGGCGCGGGAGGCCTTCGAGTAGACCGACGCGTAGACCAGCTTGATGGCCTCCGTGAGCTGGGCCTCGCGCACGCCGGGATCGGGGTCGTTGTTGGGCAGGAAGAAGGTGCTGTAGAGCCCCGCGAAGGGGTGCGAGAGGGCGTCCTCCAGCAGGCCCGAGGACCTCACGGCCAGGGGCACCTTCGCGTGCTTGGCCAGGAAGAGGCGCAGCTTCGCCGTGAGCTCCGGCGACAGCGAGCCCATGAGGAAGCGCCGCTTGATGGCGTCGTCATCCACATCGTTCTGGAGCATCGCCCGCAGACCGTGGCGGGTGATGAAGGAGTTGAACTCCTCCGTGCCGATGATGGCGGAGCGGGGGATGCGGATGTTCGCCTCGGGCACCAGGTTCTCCAGGTCCATGCGTGAGAGCAGGGAGTGGATGAAGGCGACGCCGCGGCCTTTGCCGCCCATGGAGCCCGGGGCCAGGCGCAGGATGTTGGGCTCATCCCGGGGCGTGGCTTCCGTGAGGGGCAGCACCTTGCCCAGGGTCTTCATGCGCTGCACGTACTCGCCCACGTCGATCAGGAACGTGCGCAGCTCCTCCGGATCCTGGTAGTCCGTGATGCGGAACTTCGACAGCACCTTGGCCACCTGGACCTCACCGCGGGCCATGATCCAGGCGGAGAAGTGGTTGCGGGAGGCGTGGTAGACCAGCGACTCGGCGGGGACCGTCCGGAGCTTGGCCTGGAGGTCCACCATGTTGGAGGCGCGGTCGATCTCCATGCCCGCCTCGTCCCGGAAGATGAAGTCGCCGAAGCCCAGGTTCACGTGGAAGAAGTTCGAGAGCTCCGCGCCCAGCGTGTAGGAGTTCTTGTTCAGGAAGCCGCTCTGGATGGCCGTGGCCCAGGACTCCTTGAAGGGGTCCGAGGACTGCAGCAGGGTGGGCAGGTAGGGGTTGCGGTCCTTCACCGCCTTGATGAGCTTGATGCCCGCCTCCCGGTCCAGCACGCCGTCCTTCGGGAACTTGCGGTCTGAGATGACGCAGAGCAGGAAGTCCTGGTAGCGCTCGCTGAAGGCGATGGCCTCCTCGTAGGTTGTGGCCAGGATCACCTTGGGCCGAACCCGCATGGAGAGGGTGCGCGTCATGCCGTCGACGCTCTGCTCCTTGGCCTGCCGGGTGGTCTGCTTCAGGATCTCCGCGTAGAGGATGGGCAGGTACCGCGAGTAGTAGCGGATGCTGTCCTCCACCAGCAGGATCACCCGGGTGAGGCCCACGGCCGTGTCGTTCTCCACGTTGGCCCGGTCCTCCATGAACTTGACCATGGCCATGAAGATCTCAGGGTTGCCGTTCCACACGAAGATCTGGTCGTAGTGGCGCAGCAGCTCCACCCGGCGCCGGTCCATGGCGCCCACCTCCACATTGTCGTTGAGCAGCAGGTAGATGGGCACCTGGGGCCCGGACTTCCGCAGGGCCTTGGAGAGCTCCACGTGGCCGCCCTGGCCCAGGCGGCTCATAACGATGATCATGTCGAAGTGGCGGGCCGCGCACTTCTTCAGGGCTTCCTCCACGGTGGAGACGTTGGTCACCCGGGGGGGATTGCTCATGTTCAGCTGGTAGTAGCCGTCGAAGAGGATCTCCGTCAGCAGCCCGTCCTGCTCCAGGGTGAAGGCGTCGAAGGGCGGCGCCACCAGCAGGATCTCGCGGGTGCGGAGGGGCATGAGGTCGTGGAAGACCTCCTTGTCCGAGGCGTACTTCCGGAAGATCTCATTGAACTCGCGGTTGATCACAGGGGCCTCGGCTTTTACGAAGTTTACTTCGCCGGGCACAAAATGAGGGGCCGCGTGCGGCCCCTCATTTTGTGCCTTGGGAAAAGCCAGGGACGATTACACAAGCCCCTGATCGATCATGGAGTCGGCCACCTTGAGGAAGCCGGCGATGTTGGCGCCGTTCACGTAGTTGCCGGGGGTGCCGAAGCGGTCCGCGGCGGAGACGCAGGACTGGTGGATGTTGATCATGATCTGGTGTAGGCGGGCGTCCACTTCCTGGGCGGTCCAGCCCAGGCGCATGGAGTTCTGGGACATCTCGAGGCCCGAGGTGGCCACGCCGCCGGCGTTGGAGGCCTTGCCGGGCGCGTAGAGGATCTTGTCCGTATTGGCCTGGAAGAACTCCACGGCGTCCAGGGTGCTGGGCATGTTGGCGCCCTCGACCACGGCCTTGCAGCCGCAGGCCAGCAGGCCCTTGGCTTCGTCCAGGTTGAGCTCGTTCTGGATGGCGCAGGGCAGGGCCACGTCCACCACCTGCTCCCAGGGGCGCTTGCCCGGGAGGAACTGGGCGGTCTTGAACTTCTGGGCGAAGGGGGCCACGGACATGCGGTCCGTGCGGAGCATCTCCTCCATGTAAGCGATCTTCTCGCCGGAGATGCCATCGGCGTCGTAGATGTAGCCGTCGGGGCCGGAGATGGTGACCACCTTGGCGCCCAGCTGGGTGGCCTTGGTGACCGCGCCCCAGGCCACGTTGCCGAAGCCGGAGACGGCGACCTTCTTGCCCTGGAAGCTGTCGCCCTTGAGCTTCAGCATCTCCTCGGCGAAGTAGACCACGCCGAAGCCCGTGGCTTCCGGCCGCACGAGGCTGCCGCCCCAGTACTGGCCCTTGCCCGTGAGCACGCCCGTGAACTCGTTGGCCAGCTTCTTGTACATCCCGAACAGGTAGCCGACCTCGCGGCCACCCACGCCGATGTCGCCCGCGGGCACGTCGGTGTTGGGGCCGATGTGGCGGAACAGCTCCATCATGAAGGACTGGCAGAAGCGCATGACTTCCGCGTCGGACTTGCCGTTGGGATCGAAGTTGGAGCCGCCCTTGCCGCCGCCCATGGGCAGTCCGGTCAGGCTGTTCTTGAAGATCTGCTCGAAGCCCAGGAACTTCAGGGTGTCGAGGGTGACGTTGGGGTGGAAGCGGATGCCGCCCTTGTAGGGGCCGATGGCGCTGTTGAACTGCACGCGCCAGCCTGGATTGATGCGGATCATGCCCTTGTCGTCCACCCAGGGCACGCGGAAGCCGATGACGCGCTCGGGCTCCACCACCCGCTCCAGGATGGCGTGCTTCTTGTACTTGGGCTCCTTCTCGAGGACGGGGTCCAGGGAGTGCAGGATCTCGGTGGCCGCCTGGATGAAGAGGCTCTCCCAGGGCGCCTTCTTCTTCAGGCCTTCGAGGACTTCGCTGACGTACTGGCTCATGGGTTCTCCAGGGGATGAGGTTTGAGAAAGAGGGGCGGAAGCCCGGATGGCAACAGAGGTCGAGAGGGGTCGCCGGGGAGCCTGTCCCGAGGCTGCGGCGGTATGCTTCAAGGGCCGGAAACAGGACGACATGACTCTAGCTCCAGCGGCCCTCCTGGGCACTGCCGGACCTCCAATCGGTGACCTGAAGCACTAAATTTCCGGCATTCCAGCCCAAAGGCCAGAAGGCCGTTTACAGACTGTCAAGGCCTCAGGCGCCCCAGCCGGTCTGCGACCTCCGCGCGGAACCGCGCCAGGAAGGCCAGGGCGAAGGTCGCCGGCTCCAGGGCCTCGTCCTGCAGCAGGGGCGTCAGGTCCATGGCGAAGGTCAGGCCCGTGGTGGCATCCAGGCCGTGGCTGGCGTGGTAGGTGGCGTGGGCCTTGCGGCGGCCGAGGGTGGCCAGGTCGTAGCGCTTGCCTCCGGCGATCTGGCTGTCGAAGACCGCAAGCAGCGCCGCCTGCAGCTCCTCCCGGGCGCTGACGTCCAGGGCCACCTTGTCCGCGTCCCCCAGCCAGTCCAGGTCGCGCCAGACCTCGCAGCCCAACAGGCGCTGAGGTCGGTGGGCCAGGGGCAGGCTGCGGAGGGCGGCGATGACCCGCAGGGCCACGGCAACGTGGGTGTCGTGCTTGTCGGCTAGGTTGTGGGTGTAGACCACCTGGGGCCGCGCCGCCGCCAGCAGCGCCGCGAGATCCGCCCCGGGCCGGGGGTCCGCGCCCTTCACGGCGGCGCTGGGGTGGTCCAGCTGGACGCAGGCGCCGAACTGCCCGAGCCGGGCCGCGGCCCGCTGCTCCTCGCGCCGGATGCCCTTCATCTGGTCGTCCGTGCAGTCCCGGTAGCGGCCATCCCTGGCCGAGCCGCCGCCGTCCGTCACCACGGCGCCCAGGAACCAGGCGTCCTCACGCTGGTAGCAGGCCTCGATGCCGTGGAAGGCCATGATCTCCAGGTCGTCCTGGTGGGCGCCGACCGCCAGGTGGGTCGTGCGCGCCAGGGCCGCGGTGGGCTCAAGGGCGTCCGGGATGAAGAGGTCGGCGGTGGGGAGCTGGAAGCGCATGGAGTCCCTCAAGGCAGAGGCGGTAGGCTGGCCGCCGCGATGCTCTGGCCCACCCGGCGGCTGCGCTCGTCCGGCAGTTGGACCTGCAGGTGTGCCAGCTCCGGGAACTCGCGCCGCAGGATGTCTCGGGCGCCGCCCAGGAGCAGCCCCCCGCCGCGGCCACTGGTGCAGCGCCCGAGGAGCAGCAGGTGGCGGATCTCGTAGAAGTCCGCGTAGTGGGCGATGGCGTAGCCCAGGTAGACGCCCATGGTCTCCCAGATCTGCTGCGCTCCGACGTGGCCGGCCTCCAGCAGATCCTGGACGGCCTTCAGGCGCTCGGCGTCGGGCACCCCGACGGGCAGCTCGATGCCCGCGGCCGGGGCTAGGCGGAACACGCACTGCTGGCTGAAGTAGAGTGCCCCGGCGCCGCGGTCGCCACTCCACTCGTCCACCGGGGCGTCGGGGCTGTAGTCCACGGGGGCGAAGGCCAGCTCGTTGAGCCAGCCCAGCAGGTTGCCTTCGGTGTTCACGTAGCCCGCGGCCTCGCTGGAGCCCAGGGCGATGCCGAGGACCCCATTCTCGCCCAGGCTCATGGCCCCGGCCAGAGCCGTGACATCCCCGTCGTTGGCGACCTCCAGGGGCACGCCCAGCTCGGCCCGGATGCGCAGGAAGACGTCGCGGATCTCGCAGTAGCGGTCCTTCGGAATGCCCCGGAAGAGGCTGGCGATGCGGACCTGGTTGTTCACCAGGATGCCCGCGGAGCTGCCGCCGATGGCGTCCACCCGGGGCAGGTGGCTGGCGGCGGTGCGCAGGGCCTGCATGATCTCGCCGTAGTGGTAGGCCGGGTCCGCGTGCAGGCGGGGCGACCACACCACCTCCTCGCTGAAGACGGCCTCGCCGTCGATGACCGCGCTGACCTTGCGGTCGGAAGCGCCCAGGTCAAAGCCGATGCGGCAGCCCTGCAGGTGGCGGCCCAGGGGCTGGCCGAGCTCCCGCGCCGGGGGCACCTCCGCCGGGGTGCAGGCCAGGATCTCGAAGGGCTGGCCGTAGACGTCCCCGCCCATGAACTGGCAGTCGAAGGCCCGGGCCCCGGAGGGCGCGTAGACCGCGCGCAGATGGTCGGCGATGGCCGTCGGCCCGCCCACGTAGGTCCGGCAGCCGCCCCGCTGCCACAGCAGGAACTTGAAGAGGCGCTCGACGTAGGGGAGGTTGGCCGCGAAGCGGGGATGGCCCTCGGGGAAGACCACGGTCTCGAAGCGCGACAGGGCGCCATCCGGCCGCTCCAGGCCCAGCGCCAGCGGCACCCCCCCGGCGGCGACCGCCTCGGCCACGAAGGCCCGGTTCGCCAGCACCGGTGGCCGGAACCCGGGGTCCAGGGGGGGCGGCGTGGCTGGACTCACCAGGTGGAAGCTGGCACCCATGGGGAGGCTCCTGAGGAAGGGGGCGGAAGGCATCGGATCAGGCTGATTATGGGGCCGGAGGCGGAAGGGCAGATACTGGGGTGATGAAGCGGTTCGAATTCCACCTCGACATCTCCGCCGAGCGCTACCTGGACTACTACCGCGGCGCGGTCCAGCAGGCCCTCGTGCGCAGTACCAGCGGCGAGACCATACGGTTCCCGGCCTCGATGCTGAAGGCTTTCGTCACCCCCTCGGGCATCCACGGCGACTTCGTCCTCACCTGCGACGACCAGCAGCACGGCGCCCAGCTGCAGCGGCTGGGGCCCTGAATAGGCTCAGCGCAGGGAGCTGACCGGCACGTTGGCGTGGCCCAGGAGGCGGTAGAGGCGGGGCAGGTGGCTCAGGGTGCGGGGCTCGCGGTTGAGGCCCTTCCAGGGGGTGCTCTTGCTGTTGCGGGCGTGGACCACGGCGATCTTCTTCTTCACCTCCAGCACCAGGATCTCGTGGTGCTCGAAGCGGGGATCCTTCAGCACCCAGACCTGCCCGGCCTGGATGGTGCGCGCCTCGGCGGGGAGGCCCTGCCAGGTGACGAGGTCCTTGAGCTCCCGGGCCTGGGCCAGCTCGGCGGCATGGACCTTCTTGGCCGCATGCCGGGCCCGGCGGTCCTCCAGGGCCTGCTGGGCCTCCTCGCGCAGCTTCAGCTGGGCCTCGCGGTGCTTCACGCGGAAGGGCTCCTCCGCCCACTTCTGGGCCGAGCCCGGGGTGCGGAAGGGGCCCTTGATGCCTTCGAAGTCCTGGCGGGAGGCCCACCAGCCCCTCTTGCCCTTCCAGTAGGCGGCCTTTCTGCCCCACTGGAAGATGTTGGCCCCGGCTTGGACCCACTTCGCCGTGAAGGGTGCTCTCGCCATGGTTTCCTCCCGAGGGGCCGGATGCCTCTCCATTGTCAGGCAAGTTCCTGGATCTATGCACCTTGATTTGAGTGTGATTTTCGTTTTTTTTACGCTTATAACCTCCTGTTTTTCCAGTGCTTTGAGGAGGTGAATTGGACACTCACTGTCAGATGGATCGACGGATAGTGACAGGGTGAAACCCTTCCACTGGAGTCCCGATGAACCCCCTGAATGTGATCCTTACCCCCCTTCGCCAGGGCGCCCCCCGAGCCGGCCGGGTGGCGGTGGACCTGCTGCTGCGGGTGCAGGCGCCGGAGCTGCCTGCGGAGGCCGCGGCACCGCGCGCGCCGCTCCATCTGGCGGTGGTCCTGGACCGCTCCGGCTCCATGTCGGGGCAGCCCCTGGTCGAGGCCCGGCGCTGCGCCGCGGCCATCGCTGCGCGCCTGGCCAGCGGGGACCGGTTGGCCCTGGTGGCCTATGACCACCGCGCCACCCTGGTCCAGCCCTGCCGGCCGGTGCAGGATCTGGTCGCGTTCCAGTCCCTGGTCAACGCCATCGAGCCCGGCGGGTACACGGATCTCTATGCGGGCTGGGCCACCGGGGTCGAGGCCCTGCGCAAGGCCCACCGGCCTGGGGTGGTGAGCCGGGTGCTGCTGCTCTCGGACGGCCAGGCCAACCAGGGCATCACCGACCCGGACATGCTGGCCTCGGCAGCTCGGAACGCGGCGGAGGTCGGCATCAGCACCTCCACCTATGGGCTCGGCGAGGGCTTCGAGGAGAACCTCATGACCGCCCTGGCCCAGCAGGGGGCGGGTCGGTCCTACTACGGCGAGACCGCCGAGGACCTGCTGGATCCCTTCATGGAGGAGTTCGACCTGCTGAGCAGCCTCGTGGCCCGGCGGCTCCAGGTCGCGGTGGATGTCCCCCGGGGCTGGACGGTGACTCAGCTGAACCACTACCCGGAGCTCGCGCCAGGCTGCTGGCGGCTGCCGGACCTCGCCGCCAAGGCCGAGGCCTGGGCCCTCTTCCACCTCGAAGGCGCTGTTCCCGAGGGCTATGTCGGCGACACCCTGCTGCTGGCCAACCTCACCCTGCAGTGGGATGACCCCAAGGGCCTGGGTTCGGGTCCCCGCCTGGTGCCGGCGCGCCTGCCGGTGCTGAGCGAGGAGGCTTTCCGGGCCTTGCCTGAGGATCCCCTGGTGGCCAGCCGGCTGCTGGAGCTGCGGATCGGCGAGCTGCAGGAGCAGGCACACCGGGCGGCCCTGGCCGATGACTGGGACGAGGTGCGCCGCCTGCTGGACCAGATGAAGGCCCTGGCCGCGGAGAATCCCTGGACGCTGGAGATCGTGGCCTCCCTCGAGGAGCTGATGCGTCGGGGAGAGCGGGACACCACCACCAAGGAGCTCCGCTTCGGGTCCTCCGCCATCCGGTACCGCCTCACTTCTTTGAACGAAGAGGCCGAGTGTCAGCCGACCGCCTCCTACACCCGCCGCAAGCGCCGCCAGGGGAAGGGCGGACCCCTCGGGTCGGATACGCCGGGGGAGCCGACCTGAGCCGAGGAGAGGGCGCTGCGGGACTGGGACTTTTTGCGCTGCCGGGTCCTTTTTCCGGTATTCTGGAGTTCTGTGTCTCCAACGCAGCCCCTGGGAGGAGAAACCTATGGCCAAGGTTCTGGTGCTCCACGGCGCAGGCATGAACATGCGCGGAAAGGTCCAAGTGGACCTCTTCGGACCCATGCAGCTGCCGGACTACGACCGGCTGATCCGGGAGTACGCCCAGGAGCTGGGCGTCGAAGTGGAGATCTTCCACTCGAACGTCGAGGGCGAGGTGATCAACCGGATCTACGCGGCCCACGAGCAGGGCTTCGACGGCGCCGTCTTCAACCCGGCCCTGTTCGCCGCGGGCTACCCCGCGCTGGTTGCCGCGCTCGCCCAGGTGGCCTTCCCCACCATCGAGGTCCACATCTCGAACCCGCTGCGTCGCGGCCCCGCCAGCCAGACCTCCGCCGTCAGCCTCGGTGTCATTGCCGGCTTTGGCGTCGCGGGCTACGCCCTGGCCCTGCGGGGGCTGCGGGACCACCTCGCGGCGAGCCGCTGAGGCACCGGCCCCGCCGCGCTATTTCCGGCGGCCCTTCGGGGCGGCGGCTGCGTCGGCCCGGCAGCGCCGCTCCACCTCGTCCAGCTCGGCGAGGGTGACCTCGATGTCGTGGCGGCGCTGCTCCAGCTCCGCCCGGCGGGCGGCGATGCGCTCCAGCAGGTAGCGCAGCTGGCCGGCCTCGCCCGGGGGCTGGTCATACATGTCCACGATCCGGCGGATCTGGCCGAGGTCGAAGCCCAGCCGCTTGCCCCGCAGCACCAGCTCCAGCCGGACCCGGTCCCGGGGGTGGAAGATGCGCTGGGTGCCCCGCCGCTCGGGCGTGATCAGCCCCTGGTCCTCGTAGAACCGGATGGTGCGGTGCGTGACCCCGAACGCCAGGGCGATCTCGGCGATGCTCCAGGTGCGCTCGCTGTCGGACATGGGCTCTCCCGAGGTCGTGGTCGCCAGAAGGCGCAAAAAGATTCTTGCACATTTTAGCTTGACGTTTACGTAAAGGGAAATCATTCTCGAGACATCCCATTCCTTCCCGCCCCGCAGTCCCTCGTCGCCCCTCTCTCTCAGGAGTGCCCCATGGACGTCACGCTCCCCGATCACGTTGAAGCCCTGCGCCAGGAAGTGCGCAAGTTCGCCGAGAAGGAGATCCGCCCCCACGTCATGGAATGGGACGAAGCCAAGACCTTCCCCACGGCCGTGGTGAAGCAGCTGGGCGAGATGGGGATGATGGGCGTCATCTTCCCAGAGCAGTACGGCGGGGCGGGCATGGGCTACCAGGAATACGCCGTGGTGGTGGAGGAGCTCTCCCGGGTGGACGGCTCCGTGGGCATCACCGTGGCCGCCCACAACAGCCTCTGCTCCAACCACATCTACAGCATGGGCGACGAGCGGCAGAAGCAGGCCTACCTCAAGCCCCTCGCCAGCGGCAAGGCCATCGGCGCCTGGGGGCTCACCGAGCCGGGCTCGGGCAGCGACGCGGGGTCCCTGCGCACCGTCGCCAAGAAGGAAGGCTCCCACTACATCCTGAACGGCAACAAGACGTTCATCACGCACGCCACCGTGGGCGACATCTTCGTGGTGATGGCCCGCACCCGGCCGCCCCAGCCCGGCCACAGCAGCGCCGACGGCATCAGCGCCTTCGTGCTGGAGAGGGGCATGAACGGCTTCCGCGCCGGCAAGCAGGAGAACAAGCTGGGCCTGCGCGCCAGCGACACCTCGGAGCTGATCCTCGAGGACGTGCGGGTGCCCGAGGCCAACCTGCTGGGCGAGGACGGCGTGGGCTTCAAGCAGGCCATGAAGACCCTGGACGGCGGCCGCATCAGCATCGCGGCTCTCGGCTTGGGCATGGCCCAGGGCGCCTTCGAGGAGGCCGTGCGCTACAGCAAGATCCGGCAGACCTTCGGCAAGCCTCTCTCAGGCCACCAGGGCATCCAGTTCAAGCTGGCGGACATGGGCACCGAGATCGAGGCCGCCCGCCTGCTCATCTATCGCGCGGCCGGCCTGAAGGACGCGGGCCTGCCCTACGCCAAGGCCGCCAGCATGGCCAAGCTCTTCAGCTCCGAGGTGGCCTGCCGGGTGGCGGACGAGGCTGTGCAGATCCTGGGTGGCTACGGCTACATCAAGGACTACCCTGTGGAGAAGTACTACCGGGATGTGAAGCTCTGCACCATCGGCGAAGGCACCAGCGAGATTCAGCGCACAGTCATCGCCCGCTACCTGCTCGCCGAATACTGAGGTCCGAGCATGCCCCTGATCCACAGCCACATCCGCACCTCCTCGGAGGAGTTCCGCGCCAACCGGGACCAGAACCTGGCCCTGTGCCAGGAGCTCGAAGCGCTCAAGGCCACCCTGCGGCAGGGTGGCGGCGAGAAGGCCCAGGCGCGCCACGCCAGCCAGGGCAAGGTCTTCGTGCGGGACCGCATCGCGGCCCTCTGCGACCCGGGCACGCCCTTCCTGGAGACCGGGATGCTGGCGGCCACGGATGTCTACGGGGACGCGGTGCCCGCCGCGGGCGTGGTGACCGGCGTGGGCATGGTGCAGGGCCGGGCGTGCATGATCGTCGCCAACGACGCTACCGTGAAGGGCGGCACCTACTACCCCCTTACCGTGAAGAAGCACCTGCGGGCCCAGGAGATCGCCCTGGAGAACGAGCTGCCCTGCCTCTACCTGGTGGACAGCGGCGGCGCCTTCCTGCCCCTGCAGGCGGAGGTCTTCCCGGACAAGGAGCACTTCGGGCGCATCTTCTTCAACCAGGCGCGCCTCTCGGCCGCGGGCATCCCCCAGCTCAGCGCCGTCATGGGAAGCTGCACCGCGGGCGGCGCCTACGTCCCCGCCATGAGCGACCAGGCCATCATCGTGAAGGGCACCGGCACCATTTTCCTGGGGGGCCCGCCCCTGGTGAAGGCCGCCACCGGTGAGGAAGTCAGCGCCGAGGACCTGGGCGGGGCCCGCGTCCACACCGAGATCAGCGGCGTCGCCGACCACTTCGCCGAGGACGACGCCCACGCCATCCGCATCCTCCGGGAGATGGTGGGCCACCTGGGCCGCCACGAGACCGCCCGGGTGGACCTCCGCAGCCCCGAGGCGCCCGCCTACGACCCCGACGAGATCCTGGGCGTCTGGCCCCGGGAGATGCGCCGCCAGACCGATGTGCGCGAGACCATCGCCCGCATCGTGGACGGCAGCCGCCTCTTCGAGTTCAAGCCCCGCTACGGCACCACGCTGGTAACTGGCTTCGCGCACATCGAGGGGCTGCCCTGCGGCATCCTGGCCAACAATGGTGTGCTCTTCAGCGAGAGCGCCCTGAAGGCCGCGCACTTCATCGAGCTGTGCACCACCCAGAAGATCCCGCTGATCTTCCTGCAGAACGTCACGGGCTACATGGTGGGCTCCCAGTACGAGCGCGGCGGCATCGCCAAGGACGGCGCCAAGATGGTGCACGCCGTGGCCACGGCCCAGGTGCCCAAGCTGACTCTCATGATGGGCGGCAGCTTCGGCGCCGGGAACTACGGCATGTGCGGCCGGGCCTACGACCCGCGCTTCCTCTGGACCTGGCCCACCTCGCGCATCTCCGTCATGGGCGGCGAGCAGGCCGCCTCGGTGCTGGTCACGGTCAAGCGCGACCAGCTGGCCCGGGGGGGCGAGACCCTCTCCCACGAGGGGGCCGAGGCCATCGCCAACCCGATCCGCGAGAAGTACGAGCGGGAAGGCCATCCCTTCTACGCCTCCGCCCGGCTCTGGGACGACGGGGTAATCGACCTGCGCGCCACCCGCGCCACCCTGGCCGCCAGCCTTGCCACTTCCCTGAACGCCCCCATCCCCGACACGCGCACCGGCGTCTATCGGTTCTGACGCCCGGCCACAGCACCTTCTCTGGAGTCCCGCCATGTCCCCTGAGTCGCGCATCCTTCGCATCGCCAACGCCGGTGGCTACTGGGGTGATGATCCCTATGCCCTGCGCCGCCAGGTCCAGGGCCCCCTGGCCGTGGACGTCGTGTCCATCGACTTCCTGGCCGAGATCACCATGAGCATCCTGCAGAAGCAGAAGCTCCGGGACCCCAGCGCCGGCTATGCCCGGGACTTCGTCACCCAGGTGGAGCCCCTGCTGGGCGACATCCTGCGCCGCGGCATCCGCATCATCACCAACGCGGGCGGGGTGAACCCCCAGGCCTGCGCCGAGGCCCTCGCCGCCGTGGCCCGCAAGCAGGGCCTCAAGCTCCGCGTGGCCATCGTCGATGGCGATGACATCGCGCCGACGATGAGCAGGCTGCGCAGCCAGGGCGTGGCCTTCAAGAACATGGAGACCGGCGAGGACTTCGCGCCCTACGCGGACAAGGTGATGGCCGCCAACGCCTACTTCGGCGCCATGCCCGTGGTGGAGGCCCTGAACGGCAACCCCGATATCGTCCTGTGCGGCCGCGTGACGGACACGGGCATCACCCTCGCGGCTATGATCCACGCCTTCGGCTGGGCGGCCGACGACTGGGATCGCTTGGCGGCGGGCATCGTCGCCGGCCACATCATCGAGTGCGGCGCCCAGGCCACGGGCGGCAACTTCACGGACTGGAAGAAGGTGCCCAGCTACCTCGAGATGGGCTACCCCATCGTCGAGTGCCGCGCGGACGGCAGCTTCACAGTCACCAAGCACCCGGGCAGCGGCGGCCTCGTCAGCTGCCAGACCGTGCGCGAGCAGCTGCTCTACGAGATGGGCCATCCCCGCAGCTACCTGACGCCGGATGTCATGGCGGACTTCTCCACCATCCAGCTGCGCGCCGACGGACCCGACCGCGTCCACGTGAGCGGCGTCCAGGGCCGCCCGCCCACGGACCTGCTGAAGGCGAGCATCGCCTACGCCGACGGCTTCAAGACCAGCGGCACGCTGATCATCTCCGGCCCCGACGCCCGGGCCAAGGCCGAGGTCTTCGCCGAGATCTTCTGGGCCCGCTGCGCCAGCGAGCTGGCCCTGGCGGGGCTGCCGGCCCTGACCCACACCTGCACCGAGTACATCGGGGACGACGCGACGCACCGGTCCCTGACGCCGCCGGTCCTGACCAAGGAGATCCTGCTGCGGGTCTCGGCGCACCACGCGGATCGCCGCTCCCTGGAGGTGTTCCGGAAGCTGCTGCCCGCCCAGATCCTCTCCGGTCCTTCGGGTGTCGCCGTCACCGGCGGCGCGCCCATGATCTCGGATGTGGTCAGCTACTGGCCCGCCCTGATCCCCCAGGACTGCGCCCTGCCGCTGGTCCGGGTGCTGGAGGAGCGGGGCAGCGGCAAGCTGGAGCTGGCGCTGGAAGCCGGTCCCATGGCCTGGCCCGTCACGAAGGGCACACCGGAGGTCGGTCCCGCCATCTCGGGCGACGCGGCCGTTGCCATCCCCACGGGCGGCGGGAGCCTGCGGCTGCCCCTCATGCGCATCGCCCACGCCCGTAGCGGCGACAAGGGCGACACCGCCAACATCGGCCTCATCGCCCGCTCGCCGGAGTGCTACGCCTGGCTCCGCGAGCACATCTCCGCAGCCCAGGTGAAGGCCTGGTTCGAGGGCACCTGCCTCGGCCACGTGGAGCGCCACGAGGTGCCGAACCTCTGGGCCCTGAACTTCCTGCTCGAAGAAACCCTCGGCGGCGGCGGCACCATGAGCCTCTTCATCGATGCCCAGGGCAAGACTCTGTCCCAGGCTCTGCTCCGCTGCATGGTGGAGATCCCGGCGGGCCTGCTGGCCACCATCAGCGCCGAGAACGCCCCCTGTGCGGGCGAGCTGGTTCCCGGCGGGGAGGCGTGATGACACGGGCCAAGCATCAGTCCGGCGGAGCCCTGCGATGACGGGACGCCTGCTCATCGCCAACCGGGGTGAGATCGCTCGCCGCGTGCTGCGCGCGGGCCGCGAGCGCGGCCTGGCCGTGGCCGTGATCAGCACGCCGGAGGACGCGGACGCCTGCATCCGCAAGGAAGCGGACGCGGTGCTGGAGGTCTCGAGCTTCCTCGCCGGGGCGGAGATCGTCGCCGCGGCCGTGGCCTGGGGCGCGACCCTGGTGCACCCGGGCTACGGGTTCCTCTCCGAGAACGCCGAGTTCGCCGAGGCCGTGGAGGCCGCGGGCATCGCCTTCCTGGGCCCCCGGCCCGAGACCATGCGCGCCCTGGGCGCCAAGGAAGCCGCCAAGCGGCTGGCCCAGCACTGCGGCGTGCCCACCCTGCCGGCCCTGCTCTCCCATGAGCTGGCGGCGGTGCCCTCGGCGGTCTGGGGGCCGGAGCTGGAGGCCCGCGGGCTGAAGGCGCCCTTCCTGGTCAAGGCCAGCGGCGGAGGCGGCGGCCGGGGCATGCGTGTGGTGCCAGACCTGGCCGGCCTGCCCGAGGCCATCAAGCAGGCCTCCAGCGAGGCCCTGGCGGGCTTCGGGGACGGCACCGTCTTCGTGGAGCGCTACCTGGCCGCGCCGCGCCACATCGAGGTGCAGGTCTTCGGCGATGGCGAGGGCGGCGGAGTATTTCTCGGCGAGCGCGAGTGCAGCCTGCAGCGGCGCCACCAGAAGGTCATCGAGGAGGCGCCCAGCGCCGTGGTTGATCTGGCCCTGCGCGAGGCCCTCGGCCGGGCCGCCATGGCCCTGGTGCGGGAGACCCGCTACCGGGGGGCGGGCACCGTCGAGTTCCTGATGGACGCCGAGGGGCAGTTCCACTTCCTGGAGGTGAACACCCGTCTCCAGGTGGAGCATCCCGTCACCGAGGCAGTCTATGGCGTGGATCTGGTCCAGGCCCAGCTGGAGCTGGCCGAGGGCCGCTGGCCCAAGGCGCTGGGGGATCCCGGCACCTTCCGGGTGCCCGAGCCCCAGGGCGTGGCCCTGGAGGCCCGCATCCTGGCCGAGGACCCGCGCCACGGCTTCCTGCCAACGCCTGGCAATCTCAGCCGCTACCGCGAGCCGGGCGGCCAGGGCGTGCGCGTGGACTCCGGCGTGATCGAGGGGGGCCGCGTCAACGACCGCTTCGACTCCATGATCGCCAAGCTCATCGTCTGGGGACCGGACCGGCGCGAGGCGGTGGACCGCCTGGCCCAGGCGCTCTCCGAGTTCGTCATCCTGGGCTGCGTCACCAACCTGCCTTTCCTGCTGGCCCTGAGCCGTCATCCGGACTTCCTGCATGGCCGGGTCTCCACGGACTGGATCGCGGCGAACCTGCCCGCGCTGAACGCCCCGCTGCTGCCCGAGGCCCTGGCCCGGCTGGTGGAGGGCGAGGCCTTCCGCTCGCAGCTGAGCGAGACCCTGCAGGGCCTCGGGGCGCCCATCTCCCCAGTGGCGGCGCGCTTCGCCGCCCAGTCCCACCCGGAGCTCAAGGTGGGCAGCCGGGACGAGAAGCCCTTCCTCCGCATCGAGCACGCCGGCAGCCCGACCCGCTTCACCCTGCGCTGGGACGGACCGGAAGTCAGCTTCCACGCCCTGCGCCGGGGCCACCACCTGGACCTGCGCATCCAGGGCGAGAGCCTGCTGGTGGAGGATCCCCTCTCGCAGCCCGCCGTGAAGAAGGGGGACTCGTCCGCCGGCGTCCTCAGCGCGCCCATGGCCGGCAAGATCCTGGAGTGCCGGGTGGCCGTGGGCGATGTCGTGGAGGAGGGCCAGGTGCTGTTCATCCTGGAGTCCATGAAGATGCAGATGGAAGTCTGCACCACCGCCGCAGGCCGCGTGGCAGCGGTCTTCGCCACCGCAGGGCAGGTCATGGAAGGCCCCGACCCCCTCGCCGAGGTCGTCGCCGTCACGGCCTGAAAAGGCAAACGGCAAAGGCCCTTTTTACCACCGATGAACACCGATAAAAGCTGATAAACACCGATAAAGAAAAAGCGGAGGGGCCTGTTGGGCCCTGCGAGGCAGTGCCGGAGTCGCGTCCCAAGAAGCGCAGTCCCGGTGCCCCCGGGATCACTTCTGGCCATGCCGGAAGCCGCCTGCGGCGGACCCGCGCGCGATGTGTCGGCGCCGCTTGGCGTCCTTGGCGCCTTGGCGGTGGTCCTTTCATCCCAACCCGCGCGCCGACGCCCGGCATGGGATCTTTGTAGTTAATTCCTCAGTTGCTTTTATCGGTGTTTATCAGCTTTTCTCGGTGTTCATCGGTGGCTGCCTTTTTTCCCGAGGCACGGAGCCAGCGCTGGTTAGAAGGTCATGACCTTCATGGTGTTGGTGGTGCCGGTCTTCCAGAGGGGCAGGCCCATCGTCATCACGATGCGGTCCTGGCTGACGGCGCCATGCTCGGCGATGAGCAGCTCCCGGACCACCTCCACCATGTCGTCGGTATTGGCCACCTTGGGGATGACCAGCGCCGTCACGCCGCGCAGCAGGCCCATGAGCTTGGCGATGTGCTCGTCCACCGTGGCGGCGAGGATCGGGGTCCGCCCGGCCAGGCGACTGACCATGCGGGCCATGCCGCCGCCCTCGGTGAAGGCGACGATCCAGCGGGCGTTGATCTCGTCCGCGGTCCGGCAGGCGGCGAAGGCCACGGAGATGTCCGTGCGGGCCAGGGCCTTCTCCGACATGTCCTCGGGCAGGGTGGTCACCCGCTGCTTCACGTTGGCGTCGGCTTCCGTGGCGATGCGGGCCAGCCACTGCAGGGCCTCCACGGGGTAGGCACCCACGGCGCTCTCCGCGCTCAGCATGACGGCGTCCGTGCCGTCCCAGATGGCGTTGGCCACATCGCTGGCCTCGGCGCGGGTGGGCTGGGGATGCTCGATCATGCTCTCCAGCATCTGGGTGGCGGTGATGACCGGCTTGAGGGCCTGCCGGGCCGCCCGGATGATCTGCTTCTGCAGGCTCGGCACCCGCTCCACGCCAAGCTCTAGGCCCAGGTCCCCGCGGGCCACCATGATGCCCCAGGAGACGTCGAGGATCTCCTCCAGGTGCGAGAGGGCCGTGGGGTGCTCGATCTTGGCGATGACGTGCTGGTTGCCGCCCAGGTGGTGGACGATGGCCTGGAGTTGCTGCACGTCGGAGGCCCGGCGCACGAAGCTCTGGGCGAAGAGGTCGACCTGGTGCTCCACGCCCCAGCGGATGTCGATGTGGTCCTTGTCCGTCAGGGGGCTCATGAGGACGTCCATGCCGATGGGATGGACGCCCTTGCGCGACTTCAGCGGCCCGCCCACGACCACCTCGGCCATCACCACATCCGAACTCCGGGAGAGGACCTTCACCGTGATGGCGCCGTCGTCCAGGAGCCACAGCTGGCCTTTCACCGCGCCCTCGAAGAGCTCCGGGTGGGGCAGAGGGGCCGTCCAGGCGAGGCCCTGCGTGAGGGTGGCGCCCTGGGCGTAGAAGGCCCCCACGCTGCGCTCGGTCAGGGTCACGGGACTCTCCAGCGCACCGATCCGCCACTTGGGCCCCTGCAGGTCCAGGAACACCGGGATGGACCGTCCCAGCTCCGCAGCGATGGTGCGCACCATGTTCAGGGTGTTCAGGCGGGCATCCGGGTCCCCGTGGCTGGCATTCAGGCGCACCGCATCAGCTTCCTTGAGCGCTGCGCGGAGCCGGTCCTCCTGCATCAGGGCCGGGCCCATGGTCATGACGATCTTGGTCTTGCGCACAGGGACTCCAGAATCAGGGAAAGCAGAGGCAGGGCAGGGAGTGTCGCCACGGCGCCGCTCCCGATGACCCAGGTGCCAGAACCAGCCTGGCTGAGACGCGCATCGGTATAGAAAACCACAGAATGGGAGGCACCCAAAGGCTTGACCTCCGCCTGGCCGCCTGCCGGAGCCACGCAGCGTGGAGGCTGCCGCCGGGCGAGCGCTCCCGTCATCATCACGATCAGATCTTTAGCAGATTGTAACGGTGTATTCACGTTGAAGAGATTAGCTCTTGGCTAGAAAAATAAATTAAATGAGATATTGACTCAATATTATTAAAACCTACATTGACCTGACTCAAGGGACCCACTGGGTAAACGGCCAGCGCCTTGCTGACCCGCCCAGTGACCCGATGACGAGGAGAGGCTCATGGCTTACGGCATCGTGCATCACTTTCCTGGCGGCACCCAGGCGCAGTACGAGGCGTGCATTGTGGCCCTCCACCCGAGCAGGAGCATCCCTCCCAAGGGGCAGATCTTCCACGCAGCCGGGGCGTCTGCGGATGGCTGGACCATCATGGTGATCCACGAGTCCAAGGAGAACTGGGAGCAGTTCCGCGACGGCATCCTGAGGCCCCGGATGCAGCAGGGCATCGCTGGCGGGTTCCCCACGCCGCCGGTGGAGACCACCTTCGAGGTCTCCAGCCGGCTGGCCTAGCGACGGGCCTCTAGGGCAGCGCCGGCAGCTCGATGCCGGCCATCCTCTGCACCATGCGGACCACCTGGCAGCTGTAGCCGAACTCGTTGTCATACCAGACGTAGAGCACGATGCGGTTGCCCTGGGCGATGGTGGCCAGGGAGTCCACCACGCCCGCGTGGCGGGAGCCGACGAAGTCGCTGGAGACCACTTCCGGGGAGTTGGTGTAGTCGATCTGCTTGTGCAGGGGCGACTCCAGGGACATGCTGCGCAGGTAGCTGTTGAGGTCCGATACGGTCACGGCCTGGTTCAGCTCCAGGTTGAGGATGGCCAGGGAGACATTGGGGGTCGGCACCCGGATGGCGTTGCCCGTCAGCTTGCCGCCCAGCTCCGGGATGACCTTGGCCACGGCCTTGGCGGCGCCGGTCTCGGTGATGACCATGTTCAACGGCGCGCTGCGGCCCCGCCGCGAGGACTTGTGGTAGTTGTCGATGAGGTTCTGGTCGTTGGTGTAGGAGTGGCAGGTCTCGATGTGGCCGTGGGAGATGCCGTAGCGGTCGCGGAGGGCCTTCAGCACCGGCACGATGGCGTTGGTGGTGCAGCTGGCCGCGGAGAAGATCTGCTCCTGGTCGGTGATCAGCTCGTCGTTGACCCCGGCCACCACGTTGGGGATGTCCCCCTTGCCCGGCGCCGTGAGGATGACCTTCGCAATGCCCTGGGCCTGGAGGTGCCGGCTCAGGCCGGCGCGGTCCCGCCACTTGCCCGTGTTGTCGATGAGGATGGCGTTGCGGATGCCGTACTGGGTGTAGTCCACGCTCTCGGGGCTGTCCGCGTAGATCATGCGGATCATGTTGCCGTTGGCGATGATGGCGTTCTCTTCCTCGTCGACGGTGATGATGCCGTTGAAGGGGCCGTGGACCGAGTCGCGGCGCAGCAGGCTGGCGCGCTTGAGGAGGTCATCAGCGGCGCCCTTGCGCACCACGGCGGCCTTGAGGCGGAACTTCTCGCCGCTGCCGGCCTTCTCGATGAGGATGCGGGCCAGCAGGCGGCCGATGCGGCCGAAGCCGTAGAGCACGATGTCCTGGGGCTCGTCGAGGATGGGGCTCACGCCGGTGTGGACGCTGGCCAGCTCGCGCAGCACGTAGGCCTCCGGGGACAGGCCGCCGCCCTCGGTGCAGTAGTGGAAGGTCAGCTTGCCCAGGTCAATGCGCGAGGGCGCCAGCTCCAGCTTGCTGATCGCCTCCAGCAGGGGCCAGGAGTCCAGCACCGACAGCTCGTTGTCGAGGATCTGCCGGGCGAAGCGGTGGGCCTTGAGGATGTCGATGGCCGTGCAGTGGGCGAGGGAGCGGCCGTACACCGTCATCACGATGTTCTTGTCCCGGTAGAGGCTGCCGAGGACGGGCAGCATCTGCTCGGCGATGGCCTCCTGGGCCTGCCAGTCCTTGAGGTAGGTGTCCTGCTTCGAAGCGTTCATGGGCGCCCTCTCCTGATGGAATTCAATGACTTAGCCGTGATCTGAGCCAAGGACTCCATTTTGACCCGGGGAGGGGGAGGCCACAAGGAAAGCCACGGAAGGGAAACCTGGAACCTCCTGCAGGAGGGGGCCTCGTCTGGATGGCGAGGCAAGTCGCCCCGGGTTACCACTTCATAGACCCTAGGGACTACCCCGGAGGGGTGGAAATCATGCAACCGGATCTGGTTAGGGGTCCGCCCCGGGGCGAAGGTGAGGCACTCACCCAATCGGGCGGAGCGGGCCCTTCGGCCCCTTCCGATCCGGCTCACCCACCGCTCAAGGAGCTGCCATGCGACAACCTTCCGCTTTGAACCGAACTTCCTTCAGCAGGTTCCGGGCCTGTGTCACCGGTCTCGCCCTGCTGGGCTCCCTCGGCCTCGTGGGCTGCGGTGGCAGCAAGGGGGGCGACGGGTCCACCCTGGCGCCTGCCCCGGCGCCCCCTGCGACCGTGTCCCTGGCCGGCACGCTCACCGGAACCGCCAGCGCCCCGCAGTTCAACCAGCAGCCTCTGCAGGTGGCCAGCGCTCCCGTCACCCTGAACGGCTCGCCTGCCGCCGCCACGCGTCTGCAGCCCGGTGTGGTCCTGGTGGGCAGGGGCATCCGGGAGGGCCAGGGCATCACGCTCCAGTCGGCGGACCTGCGCACCGAGCTCAAGGGCGGCATCACATCACTGGACGCCGCCGCCGCCACCTTCAAGGTGCTTGATACGGTGGTCACCGTGAACACCCTGACCCTGCTGGAGCAGGAGGCCTCCGGCGAGGTCTTCTCCCCCATCACCTTCGCGGACCTGGCCGTGGGTGACTTCGTCGCGGTGTTCGGCACCCCCCAGACCGGGGGCGGTGTCCTGGCCACCCGGGTGGAGCGGAAGGCGCCCGGCGCCGCGGACAGCCCGGAGCTGAGGGGCACCGTGGGCAGCCTGGACACCACGGCCAAGACCTTCCTCCTTGGTGCCCAGTCGGTGGCCTATGGCGCAGCGACGGTGATCGGGGTGCTCGCCGAGGGTGCGCGGGTGGAAGTGGAGGGCACGCTGGCGGGGACGACCCTCACGGCTTCGAAGGTCCGGGTCGAGGAGGCTATGGGCCAAGAGGAGGGCAGTGAGGTTGAGGCTTCCGGCGCTCTCTCGGGGCTGGATGCCACGGCGAAGCGGTTCACACTGCAGACCCTCAAGGTCGACTACAGCAGCGCGGTCGTGGAGGGCACCCTGGCCGAGGGCGCCATGGTGGAGGCCGAGGGCGCCCTGAGCCCCACGGATCCCACGGTGCTGGTGGCCACGAAGGTGGAGGTCCGCTTCTCTTCCCTGGGCAATGGGGCCTCGGATCTGGAGGCCCAGGGCTCCATCACCGCCCTGGGTGTAGCGGACCTCACGATGACTGTCGGTGGCCGGGTCTTCTGGACCGATGCCCAGACCCTGGTGCTGGACCACGGCGCCGCCCTCCGCTTTGACCAGCTGCTCGTGGGTGACCGCGTCCAGGTGCGGGCCCTGTCCACCCGAACCAATGCTGCCGGCCAGGCCTATGCCAGCCGCGTGGAGCGGAAGAATACCGGGAGCTGAAGCCAGCCAAGGAAGCGAAGCCCACGAGCCGACCCGCAGCGCCCCAGGACCTGGGGCGCTGCGCTGTACCCGGGGCTGAGGACAGCGCTCGGCAGGAGCCTCTGCATTGCTGACCGGATGGGTCGGTTTCTCGAGATCGGACCTGTCGGCCCGGGGGCTCCGGAACGAATACTTACTCCGTTCGATCTAGTGGTAAAAAATTCCTAATCACATGATTTCAAAATCTTATTTTTCAAGCCACTGGCAATGAAGGCGGCTCGGGAAGGTGTGTTCCAAAGGAGGAAGTCCATGATCAAACACTTCATGCGTCTGGGGCTGGTCCTGGTGGCCGGGCCGCTGTCGTCGGTGGCCTCGGCCGCCGACCCCGTGCTGCCTCCCGCCAACCAGGGCGCCTTCCAGGGCGGCGTCACGGGCACCAAGACGGATGCCGGCATCAACAACGTGCTCCCGCCGTCCCTCCAGACCACCTCGGGTTCCTTCAACATCCCGACCAACAGCAAGCCGAGCCCGATGTTCGGGGCCCAGCCCTTCGTCCAGCAGCTGCTGCTGTTCGAGGAATTCGGCCCCGAGCCCCTGAGACCAGGTGGGCCAGCGCCGACCCTGTCCTTCCCGGCGCCCAGCACGGGCCCGCTGCCTGAGCAGAATCCCAAGAGCGTCGCGTCCAGTGTGCCGGCAGGGGCGGTCCTGGAGGCCTTCCTGGCGCAGCCCGGCGTGGCGCCGTGGCCAACGGAGTATGCCAACACCGCGGACATGAATCCCTGGAAGCCGCAGATCGAAACCTTCCTGGGCCGACCCCTGAACCATCCCCCGGCCGAGGGCCGACCCGCCGGCGCCGGCTGGGCCCACCAGCGCTGGAACGAGTTCCTCCCCCCGGTGTTTTTCAAGACGGCCCAGGCTGGGGCCCGGGTCAACGGCGGCTTCCGGGATGCGCACCAGATGCACCACTACCAGGTGGGCGAGTTCGGCCCCGGCGGCCTCTACCACAACACGGCCGGTGTGCCGGCCACGGACGGCACCACCAAGGGCATCGCGGTCCGGATTCACCCGAGCATGCCCATCCAGGAGCACGAGTCAGTCTGGACCTTTGACGGGACCGTGCCCCCCAAGCTGCTCATGGCCCGCTACGGCCAGCCAGTGATGATGCGGCACTACAACGCCCTGCCCATCGATCCCGCAGCCAACCGGGGCTTCGGGCTCCACACCATCAGCACTCATGAGCACAACGGCCACAACCCGGCGGAGAGCGACGGCTTCACCAACGCCTTCTTCTTCCCGGGCCAGTTCTACGACTACCGGTGGCCCATGCAGCTGGCGGGCTACGACACCATCAACACCACCGCGACGGATCCGAGGGCCGCCTTCCCCTCCGCGCCCGGCGAGACCCTCTACGTCAACGATGCGAAGCCGGGCCTGAAGACTGCCCTGGGTGCCTCGATCCCCATCCGCGGGGACTGGCGCGAGACCATGAGCACCCACTGGTTCCACGACCACATGCTCGACTTCACGGCCCAGAACGTCTACAAGGGCAATGCCGCGATGATGAACTACTACAGCGCCCTGGATCGCGGCAAGGAGGACCTGGAGGACGGGATCAACCTCCGCCTGCCCAGCGGCTCCGCCCTTCCCTGGGGCAACCGGGACTACGACGTGAACCTAGTGATCGCCGACAAGGCCTGGGACAAGGACGGCCAGCTCTGGTTCAACATCTTCAACACCGACGGCTTCCTGGGTGACCACCTCCTGGTCAACTGGCTCTACAACCCCTACTTCAACGTCCGGTCGCGACGCTACCGCTTCCGGATCCTGAACGGCTCCGTGTCCCGCTACCTCACGCTGGCCCTCGTGCGCCAGATCGTGGGCACCAGCGGCGAGCTGCCGGGGCCCTCGGGCTCGGGCATCTCCTACACCCGCGTGCCCTTTCACATGGTTGCGAACGACGGGAACCTCATGGAATACGCTGTGCCCTTCGATGGCATCGTGGATGTGGCCGGGGATGGGAAGCCCGGAGACCGCAAGGGCGTGCTGCCGGAGCAGGGCATCGCCGAGCGCTACGACATCGTGGTGGACTTCAGCAAGAATGGCGTCAAGGCGGGCGACAAGCTCTACCTTGTGAACATCCTCGAGCACACGGACGGCAAGAAGCCCAACCGCGTCATCCCGCTCGGGGATGTCCTGGCCGAGAAGTACAAGCCTGTCATGCACCTCACCAGTGGCGTACCAGATCGGTGGGACAACGGCGATCCTGCGGTGGGCAAAGTGATGGAGCTCCGGGTGCAGGCCTACACGGGCACCGACAAGAGCATGGACCCGGCCGACTATGTCGCGGGCAAGAAGCGGATGATCCCGCTCAAGATCAACCGCGACTCCGCCACCGATCAGGCCATGCTGGCCAAGGCCCGCCACCACACCTTCGAGTTTGGCCGCTCGGACGGCACCGACGAGTCTCCCTGGACCATCAAGACCGACGGCGGCTCGGGGCTGAACATGGATCCCCGCCGGACCTCGGTGGCCACGGAGCTGTCCACGGACGCCACGGCCGCGGGCAGCACCGGCACCGGCACCCTCGAGATCTGGAAGATCAGCAGCACCAGCGGCGACTGGAGCCATCCTGTGCACGTCCACTTCGAGGAGGGCATCGTCCTGACCCGGGGTGGCAAGGCCCCGCCCCTCTGGGAGAAGTGGGCCCGCAAGGACGTCTACCGCGTCGGTCCCAGTGCCGACGCCACCAGCTCCGTGGAGCTCGCCATCCACTTCCGCGAGTTCGCCGGCACCTACATGGAGCACTGCCACAACACCCAGCACGAGGACCACTCCATGCTGCTGCGGTGGGACATCAGCCGCCCCGGCCAGCTGCAGCTCATGCCGGCCCCGCTGCCGACCTGGGAGGGCGTGCAGTTCGTCGATTCCAGCGCCCTGCCCACCTACCGGACCGGGGACGGCTTCGGGCCGAAGCCCTGAGCTTCCCGGCTCAGAGTTCCCGCGATCGCACCCTCCCGTCACCCTCCTGATCCAGGCAAAGGTACCCCCATGCGTCTCCCTCTCCGACCAGCCCTGCTCCCCCTGCTCTTCCGTTCCCTCCTTGTTCTTGGATCGCTGGGTCTCGCCAGCCTCCCGGCCCGGGGCGGCACCACGGTCTGGGGGGCCGACTACTTCCCCAACGTCACCCTGATCAACCAGGACGGCAAGCCGGTGCGGTTCTTCGACGACCTGATCAAGGACAAGGTGGTGGCGGTCAACTTCATGTTCACCAGCTGCAAGGACGTGTGTCCCCTGGAGACGGCCCGCATGCGTGAGGTGCAGGAGATCCTGGGGGAGCGGGTCGGCAAGGACATCTTCTTCCTGTCGATCAGCATCGATCCCCAGCGGGACACGCCGCCGGTGCTCAAGGCCTATGCGCAGAAGTATCAGGCGGGTCCCGGCTGGATGTTCCTGACGGGCAAGGCGGAGGACATCACGCTCATCCGGCACAAGCTGGGCCTGCTCAGTCCCGACAGTGACCCCGGCAACCTGAAGGGGCACAGCATGAGCCTGATCATCGGCAACCAGAGCACGGGCCAGTGGATGAAGAAGTCTCCCTACGAGAATGCCCACATCCTGGCCACCCAGATGGGCAGCTGGCTCTCCAACTGGCAGCAGTCCCCCAAGGGCGGGCTCGAGTATGCCAACGCGCCCAGGGTGCGCACGGTCTCCCTGGGCGAGAACCTGTTCCGCACCCGCTGCGGCGCCTGCCACACCCTCGGCGAAGAGGGCAGCGCGGCCCTGGCCAAGCAGGCGCTGGCCCCGGACCTCCTGCATGTGACCCGGAGGCGCGAGCAGGCCTGGCTCAGCCGCTGGCTGAAGGAACCCGACAAGATGCTGGCCGAGCGGGATCCCCAGGCTCTGGCCCTGCAGGCCCGCTATCCGAACTTGGTGATGCCGAACCTGAGCCTCGGCCCCGAGGACACCCAGGCCCTCATGGGGTATCTCGAGGAGGAGAGCCAGCGGGTGGAGAAGGAGCATCGCCCCCCGACGACGGTGGCCCTGGTGGCCTGCCACTGACCTTTTGGCTGGTTTTGCTAGAGAATCTTCACCCCTTGTTGATCATCAGCACCGTGTAGCCGCCCACCACCTCGCCGCCCACCTTCTGGCGGATGCGGAGCACCTGGGCCTCGTGCTTCTCCAGGTTCTCGGCGGCGGCGTGGAACGTGACCGTCATGGGCTCGCAGCCGCGCTGGAAGTGCTCGCGGGAGCGCAGGATCCTGGCGCCGTGCTCCAGGGGCAGCCCGCTCAGCGGGGGCACCCGGCTCCCGGGCGGGCTGGGCGGCATCAGGCCGTAGACAACTTTGTGGCGGCTGGGCCGCAGGCCCGGGTTCCGGTCATGGGTGATCAGCTTCGTGTATTCCAGGGCGCCCGGGCCCTCGAGCTGCACGTCCACCTCCGCCTCCCCCGGGTGGGCCGGCTGACCCAGCTGCAGGGCCAGGTCGATGAAGGCCGGGGAGTGCGACTCCACCACCGCCAGGTTCCGCTGCCCGATGTGGCGATCCTGCGCCGAGGAGAACTGGGCCAGCGGCACCGCGTCCAGCATCGGCTCGAACGCGCGCACCACGAGACACTCGTGGCCGTTGTTGAGCATCTGCGGGACCCAGGTGGCGGGGCACCGCACGATGGCGTGGCAGCCGCGGCTCATGTAGCTGCCGTAGGGCTGCACAACCTCCCGCCAGTCCGAGTGGACCGTGAAGCGGTCTGCCAGATCCACCCACGCCGCCCCCAGGAAATGGGCATCCGAGCGGCTGATCCCCAGGCTCGGGTCGAACCAGTAGAACTCGACTCGCACGCGGTAGGCCGGGGCCTTGCCCAGGTTCCAGATGTGGGCGTAGAGGGTGTTGGGCTGGCCCGCGACGGCCACTCCGCCCATGTCCGCTGGCATGAGCGGGGCCATCTCGGCCTCCACGCCAGGCATGACGCCGATATCGGGAGACTCCCAGAAGACACCGCTGAAGGGGCGGTTGCCAGTGTCATTGGACTGGGCCCGGATCACGAGATAAGGAAGGTATTCGTCTTTGCGCTTGCCGAACTTGGGGCCCTTGCGGAGGATGGTGCCGATCTGGCCCTGCACCCAGCCGAGCTCATGGGGATCACCCGGGACAGGGCGCCCGCCTTCGCCGGGGCGGGGGCGGGGCTGGAAGGTTGGTGCAGGCGGGAGCTGATCCTGCGGGAGGTCCACGGTGCCCGGCTGCGGGCAGATCTCGGGTGGCGGGCAGGGGCAGGGACGGCGTGGGGGCCGGCAGCCGCTGCGCGGGGGCTTCAGCGGCCCGCCGCAGTCGCACTGGGGCTCCTTGTGGGCCTTGACCGAGGCATGACAGGGGCAAGCGCAGCGATGGAGAAAGGTTCGGCGGATCATGGGCACCTCTGGAGGGACTCGGCGGCGGGGGCTGGGGACGGTAGCTGGCTCATTTGATCGGAGGAGGGCTGGGCGGTCCGCCGCAGCCCGGGTCCGCAAGGCCCGGCCCGACCCAGTGGATCTTCTGATCCACGTCCGGCGAGTACACGGCCGGAGCATCGGCCTGGGGTGGCCAGACGCAGGGGGGCTGGAACTTGTGCCAGTTCGGATCGTCCAGGGGGGGCGCATCGCTCCTGCGGTTGAAGTCCCAGCAGTGGTAGCCGTAGCCCCGGTCTGAATCCAGGTTCCAATTCGTCATCTGCACCGTCCTCTCGCGCCCCTGCTTGAGATCGCGGGAAGCCAGCCACAGGGTGTAACGGGAGAAACCCACGCAGCTGCCCAGGCTGCGGGTGGGGCTCAAGAGCCCGCTTCTGGCCACGCTGTCCGAGGCCTCGGGTGTCGGCGCGTGTTCGAGGCCGAAGCGAATGTAAGGATCCGGGTCCTGCTCCAGGAAGAGCGCCGAGGGATCGGCGCCTTGGGCGTAGGGACTGGCCGTGGTGGCGGGGCCCTCAGTCGCACTCCAGGTCGGGTAGTTCCAGGGCTGGCGATAATCCGTGTCGTTCAGGCGACGGGGGTAGAGCTCGTCCCGATAGCTCTGGGAGGTGTCCGGCGTGTCCGGAGGCGTGTTCATTGCCCCGAAGACATCACCCATCTCCGAAAGAACCTGATCGAAGTTCTTCTGGGCGAGGTTCCCGACCCGGATCATGCTTGGTGAGATCTCGTCCTTCATGGGCAGGAAGTAACCCATCATCACCATGACGGCCCGGAAGTTCTTCAGCATGTGGAAGAGCGGCAGCTCCAGGGCGTAGTAGAGCCCGAGGCGCAGGGGCCAGGTCAGGACGTCGGCGAGCAGGGCCCAGGGCAGAGAAGCCAGGTAGAGGGCCACTTCAGCCAGGTAGGCGATGGCTGCGATCACCGACAGGACAAAGTCCAGCAGGTCGTCCCAGAAACTGCCGCCATCCGACGACCCCGGTGCCGAATCTCCCGCGGGGTCGGTCATCACCGGGAAATCCAGGTTAGGCCACACCTCCGGTGGGTCCGGGGGCTCATGGTTGAACCCATCCACCGTCATCAGCTTCTGCAGCCGGAAGAACAGGTCGTACATGTTCTTGAGGCTGTCCAAGTCGGGCTTGCCGTCCGGCTCTAGGATCTGGGGATGGGGCACGCCTGCGGTGTAGTAGATCTTGTCGATGGCATCCAGCAGCAGCTGGGCCACGCTGTCGGGCAGGGCCGAGTCAAGGTCCAGCAGGCGGCGGCGGATCCAGTTGTCCCGCATCGTGTGCCCGCCGGGGAAGGAGGGGCGCGGCACCGGGGCGTTGTCCCCACTCTCGCTGAAGGCGATGTCGTAGTAGATGGCGGACTCGGTGATCTGGGTGTAGCCCGGCACCTTGTTGGGCGCGGCAGCGTCCGGATCGGCGATGTACCACCAGGCGTCCAGGTGGTTCTCGGTGAGGTGGTGCCGGGTCCAGTGGGTGCGGTAGGGGCCCCCGGAGATCGCGTTCACGAAGGGGTGGCCCGTGGTGTCGGCGGCCACGTGGGTCAGGTAGCCCAGGGCGTAGGCGCGGAGCTGGTCGTCGTCCTGGCCGTCCGCCAGGTACCAGAGCTGGCGGCCGAACTCCGCCGTCCGGCGGTAGTGCAGCATGTCCGACCAGAAGTAGGACTGATCGTCCCAGCCATGGTCCAGGCCCAGGCTGAAGAACCCCAGAAAATCCACCCGCTTGACCACGAAGTTCTCGATGAGCGTGATGAGGATCCCGCTCAGCTCTCCGGAGATGTCGCCCACCGTCTCCGAGAGCCCGCCGGTCAGGCGGCTCATCTCCTCGCCGGTGTCTTCGCTGATCGGACCGAGGTAGTGCTCCCACTTGGACAGGTAGGGATCCAGCGCGGCGTAGGCACTCTCGAGAAAGCCCAGGATGTTCATGAGCACGGTGGCGGTGGGAAGGGACAGATCTTTGACGTTGGCCGGGTTGAGGTTCCGGAAATCGGGCAGGAAGAAGAACAGGTCCGGGCCGATGGCGCCGATGGCCGCGAAGTTCGGATGCTCCGTCATGTACTTCCCCAGGTCCCTGGGGTCCGCGCCGGTCCAGGCGGGATCAATGTCCCTGGGGCGATCCTTGGTCCGGGACTCCGAGTAGGGCCTCGGCTGGTAGCCCTTGGCCTTGAGGAGGCGGGCCGTATGTCGGGCATTGCTCATGTGGATAATGGGACCGGGCATGGGTCGCTCCTAGTCAAGTGAAGGTTGATGCCAATGCCAACTGTCCCGGGGTCCCGGAAGATGACTGGAGGGTTCGAAGGGAAAGGTGTTGCCTCTAAAGCCGAACAAGAGAACGCCAAATCATTCCCTCTTGAGGGCTCACGCGTCGACTTCACCGGCGAACGAGAGCGATGCGAGGCGGTCACCGGCGAGCAGGTGGACCCGAACGATGGCTCGGTTCACCCACGCCTGGTGGGCCAACCGCTGGACGCGCCCCTCCGCACTGCAGACGACGACGTGGTGATCGTGCCCGGTCTCGATGACGAAGCCGGTGAAGTCACCGAAGTGGTCATAGCGCAGGGCCACCACCTTGCCGGTCACGGCGTCGCGCCCAGCGTCGTCGTCGCAACACTCGCCGGGCCCGTCGTGATCGTGCTCGTCCTTACCGTGTCCGTCGTGATCGCAGTGACCATCGTGCCCTTGGTGCTTGCCCGGGTGTTTCCAGTCGCCGTCACCCGTCGGGACGACGCGGGTCGGATCGCCACCCATGCCGGCTACGCGGCCGACATAGGCGTCAACGTAGCGCCGGAACACCGGCCACCACTTCGTCTCGATCGGCACGGACTGCTCGATGTGGCGCAGGATTGAGAGCGTGCGCTCCTCATTGCCCAGCATCAGCTTCCTGGTGCTGACGGGGATCTCGAGCCCGAATGCACCAATCGTTCGGCGGTACAGGAAGCCCTTGTGCGAGGCAGCCTCGAAGGATCGCAGCAGCACGTCCGGTGCGGTCCCGCCGATCGCCACCCGCAGGCCGTCCTTCTTGCCGACCACCTTCGTGCCGACCTCGACCTGACGTCCGGAACCGAAGCGGGCACCGGTGATCTGGCGGACCCGCACCGAGTAGCGCTCCCCCTTGTGCACCGTCGGCGGCAGCTCTACCGACAGCAGCCCGACGTGATCAACGGCCGACGCACCAGGTACCGGGATGAACGTCACCCCGCCCGCCTCGCAGGCGAGGGTATGCTCATCGACGAGCGTCAACCTGTTCGAGACATACATCTGTTTCGCCCAGTCGAGCGCGGTAGCGGCATCGACTGTCGGGAGGTAGATGGACGCGTGTGTGCCGGCGGGGACGTTGCCCCAGGCGATCATCAGCTCGTCGGGTCGCCCGTCGGGCGGCGCTGCGGGGGTCGGGTGGATCTGCACCGTCTGCGGAGCGACGCGGGAGCCGATGACGCCCGGATTGGGCACGCCGACGAAGGTCAGGTTGCGCTGCGCGAGCTTGTCGGAGGTCGACGGGTCAGCCCAGTTCGGGATCGACTGACCGTCGAGCTCCAACTCGACAATCAGACACTGATGCAGGCTGCGCACGTGCTGCTGGATGGACAGCAGCGGACCGGTGCCCACGAATGGGCCGTCAGGCAGGTTGGCCGGGGTGGTGCCGAGCAGCCGCGCCGGGAAGCGCAGGTCGCCCGGCTGGTTGATATCGAGCCAGATCCCGAAGTAGGCGAAGACCTCGGCGCCCAGGCTGTCATGCACGATGGTGCGCACGTTGGGCAGGTCCATCTGCGTCGTCATGCTCACCGTCGCGGCGTCAACGCGAGGCGACGCAAAGAACGGTATCGTCGCGATCTCGTCGCCCTGCCGGCCGAGCAGCGGCACGTGCCGCGGGCCGGAGACGAACGTCCGATAGAGTGTCGTCGGGTCGTGCACCGCGTTCGTCTGCTGGGCGGGCCACAGTCGGAAGAATGCCCGGACGTTTGATGCATCCTGATTGAGGTCGCGCAGACGCACCTTCGCCACCGCGAAGTTGAACACCCGGTGGCCGGCGCCGTCGGTCGGTGCGAGCGTCAGTAGCTCGTTTCCTTCATGCGGATCGATCGCGTCGAACTCGCTGGCGAGGGCCGGATGGGCGTTGAGGTTGTTCAGCACACTCTGGATGAAGCCGGTCGCCGCGGTCCCCGCCGGAGCACTGGCTGAGAGGGTCGCGCCGAAGCGCTGACCGCCATCCGCGACCTGGAAGACGCGGATGTCGATGCTCGTCCACCAGTCGATATTGCGACCGGGGTCACCGTCGAGGAGGTAGGGATCGGGTGACTTGAGCAGCCGCAGGACGCCGCCATTCGCCACCGCCTGACCGCCGGCACTGAGGATCGCCACCACCGTGAGGTCCTGGAAGTCGCCAGTGAAGTTGAACATGCTCGCGTCGTCAAACTGCAGCACAAACGGGAACGTGAACCGCTGGGGCACGTTCGGGGGCAGGCTCGGGTCCTCCGGCAGCACGGCGCCGCGCTGGACGACGTGGAGGCCGGTGAGCGGCGGCAGGAACAAAGGGACGATCGGGGGCGAGGCGAGGTTTGCCATCGTCAGGCCGAGCTCGTTGGGGGTGAAGCCCTCTACCACCAGGAAGATTGCCGGGTCGATGACGGCCGGCGCCCCGTTCAACGCGATCAGCGCCTGCACCTCTCCCTGACCCGCGGTCGAGCGGTCCATCACGAGGAAGCAGTCGCGGGTGCCGACACCGACCGTCAAGGGCGTTGATGCGATCGCGTTGGCAACGACCTCCAGGCTCCACGTCCCGGGCGGCAGGTTCGACGGCACGTCGACGACCGCTGTGACAATGGCGTTCTCCGTCGCGATCGCCATGGTCGAGAAGCTGTGGGTGCGGAGATACCGCACGTCGCCCGAGGCGTTCGTCAGCCGCACAAGCGGGTAGTTGGTGGCGTTCTGGCGATCATCGCCATAGCCGTTGGCATGGGTGAGGCCGTTCAGCTGCTTGCCGGCGATCTGGTAGGAGTGACCGGCTATGAGCGTGTTCGGCGCGGTCGTGAGCACGGGTCGCGATGAGTTCTTCGGAGTCAGCTCCGCCGCATCGGGCTGGTACTCGTTGATCGTGTTCTGCTCGCCGGTCATCAGCACGTGGCCGCTCGGCAGGAGCAGGAAGCAGCACTGCCAGGTGTGACCCGGTGCGGCGGTGGGCTGGTTGGATTGGGTCGTGAGGTTGGCGCCATTCTCATCGACGTCGCAGATCGTCACCGGGCCGGAGAAGAACTGGCCGCCCGGATCGACCGGGCCGGAGGTGATCAGCAGGTGCCCGTTGGGCAGCATCACGACGCTGCCGTCGAGTGACGTCTGCAGCCCGGCCGGTGCGTTCGTGTTGGTGGCATCTGCCGGCAGGTCGGCTCCGGCAGCCCAGCTGCCTTTCGCCGTCGTCGTCGCGCCAGAGGTGTAGATCCCCGTATGCCCGCTGCCGCCGACAAAGAAGGCCTTGCCGCTCAGCAGCGTGAGCGCGCCCCCGATCTCGTTCAGCGTAGTGCTGCCGATTGTGCCGACAGGCAGCGTTGACGCGGTGAGGCCGGCCGTAACCCACTCATCGTTCGCCGGGACGTACATCTCCGCATTCTGCGTAGCTGTCGTGCCCGCGATTTGCACGGTCAGCACGTTGCCATTTGGCAGCAGGCACCAGCTTTCCTCGTTCGAGTTTCCCTTCTTGGTGTTGGCGACGGTGCCGAACCTCGTGCCTGCCTCGACCCAGGTGTCGGTTACCGGGTCCCAGATCGCGTTGCGCTGTCCGGTGGCTCCCGAGGCGACCGCGCCGAACAACACGCGGCCGTCGCCGAGGACGATCGAGACCACGTCGCCCTTGACGAAGTCGAAGGCCGGGCTCGGCTTGGTCATCGCCGACCAGGTGCCGGTCACCGGGTCCAGGATCTCGCCGCGGGCATCGTTGTCCGTGCTCGTGTCGGTGTCGCCGTTGACGTCCGAGTACTCGCCGCCAACGACGAATACCCGCCCGTCCGCCAGGACACCGCTGGCGAAGTACTTCCGCTGCCCGTTCATCGCGAGCGCGCCGGACCAGGTGCCATTGCGGTAGTCCCCGTGGCTGTCCGGGGTCAGTCGGTACCAGTTCTTGCCGCCGTAGGTGTTGCTCAGGGAAGGCCGGTTCGCGTCGTGGACCAGCACAGTGCCGTCCGTCAGGAGCAGCATCGTGTCGGCCTTGACGCCTGACGGTGCGTTGAACGTGTTCCAGGTGCCTGCCATCGGGTGTTCCCTCCTAGTAATAAATTACTAATCGCTTAGAACAAGTTGAATTAAAAAAGGGAAAAACAGACAAAAACACCAAATAAAGATCCAATGGATAAGTATTGTCATGGCGCTTACAGTGTCAATGGGGGAGCCAAGAATTTACTGCCCACTCGCGCGCAGCTTCTCTGCCAGTGGCAGGGGCGAGTAACGCTTGGCCCGGTCATCACTCCTGAGGTCCAGCTCGGAGGATTGACGGTCTTTGCCCCGCCCCTGTTCATGGGCTCGGGAGGCTCCTGGAAGGCGGATGGCCCTACAGGAGCGCCCTAGCCATTCAGCTAGTCCGCCGCTTCCTCCTTGAGCGCTACCCAGGACTGGCCGCGCCTCAAGGCCTCCCCGGTCAGGTCTCTTTGGTCGGGGCCGTGCCGTGAGCGCAAAGGTGTCCGGCCGCGACCCCACGACCCTCTGGACCGTACTCGGCGTTTCAAAACAAGACCCCTCGCCGCGGGCACCTGTCGGTAGCCTTGGGCTGTGTGTGCGACCCGAGGACGACCATGCCCAAACAACCCGCCCCTGATGTCTACGCCCACCCTCCCGCCACGCTGAACCTGGGTGGTCGAGACATCCGCCGCCTGGGATTCGGGGCCATGCGCCTGCCGGGCAAGGATGTCTGGGGTCCGCC
>CAIPAY010000051.1 GCA_903863195.1 uncultured Holophagaceae bacterium
GGCTCGTAGGCACTCCAGCCCCCGAGCAGACGGATACACTTTTCCCAAGACACCGGCACCTCCCCCTGCGTTCTCGACAAACACAAGGGTCTCAGAGGACTGCCGGTGTCCCTTTCCTCACGCTATTCCGCGATGAACCTAAAAAAGCAAAAGGAAACAGGGATAAAGGGGATGAAGGGGATATCCGTATCGATGGCGACAGCGGCCCCTTTCCCCTCCTCTTTTCTCTGCGAGAGTGGTTGCTTTCCCCTGAGCGTGCCGTGATTTCGTTTCGGCTCCTAGTCGCCGTCGGAACGCTCCCAGACCTCTTCCCACTCCAGGTCGGTCCACCACTCCATCTCGAGGCCGTCGCAGGTCTTGCCGTAGGAGGGGCAGGCGATGCAGCCGTCGCCCCGGTGGACCTCGGCATCATGCTCCGGGGGGTAGCGCAGGACCAGGTCCAGACCCGCTTCCCGGGCCGCCTGCTCGGTATCGGTCATGGGGCGGCTGGGCAGGTCCATGACGTGAAAGCGCCGCAGCCGCTCCTGGCTCTCGGGGAACATGACGGAGTTCTCGGCGTCGATGTGCTGCCAGAGCGAGCGGGTGTAGGCCACGGCCAGCTCCTGCAGGCGCAGCCGGTCCGCCTCGGTGGCCAGGGGGCTGTCCAGCAGCTCGGCCAGCCCGTCCAGCAGGCCGCCCATGCGGTGGTGCTCGCCGGTGAGGGCGGGGATGGGGCCGCGCTCCGCGGGCAGCTCGGCCCGCTCCACCAGGGCCCGGAAGAGGACGGCCTCCTCCTTGTCATGGTGGAAGGTGCCGGCGTAGTGGCGGAAGAAGGCCAGGAACCGCGCGCCATCCGCCGTGTCGCCGCCGCCGGCCAGGCGGGCGGTCACGAAGGCGCGGAGGGAACCCAGCACCTGCTCGATGAGGTCATGTTCGGCGTGGAGGTCGTCGATCAGCTGCATGCTCAGGCCCTGACCGCGGCGCCTTCCACCCGCATCCCGAGGGACTGGAGCAGCCACTGGTCGTGGTCCAGGCCGGGGCCGGGGGTGGTGAGCAGCTTCTCGCCAGTGAAGATGCTGTTGGCGCCCGCGAAGAAGCAGAGGGCCTGCAGCTCGTCGCTCATCTGGGCGCGCCCGGCGCTGAGGCGGATGCGGCTCTTGGGGAACAGGATCCGCGCCGTGGCGATCATGCGCACCAGTTCGAGGGGGGGCAGGGGATCCACGTCCGCCAGGGGCGTGCCGTCCACGGCCACGAACTGGTTGATGGGGATGCTCTCGGGTGCAGGTTCCAGCTCCGTGAGCTCCTGGAGAAAGTGGATGCGCTGGTCGACGGTCTCGCCCATGCCGACGATGCCTCCGGAGCAGACCTCCAGGCCCGCGGCGCGCACGGCGGCGATGGTCTCCAGGCGCTCGTCGAACTTGCGGGTCGAGATGATGGTCTCGTAGAAGTCCCGGCTGGAGTCGATGTTGTGGTTGTAGACCTGGCAGCCGGCGGCCTTGAGACGCCTGGCCTGGGGCTCGTTGAGCATGCCGAGGGTCACACAGACCTCCATGCCCAGGCCCGAGACGCCCTGCACCATCTCCAGTACCGCGTCGAAGTTGGCGTCGTCCTTCACCTCGCGCCAGGCGGCGCCCATGCAGTAGCGCGTGGAGCCCGCAGCCTTGGCCTCGGCGGCGCCGGCCAGCACCTTGGCGACGTCCTTGAGGGGCTCGACCTTGAGGGCGGTCTGGTAGCGGGCGCTCTGGGGGCAGTAGGCGCAGTCCTCGGGGCAGGCGCCGGTCTTGATGGAGTCCAGGGTGCAGAACTGGATCTCCTCCGCGTTCCAGTGCTGCCGGTGGGCCGAGGCCGCCCGGTAGAGGAGCTCCGGCACCGGCAGGTCGTGGATGGCTCGGATGGCAGCGGAAGACTTGGACATGGGGCGCTCGCAAAGGGCCTATTCTACCCCGGACCCGGTCCCTCCCGATCCAGGTTGAGCCGGTAGCCCACATTGGGCTCCGTGAGCAGGTGGCAGGGCCGGGCGGAGTCCGGCTCGACCTTCCGGCGCAGCATGCCCATATAGATGCGCAGGTAGTGGGTGTTGCCCTCGCCGCCGGGGCCCCAGACCTCCGCCAGCAGCTGGGCGTGCGTGGCCACCTTGCCGTTGCGCCGGGCCAGGGCTTCGAGCAGCCGGTATTCCATGGCCGAGAGCTTCACCGGCACCCCGGCCTGGGTCACTTCCCGGCTCTCCAGGTCCACGCGCAGGCTGCCGCTGGTCAATACGGGCCGGGGGACCTCGGCGGGAATGCTGTGGCGCAGGGCCACCCGGAGGCGGGCCAGGAGCTCCGCGGCACCGAAGGGCTTGGCCAGGTAGTCGTCGGCGCCCAGGTCCAGGGCGCGCACCTTGTCCTTCTCCTGGTTGCGGGCGCTGAGGATCACCACGGGCTTGCGGCTCCAGGCCCGCAGCTCCCGCAGCACCGCCATGCCGTCGAGGTCGGGCAGGCCCAGGTCCAGCAGCACCAGGTCCGGGTTGTGGCTGCGGGCCAGGGCCAGGCCCTCGGTGGCCGTGGCGGCGCAGAGCACCTGGTAGGACTGGCCTGTGAGGGTGGGGACGAGGAAGCGGCGCAGGGGCTCCTCGTCCTCGATGAGCAGGATGAGCGGCTGGTTCACAGGCCCCCCTCGGGCGCCACCGGAGGGAGGCCGTCCATGGGCAGCGCCAGGCAGAAGGTGGTGCCTCCTCCCGCCCGCTCCTGGGCCTCGATGGTGCCCCCGTGGGCCTGCATGATGGCCTTGCAGATGGCGAGCCCCAGCCCCACGCCGCCCTCGCCGGCGCCGGGCAGCCGGAAGAACTTGTCGAAGACCCGCTCCCGGAAAGCCTCGGGAATGCCGGGGCCGCGGTCCGCCACCTCCAGGTGCAGCCACGCATGATCACTCCAGGCCCGCAGGCTCACTGCCTTGCCCGGCGCGTGGCGCTGGGCATTGGCCAGCAGGTTGAGGAGCACCTGCTCCAGCAGGGCCGCGTCGAAGGGGGCCAGCGCCAGCTGCTCCGGCAGCTCCACCTCCACGGGCAGGGCGCCGAGGCGGCGCTCCAGGCGGCCGAGGGCTGAGCCCAGGACTTCCTCCAGGGGCTGCCACTCCTTCTGCACCTGCACCGCGCCGCTCTCCAGCCGAGTGAGGTCCAGCAGGTTCCCCAGCAGGTGGGCCAAGCGCTCGCTCTCGTCCTGGATCATGGCCAGCAGATCGCGGCGGGTGGACTCCGGCACCTCGCCGGGCAGCAGCAGGCTGCTGGCGGCGCCGTGGATGGCGGCCAGCGGGGTCCGCAGGTCGTGGCCGATGGCCCCGAGCAGGGTGCTGCGCATGCGCTCGGTCTCGTTCTGCACCTGGGCGCGTCGGGCCTCCTCCAGCCAGCGCAGGCGCTCCAGGGCCAGGGCGATCTGGACCGCGAAGGCCTTGAGCAGCTCCCAGGTCCGCGGCGGCAGGCCCTGCACGGCCTCTGTGCTGATGCGGAGGACGCCCTCGCTGCGGTCGGTGCCCGTGAGCGAGAGACAGGTGGCCTCTCCCACGGGCAGCGGCTCGAGCGGATCCCCCAGGCGCTCGCCCTCGGCCAGCCGGACCAGCAGGTCCGGCGGGGAGGGCAGCCCCTCAAGGACCGCGGGTCCCGGCAGCACGGTCCAGCCCTCGCCCTCCGGGAACAGCAGCGCGGCCTCGGCCTTGAAGACGCGCCGGATGTGCTCGGCGGCGGTCCGGGCGATCTCCTCGCGGGTGAGGCTGCGGGCCAGGGCCCGGCCCAGCAGGTAGAGCGAAGCCGTGTGCAGCTCCCGGCGCTTCACGACCTGGGCCTGCTGCCGGAGCCGCCGCAGCAGCCCCACCACGAGCTGGGCCGCGAATAGCATCAGCAGGAAGAACAGCAGGTTCGGCCAGTGGTTGGCGGCCCGCTGGAAGCGGGGCGTCTCCAGCAGGAAGTTGTAGAGCAGGACACTCATGACCGCGGCGAGCACACCCAGGCGGGCGCCCCAGCGGTGGCTGATGAAGGTGACGCCCAGCAGGTAGACGGGCAGGACCAGGGCGAGGCTGCCCTCGCGCGGCACCAGCCAGGCCAGGCCCGTCGCGGCGGCCAGCACCAGCAGGGCGCCGACCATGGCGCTGAAGTCGATGCTACCGCCGTCCTGGGCGGACAGCTCGTGCCGGTCCTCCAGCACCACGAGCTCGGTGTCGAGGCCCCGCCGCTGCAGCTCGTCCGCCGTGGAGTGGCCCAGGCGCGCCCAGGGCCAGCGGTCCCGGGAGCGGCCCAGCACCAGGGCCTGCGCCCGGTTCCGGCGGCAGAGCTCCGCGAGGCCCTGGGCGAGGGTGGGCGCTTCGACCCGCTGGAGGGTGGCCCCCAGCCGCTGGGCCTCCTGCAGCCAGACCTGGATCTGCTCCGCGTCCTCGGCCGCAGTGCCAGGGCCCCGGTCCACGAAGGCCGCGATCCAGGGCGCCGAGCGCTCCCGCGCCAGCAGGAAGCCCGCCTGGATGAGGCGCAGCGCGTGGGCCTCCGAGCCGAGGGCCACAAGGATGGGGCGGCTGTCGGCAGGCGTGTCCATGCTGATACCAGGGTAGGGGGCGGGCATAAAAAGCGCATAAAAAGTCCGGGGGGTGGCTCCGGATCACCCCAACAGTTCTGCATACTTCCAGCCGGGAAGCTATTCACGATTCGGAGGTAGCCTGATGACACCCATGCCGCTCAATGTGGGCAACACCGCCTTCATCCTGCTCTGCGCCAGCCTGGTGATGCTGATGACGCCGGGCCTGGCCTTCTTCTATGGCGGTCTGGTGGGCCGCAAGAACGTGCTGACCATCATGACCCAGAGCTTCGTATCCCTGGGCTGGACCACGGTCCTCTGGTTCGCCTTCGGCTATTCCATGTGCTTCGGCCCCACCTGGCACGGCATCGTGGGTGATCCCACCCACTACGCGTTCCTCAAGGGCATCACCCTGCACACCATGTACACGGGCAACGACGCGGGCATTCCCCTGATCGTGCACGTGTCCTACCAGATGATGTTCGCGATCATCACCCCGGCGCTCATCACTGGCGCCTTCGCCAACCGCGTGACCTTCAAGGCCTACTTCCTGTTCCTGACGGGCTGGCTGGTCTTCGTCTACTTCCCCTTCGTCCACATGGTCTGGAGCCCCGAGGGCATCCTGGCGAAGTGGGGCGTCCTGGACTTCGCGGGTGGCATCGTGGTGCACAACACCGCGGGCGTCGCGGCCCTGGCCTCGATCCTCTACGTGGGCCGCCGCAAGGTGGTGGAGAACACCCCCCACAACGTGCCCCTCATCGCCCTTGGCACGGGCCTGCTCTGGTTCGGCTGGTACGGCTTCAACGCGGGCTCGGAGCTGAAGGTGGACGAGATCACCGCCAGCGCCTACCTGAACACGGACATCGCGGCCTCCTTCGCCGCCGCCACCTGGATGCTGGTGGAGTGGATGAACGCCCACCAGCCCAAGTTCGTGGGCCTGCTCACCGGGGCTGTCGCCGGCCTGGCCACCATCACTCCCGCGGCGGGCTATGTCTCCCTCAGCACCGCGGCCCTCATCGGGATCCTGTCAGGCGTGATCTGTTACTACGCTGTGGCGCTGAAGAACCGCCTGGGCTGGGACGATGCGCTGGATGTCTGGGGCGTCCACGGCGTGGGCGGCTTCATCGGCGTCATCTTCCTGGGGATCTTCGCCTCCAAGGCCTGGAACCCGGCGGGCTCCGACGGCCTCCTTCTGGGCAACGTGGGGTTCTTTGGCAAGCAGTGCGCAGCTGTGGCCATCTCCTCGGTGTGGGCCTTCGCCTTCACCTACGGCTGGCTCTGGATCATCGACCGGATCACCCCGGTGCGGGTGACCTCCGCCGCCGAAGTGACGGGTCTGGACGAGGTCCTGCAGGGCGAAGAGGCCTATCCACAGGGGCTGTGATAACGCGCCACCGCGGGTCGCAAGCAGGCGACCTGGGTGTCGTAATTGATCTGCAGTGGTCTGTGGGCTGATCCTGGAAACCCCGGATTCTAGGCTTGGTCTGTAAATAGGGAGGGGGGCTGGCGGAACCTGGATGGCTGCGTGCTAGATTGGGATCCTTCCGCACGCAGACCCCGCCAGGAGTGCCTTTGGCCGTCAGTCCCGACCACTCAGCGCCCGTCACCTCCCTGTCCCGCGAGCAGCGGATCCGGCTGTATCGGAACATCTACGCCGCCCGCCGGATCGACGACAAGGAGATCCTCGGGAAGCGCCAGAACAAGGTCTTCTTCCAGATCAACGGCGTGGGCCACGAGGCCGTGCAGGCCGCGGCAGCCATGGTGTTCCGCCCGGGCCACGACTGGTTCTTCTTCTACTACCGCGACCGCGCCCTGGCCTACGGCCTGGGCTACACGGCCCGGGAGATGTTCCTGGGTTCCGTCGGTGCGGGTGCGGATCCCGCCAGTGGCGGCCGCCAGATGCCCAGCCACTGGGGGCACAAGGACCTGAACATCTTCACCACCTCCAGCCCCACCGGCAGCCAGCTGCTCCAGGCCGTGGGCGCGGCGGAGGCGGTGCTCAGGGCCGAGCGGATCGGCCTGCTCGAACGTCTCGGCATCCACTCGGACGAGGTGGTGCTGACCAGCACCGGGGACGGCACCTGCAGCCAGGGTGAGTTCTGGGAGGCTGTCAGCAATGCCGTGAACCTCAAGGCGCCGGTGGTCTTCCTGGTGGAGGACAACGGCTTCGCCATCAGCACGCCCACGGAGGTGCAGTACTCCGGCGGCAACGTCGCCGCCCTGCTGCAGGGCTACGCGGCCCACGGCCTGCTCATCCTGGACGAGGTCGACGGCTGTGATCCCCTGGCCAGCCATGCGGCGCTGCAGGCGGCCGCAGACTACGCCCGCGCCCGCCGAGGTCCGGCCCTGGTGAGGGCCAAGACGATCCGGCCCTACAGCCACTCGCTCTCCGATGACGAGCAGGCTTACAAGTCCAAGGCGCTGCGGGAGGCCGAGGCCCGCCGCGATCCGGTGACCAACTACGCCCAGCAGCTGGTGGCCTGGGGGGACCTCACCGAGGCGGAGCTCGCCGTCCTCAAGGAGGAGGTCCAGGCTGAGATCAACGCCGCCTGGGAGAGCGCCGAGACCGCGCCGGGTCCCGCGTCCGGCAGCTACTACCGGCACCTCTACAGCGAGGCGGTGGACCCCACGGCCCCGGCCTTCGACACCGAGTCCGCCGCCGGGGACCAGGCCACGGGCGGCAAGACCATGATCGACCTGATCAACGCCACGCTGAAGCACGAGATGGCGAGGGACCGGCGAATCCTGGTGTTCGGCGAAGACGTGGCCGATGTCAGCCATGACGACAACGCCGAGGAACTCAAGGGCAAGGGCGGCGTGTTCAAGGCGACCCACGGCCTGCAGAAGAAGTTCGGCCCGGACCGCGTCTTCAACACCCCCCTGGCGGAAGCCACCATCGTGGGCCGGGCCATCGGGCTCGCCGTGCGCGGCTTCAAGCCCGTGGTGGAGATCCAGTTCTTCGACTACATCTGGCCCGCCATGCAGCAGCTGCGCGATGAGCTGGCCAACATCCGGTGGCGCTCCAACGGCGCCTTCGCCTCGCCCATGGTGGTCCGGGTGCCCATCGCGGGCTACCTCATGGGGGGCGGCACCTACCACAGCCAGTGCGGGGAGAGCATCTTCACCCACATCCCGGGCCTGCGCGTGATCTGCCCCAGCTCTGCGCTGGATGCGGCCGGTCTGCTCCGGACCGCGATCCGCTGCCAGGACCCGGTCCTCTTCCTCGAGCCCAAGCACCTCTATCGACAGACCCACAACAAGGGCAACGATCCGGGCCCGGATTTCATGATCCCCTTCGGCAAGGCCCGCACCGTGCGCGAGGGGTCGGACCTGTCCGTCATCACCTTCGGAAACACGGTGCACCGGGCCGTCCAGGCCGCTCGCGAGGCCGAGAAGGAGGGCCTCTCCGTGGAGATCATCGACCTCCGCTCCCTCAATCCCTACGACTGGGAGGCCATCGAGCGCACGGTGAAGAAGACGAACCGGGCGCTGGTCGCCCACGAGGACACCCTGGCCTGGGGCTACGGCGCCGAGCTCGCCGCGCGCATCGCCGATGAGCTGTTCTTCCACCTGGACGCCCCGGTGCGCCGACTGGCGGCCAAGGACACCTGGGTGGCCTACAACCCCGCCCTGGAAGACGAGATCCTGCCCCAGCCCAAGGACTTCCTGGAGGCCTACCGCCGATTGGCGGCCTTTTAGAAAGATCAGGGAAAAGCTTTCCCAGGCCGATATCCTCCATAGCCAGACATGGAGGTGTCATGAGAGCTCTGCCGATCGCCCTCTTCCTTACTGCCACAGCGGCCTTCGCCCAGCTGGGCGCACCCTACCAAGCCCAGGCGGGACCGGAGCGCACCTGGACCCTGGGGGCCCAGACCTTCGGACCCGCGCTGACGGGCCACTTCCAGGGCAAGCAGGATGGCCAGCCCATCCTGGTCGACCTGGATGCGGATCTCGGCCTGGCCAAGGACAAGGCCACGGCCGGTTTCTTTGTGGACTACCAGGGGCCCCGCTTTGCCTTGCAGGTCTCCAGCGGCACCACCGAATACAAAGGTGACCGCCTGGTGAACCGGGTCGTGACCATCAACGGAACCGCCTATGCTGTCGGCAGCCGGGTCCAGTCCCACGTGAAGCTCGCCGCCGTGGATGGCACCTGGACCATCAAGTTCGTCAGCGACCCGACTGGCTGGCTGGGCCTGGACCTGGGAGTCAAGTCCTGGACCCTCGACATGGATGCGTCAGGCACCTTGCCTCTGCCCGCGCCCCAGACCGCGACCCGAGCCAGCACCCGCGTGACGGCGCCCATCCCGCAGATCGGCCTGTCTGGCGGCGCCCACGGCTACAACGGCGCGGTGGAGGCCAAGGCCTACGTGCACTACCTGGCCTACAAGCAGGCCAAGTACACGCTGCTTGGCGCGGATCTCCGAGTGTTTCCGGTCAAGTGGTTCGGGCTGCGGGCCTTCTACGAGGGCGGCAAGTTCGATGTGCCCAAGGGCTCCGTGAAGGATGACCTGGAGTTCGTGCTGGAGTGCAAGGGTGTCGGACTTGGCGCCGTGGTCCGGTTTTAAAAAGTCTGAACTTCCCTAAAAAAAGAGATAGACGAAGCCAATTCTGTCATGCTGATCCCCGTGACCCGCCAAGGGCGGACCTCACATACACGCTTTGACGGCCTTGTCTGGGGAAAGTCATCGCATCATCATCACCAGACTCTCTGCAGGAATACAGTCATGGCTCAAGGCACCGTCAAGTGGTTCAACGCCGAGAAGGGCTTTGGTTTCATCACCCCCGATGAGGGCGGCGCTGATCTCTTCGTCCACCACACCGCTATCCAGGGCGGCGGCTTCCGCACGCTGGACGAGAACCAGCGCGTCAGCTTCGAAGTCGCCCAGGGCCAGAAGGGCCCCCAGGCCACCAACGTCCAGAAGCTCTAGAGCCTCTGCCATCCAACGAAAAGGCGGCCTCCGGGCCGCCTTTTTTCTGTCCAGGAACGGCCCGGGGAACCTAGTGGTGCCCGTGGTTGTCCACGGGGGCGGCCTTGCCGATGAACTCGGCCTTTCGGCCCAGGAAGATGACCCACAACCCGTAGCCGGCGAGGCTGGCCACACCGATGGCGAAGAAGCCGGGCAGGGCCTTGGCCAGGCCCGGGTTCCGGAAGCTGAGCAGGCCCAGTGCCGCGCCGAAGAGCCCCAGCAGGATCAGCAGCAGGCCCCAGCGGCTCGCGGCCACGGGATTCTGGGCAACCTCCTCGGGCAGGGTGCCGAGGGGATTCTTCACTTCCCCAGCCACGTGGGTGCCCTGGAAGAGCAGGACGACAAAGAGGACGAAGTAGAACACCAGGAAGAGCATGGGCGGTCTCCAGAGCCTCCAGGATCGCATGAATGCTGGATCCGTGGGATCGGAAGCCGGTTCTGAAAACCGGGGCTTGACTGATTCAACCGATTGATTAACACTTGAAAACGCATTGATCACTCGATTGATTATCGCCCCTGAGGTCTTCATGGCACCCTCCCCTCCCCACCAGGACACCCGCTCTCGGCTCATCGAGTCCGCCATCCTCCACTTCGCCGCCAAGGGCTACGACGGGACCGGCATCCGCGAGATCGCCAAGGGAGCTCAGGCCAACTCGGCCCTGGTGGCCTACCACTTCTGCGGCAAGGAGGGCCTCTACCTGGAAGCCCTGCGGACGGTGTTCACCCGCAAGGTGTCGCCCCTGACTGGCTTGAACCCCATCCCCGCGGCAGGGACCCCCGGCTCCCGGCAGGCTGCCCTTGAGGGTCTGGAGGCCTATCTCCGGGCCTTCCTCACCAAGCTCATGTCCTGCGATTCGTCGGACCCCCTGGACGAGGCCGCCATGGTGCTCATGGCCCGGGAGATGCAGTCCCCCCGCAAGGTCTCGGCGCCCCTCCTGCTTGAGCACATCCAGCCCTACGCAACCTACCTGATGGCCTGCCTGCCCGCCCTGCGTCCCGACCTGGATGAGGAGGCGCTGTTCCTCATGGGCAACAGCATCCAGGGCCAGATGCTGCACTTCCGGAACTCCCTCGGGATCATCCGCCTGCTCCGCGGCAACCCGGCCTTCCCGGAGGACCTGGAGAAGCTCATCCAGCACTTCATTGATTTCAGCCTGCGGGGACTCGGCGTCCCTGAGGCCTTCCCGCAGCCGAGGAACTGACATGCTCCTGCTCTCCCCTCCCGCCCTCCAGGCGCCGCCCTCCGCGGCCGCCCCGCCCGTCACCCTGGACCTCTCGTCCGCCCTCAGCCGGGCCCGCGACGAGAACCCCATGCTCCGCGCCGCCAAGGCCCGGGTGGAGGAGCGCCGGGGCCTCATCACCACCACCCGCGCCGACGCCCTGCCGCAGCTGTCCCTTGTCGGGGACTTCACCCGGACCCGGGATGTCTCCATGCTCAACAGCAGCTTCGCGGACCTGGCGCCCCAGTTCGGCTTCCCCGTCTCGAGCCTGGTGGGCGCTCGCAGTGTCTACACCAGCCAGGCCAGCCTGACGCAGCCCCTGTTCTACTGGGGCAAGCTGGGCACCGCCGTGGACATCGCCCGCATGGGCGAGACCGAAGCGACCCTGGCCTACACGACCTCGGAGCTGGATGTGCTGCACGGGGTGGCCAAGGCCTACCTGGGCGTGCTGGTCGCCCGGGCCGAGCGCGAGGTCATCGCCAGCCGCCGCCGCACCGCTGAGCAGTTCGTCGCGGACGTGAAGGCCAAGCTCGAGGCCCAGACCGCCACGGAGCTGGACCGCATCCGCGCCGAGAGCGAGTTCCTGGCCGTGATCCCCGAGGCGCTCCAGGCCGAGGCCAACCTGCAGCGGGCCCTGGAGGTGCTGAACGGCCAGCTGGGTCTGGATCCCAAGGCCCCCCTCAGCCTGGCCGAGCTGGGCCGGCCCGAGGCCGCCGCCCGGCCCGCCGGCGCCGAGCGCAGTGAGCTCGCCCAGCTCAGGCAGCAGGAGGCGATGTACCGCGCCAACGAGAAGATCATCACCTCGGACCTGCGGCCGAAGTTCGACCTCAACGCCACCTACGGCTACCAGGCCGCCAAGACCGACAACCTGTTCAAGGAGCCCTACGACACCTGGCGGGTGAGCATCACCATGAAGTTCCCGGTCTTCGACGGGCTGCGCAGCTCCGGCAAGCGGGCCCAGAACACGGCCCAGCTCGAGCAGGTGCGGCAGGTCCGCATCGACCGGGAGCGGAACATCGCCATCGAGCAGAGCAGCGCCGACCGCGAGCTGGAGAAGGCCGCGGCCATGGACGAGGCGGCCCGCCGCGCCCACGACGCCACGGTGGAGGCCCTGCGCATGAGCCGCGAGTCCTTCGACCAGGGCCTCATCACCTCCCTCGATCTCCTGCAGGCGGAGCGCGCGGAGCGCCAGGCCGAGAGCCAGCGCCGCCGCGCCGAGCTGGGCCTCTGGTCTGCCCGCTTCGACCAGCGCCGCGCCCTCGGCCTGCCCCCGCTCTGATCCCCGACCCTCGCTGGCAAGACTCTGAATAAGGAACCACGACATGCGCGCCAATACTCTCCTCTACGTCCTGGTCCCGGTGGTCCTCATCGCCGGCGCCGCCACCTACCACCGCACGCAGCGGAACACCGAGCTGGACCACCAGGCCAAGGTCAAGGCCGAGGGCCTGCTGGCGGTGACGCTGGTGCCGGTGGAGGAACACACGTTCCGTCCCGCCGTGCCCTTCACCGGCAACCTCCTGGCCGTGAACCGCGCCGAGCTCAAGGGTGAGGTCACGGGGCGCATGACGCGCGTGGCCGTCCAGGAGGGCGACACGGTGGCCGCCGGCGCCCTGCTGGGCGCCCAGGACGAGGACGACTACCTGCTGGGGGTGCAGGCCGCCGAGGCCCAGCTGGCCCAGGCCAGGGCTCAGGCCCTCCAGGCCCAGCGGGACAATGACCGCGCCATCTCCCTGCTGGAGAAGCGCAGCATCACCAGGCAGTCCGCCCAGCAGGCCGAGACCGCCTCCAACGCCACTCGGGCCGCCGTCCAGGCGGCGGAGAGCAACCTGGGCCTCGCCCGGCTCCGGCTGAAGAAGGCCCGCATCGTGGCACCCTTCGCGGGCCAGGTGGCCCGGCGGCTGGTGCAGCCCGGCGAGATGCTCAACCCCGGCCAGGCCGCCTTCGAGGTGGTGGACAACCGCAAGCTGGAGATCCAGGCCAACCTGTCAGCCGAGGTCATGGGGCTCGTGCGGCCCGGGCTCTCGGTCACCTTCCGCACGGCCGGCATCGACCACCCGGTGGCGGGCACGCTCACCCAGGTGAGCCCCTCCCTGTCGGCGGACGGGCGCACCCTGCGCGTCCGCATCGAAGTGCCGAATCCCGATGGCCAGCTCAAGGGCGGTCTCTTCGTGGAAGGCGTCATCCTTGGCCAGGGCGAGGTGAAGCTGCCCGCCCTGCCGGCCACCCTTCTCAAGGCGGAGAGCGGCGACGCCGAGCTGTTCGTGGCCCAGGAGGGCGTGGCCCACCGCCGCAAGGTGGCCCTGGGGGTCGAGCAGAACGGCTTTCGCCCCGTCCAGGGTCTGGCCCTGAAGGACATGGTCATCGACGGCGGCAAGGACCTGGTGGGCGAGGGCACGCGCCTGCAGGTCATGACCACCGCTGTCGGAGGGAAGTGACATGTTCCTTTCTGATTTCTCCATCCGACGGCCAGTCTTCACCGTCTGCATCATGCTGGCCCTGGTGGTGCTCGGCCTCTTCTCGGTGAAGGGCCTGGGCATCGAGCAGTTCCCCAACACCGACCTTCCCATCATCACGGTCTCCATCATCTATCCCGGCGCCAGCCCCGAGTCCGTCAAGCAGGACGTGGTCAAGCGGGTGGAGGAAGCGGTCAATCCCCTGGAGGCGATCAAGGAGATCAGCTCCACCAGCCAGGAGGGTCTGGGGACGCTCCTGATCCAGTTCCAGCTCGGCCGCGACATCGACAAGGCGCTGGATGACGTGCGCACCAAGATCGGCCAGATCCGTCGCACCCTGCCGAACAACATCGAAGAGCCCGTCATCTCCAAGTTCGACCCGGCCCAGCTGCCCGTGCTCTCGCTGGTGCTGAAGCCGGATGCCAAGCACACGGGCATGAATGACCGGGAGCTGACCCGCATCGCCGATGACTTCCTGAAGCGCCGCCTCGAGAACGTCAGCGGCGTGGGCAAGGTGGAGGTAGCTGGCGGCAGCACCCGGGAGATCCTCATCCAGGTGGATCCCCAGGCGCTGGAATCCCGCGGCCTCTCGCTGAACGCGGTGATGAACACCCTGGGCAATGACACGACCGCCATCCCCAGCGGCAGCCTGCTCCAGGGCCGGCGCGAGGTGTCCGTAAAGGTGGATGCCAAGGCCAAGTCCGTGGATGACTTCCGCCACGTGGTGGTGGGCAACAAGCTGGGCCGCCCCATCGAGCTGCAGGAGGTGGCCACGGTGGTCGACGGCGTGAAGGAGCGCCGCAGCCTGGCCCGCCTGGATGGCCGGGACGTGGTGGCCCTGGAGCTGCAGCGGCAGACCGGCGGCAACACGGTGGCCATGGTGACCGCGGTGCGGAAGACCCTCTCAAGCCTGCAGCCGGAGCTGGAGAAGCAGGGCGTGGAGGTGGTGACGGCCCGCGACAACGCGCGCTTCATCTCCGACAGCGTGGATGACGTGAAGATGTCCATCTACCTGGGCGGCCTGCTGACGGTGATCATCGTCTTCTACTTCCTGAAGAGCTGGCGCTCCACCCTCATCACCAGCCTCACCCTGCCGGTGTCCGTGATCTCCACATTCATCATCATGAAGGCCCTGAACTTCACCCTGAACACCATGACGCTGATGGGCCTCAGCCTGGCCATCGGCATCCTCATCGACGATGCCATCGTGGTCCGGGAGAACATCACCCGGCACGCTGAAATGGGCAAGGACCATGTCTCCGCCGCCCGGGACGGCACGGCTGAGATCGGCCCCGCAGTCATCGCCACCACCCTGTCGATTCTGGCGGTGTTCGTGCCCGTGGCCTTCATGGGTGGCATCGTGGGCAAGTTCTTCTTCCCCTTCGGCATCGTGGTGGCCTTCGCCGTGGCGGTCTCTCTGTTCGTGAGCTTCACCCTGGATCCCATGCTCAGCGCCGTCTGGCCCGATCCCGAGCACGAGAAGAGCGCCGATGCCCATGTGCACTACAAGGGCAGGAACCTGATCATGCGCAGCGTGGAGGCCTTCAGCCGCATGCTGGACCAGTGGGAGATCTACTACAAGGCTGCCATCGAGTGGGCCCTGAACCACCGCAAGACTGTCATGGCCTTGGGCTTCGGTAGCTGGGTGCTGGCCATGATGCTGATCGGCCTGCTGGGCAACAACTTCATGCCCGACTACGACCGCGGCGACCTGGCGGTGTCATTCAAGGCCGAGCCGGGCTCCAGCCTCCAGACCACCCGGCAGAAGGCCGAGGCCATCGAGGCCATCATCAAGGCCACCCCCGGTGTGGAGCTGGCCTACACCACCATCGGCACGGGCCTCAACGGGACCATCAACTCCGGCAACATCTACGTGAAGCTGAAGGAGGGCCGCCGCCCCCACCACATCCCGATCCGGCGCCAGCTCCGGGAGGCCTTCCGGGGCCTGCCCGGGGTCGAGACCACCGTGGGCACCGTCAATGACTTCGGCCAGCAGTCCCCCATCATGATCGCCGTGCAGGCCCCGGACCGGGAGTCCGTGATCCGCGCGGTGCCCCTGGTGAAGGAGGCCCTGCGGTCCGTGCCCGGAGCCGTGGACATCAGCACGAGCCTGGACAGTGGCAAGCCTGAGCTGAGGCTGGTGGTGGACCGCAAGGCCGCCTCGGACCTGGGCGTGAGCCCCTCCGCCGTGGCCCGGATGGTGCGCCCCCTCGTGGATGGCGAGAAGGTGGCCAAGTACGAGGACGAGACCGGCGAGCAGCGGGACGTGCGCGTGCGCCTCGCCGACCAGGAGCGGCGCCTCTCGACCCAGCTGGCCAACCTGACCGTGGAGAGCACCAAGGACCTGGGCGGCGGGAAGCATCCACTCATCCGCCTGAACCAGGTGGTGCGCTTCGAGGAGGGCATCGCCCCCGCCAAGCTGCAGCGGCACGACCTCATGGAGGAGGTGGAGGTCAACGCCAACTTCGAGGGGGCCACCCTCGGCGAAGTGAGCGCCGGCGCTGCCAAGAAGGTCGAGGCCCTGAAGGCCAGCGGGAAGCTGCCCGAGGGCCTGCGCGTGGAGTTCCTGGGCCAGACCCGGGACAGCAAGGAGACCGCCGGCTACATGGGCCAGTCCCTGCTCCTCGCCGTGTTCTTCATCTACTTCGTGCTGGCCAGCCAGTTCGAGAGCTTCAAGCTGCCCATCACCATCATGCTCAGCCTGCCGCTGTCCATGGTGGGCATGGTCATGATGCTGCTGGTCACCGGCGACAACATGTCCATGATGACCAGCATCGGCATGATCCTGCTCATGGGGCTCGTGACCAAGAACGCGATCCTGCTGGTGGACCACGCCCTGCACCTGGAGCGTGAGGAGGGCATCTCCCGGCGCCAGGCCATCATCCGGGCGGGCACCGTCCGGCTGCGGCCCATCCTCATGACCAGCTTCGCCATGATCGGCGGCATGCTGCCCCTGTTCCTGGCCCTGGGCGCCGGTGCGGAGATGCGCGCCCCCATGGCGCGGGCCGTGGTGGGCGGGCTCATCACCTCCACCATGCTGACGCTCATCGTGGTTCCCGTGTTCTTCGAGATCCTGGAGGACATGAGCCTGGCCAAGGCCTGGGCCTGGATCCAGCGCCGCCTGGGCCGGACGGTGGTCGAGCCGGCTAGTGTCCCGTCCCTGGCGGAGGCGCCCGATGTCTGAGCCCGCCTTCTACGCCACGGTGGAGGCCCGGCGCACGGTCCGCAGCTTCCTGCCCGAGCCGGTGCCGCAGGAGGTGCTGGACCGGGCCCTGGACGCTGCCCGCCTGGCGCCCAGCTCCAGCAACCTCCAGCCCTGGGAGTTCGTGATCCTCCGCGATCCCAAGGTACGCGAGGCAGCCAACGCGATCTGCCTGAACCAGCTCCCGGCCAAGACCGCCCCGCTGCTCATCGCCCTGATCAGCCACCGGGAGACCTGGCGGCGGAACCGCGACGAGATCCTGCGCGAGTTCGAGGCGCGGGGGGGCCTGCGGCCAAGTCAGGTCAGCTACTACCGGAAGCTCATTCCCACCATCTACACCACCGGCCCCTTCGGGCTCCTGGGGCCGCTCAAGCGGGGGCTCGCGCGCCTGCTCTCCCTGTTCCGGGCCGTGCCCAGCTTCGGCTCCCGCACGGACCTCCGCATCGTGGCCCACAAGAGCACCGCCCTGGCCGCCGCCACCTTCATGCTCGCCCTGCGGGCCGAGGGCTTCGACAGCTGCCCCATGGAGGGCTTCGATCCCTGGCGCTCTGAGGCTCTCCTGGATCTGCCCCGGGGGGCCGAGGTCTCCATGTTCCTGGCCGTGGGCAAGCGGGACGACAAGGGTGTCTGGTGGGACCGGGTGCTCATGCCCCGGGACTGGGCCGTGCGCGAGCTCTGAGCCGTTCCGCGGAAGAAGAACCGCCAACCGCAGAGGACGCAGAGAGCGCAGAGGCACGCCGACTCATCGGGCATGGGACCGCCTGCGGTCGTGCCCTCCACAAGGCGCGGCAGCGGCGCCCCGAAATGGAGCCCATGCCACGCGCCTGATCCTCGTCCATCCCCGGCTAAAGTCCTTTCCCCCGGGTTTGACCATGCCCGGAGGTATCCCTTTGCGCGCTGTTTCCCTCTGCGTTCTCTGTGCTCTCTGCGGTGAAATCTCTTTTTGGGGAATCCCGAAGGATTCCTTTGTTCTCAGTCATTTCTTGGGTTCTTCCTCTCTTTGTGGTGGATCTTTTTCAGTGGGACTGAACGAATCTTGAGGCACTCTGGAAGGTCCATGACTGCTGCGCCCCAAGACCTGAAGGACCTCCTGCGCCTGGCGGACTCGCCTGCTGAAGGGTTCACTGCGTCTGGAGCCCGCCTCCGCTGGGCGACGCCACCGGCCCTGGCGCTGGTGCTGGCCCGGTGGCTCAGCCGCGAGGGCCGGGTCCAGTCCCTCTGGGTGGATGCGCCCTCCGAGGCCGAGGCCCGGACCCTGGCCCAGGACCTGCAGGCCCTCCTGCCGGGCGTGGGCGTCACGCATTTCCCGGGCTTCGCTGCCTACGCTGGCGGCGAGAGCAGCCCCCCGGGCATGGTGCTGCGGGAGCGGCTCTCGGCCCTGGTGGGCCTGCTGGAGCGACGGGTGCAGGTGCTGGTCACCGGGCCCCTCACGGCCTGCGAGCGGCTGCCGCACCCCAGCTGGTTCCAGAAGCAGCGCCTGGAGCTGCGCAAGGGCGCCGAGGTGCCCCGGGAGCTGCTGCTGGAGACCCTGGTGGCCCTGGGCTACCGCCGCGCGGAGCTGGCCTCGGCTCCGGGTGAGTTCAGCTCCCGGGGCATGGTCGTGGACCTGTGGCCCGACCACCTGGACCAGCCCCTGCGCCTGGAGACCTTCGGGGATGAGCTGGAGCGGCTGAGTCCCTTCGATCCCGATACTCAGCGCCGCACCGGGGAGGCCCTGGAGTCGCTGATGCTCTACCCGCGCTTCGAGGGCGATCGCGGGGATGGTCAGGCGCTGCTGGGGGCCGTGGCCGCCCGCGCGGACCGCACGCCGGAGCCCGAGGACGACCTGGCCTTCCGGCGGGCGCGCCTGGCGACCCACGGCCACTTCCCCGGCGAAGAGCTGTTCCATCCCCTGCTGGCGCAGCCCAAGGGGCAGCTCATCCACTGGCTGCCCCCCTGCCTGCGGATCCGCCTGGACGCAGCCTGGGAAGAGGCCCTGCGGGACGCCGAGCGGGCCCGCATCCAGGAGGGGCTGGCGGTGCTCCGCCGCGGCGGCGTGGTCTGCCCGGACTTCGAGGACCGCTTCCTGGACAGCGACCCCAGCCGGGCCACGCTGCACCTCACCGAGTGGCAGAGCGAGGCCACCGTGCCCCTGGTGGCCCTGCCGCCCCGGGAGTTCCAGGGCCGCCTGGCGGAGCTGGCCGAGCACCTGCAGGAGCTCTCCCTCACGGGCCACCGGGTCTTCCTGGCGGGCTCGACCTCCGGCATGCGGGACCGCTTCCAGGAGTTCCTACGCGAGCACGAGCTGCCCCAGGCCTACGGCACCGAGGCCGGGTGCCGCACCCTCCACCTGGCCCTGAGCGCGGGCCTCCACCTGCGGGAACCGGGCATCGTCGTGTTCACCGAGCGCGAGATCTTCGGGCGCAAGGTGGCCCAGTCCGCCCCCAAGAAGTCCCGCAGCGCCGCCTTCCTGTCGGACTTCCGCGACCTCAAGCCCGGGGACCGCGTGGTGCACATGGACCACGGCATCGGCGAGTTCATCGGCTTCGCCACCCTCACGGCGGGGGGCGAAGAACAGGAAGTCCTGCAGCTGCGCTACTCCGACGGCGGCCAGCTGAACGTCAGCCTAGAGCGGGCCGACCTCGTGCAGCGCTACACCGGCGCCGAGGGCCACCTGCCGCCCCTGGACAAGCTGGGCGGCGCCAGCTGGGCCAAGGTCAAGCGGAAGGCCAAGAAGGCCATCCGCGACATGGCGGACGAGCTGCTCAAGCTCTACGCCCAGCGCAAGCTCGAGAAGGGCCACGCCTACCCGCCGGACGGGCCGGAGATGGCGGCCTTCGAAGCCAGCTTCCCCTTCACGCCCACGCCGGACCAGATCGAGGCCAGCGAGGCAGTGAAGGCCGACCTGGAGTCGCCTCGGCCCATGGACCGGCTGCTGGTGGGTGATGTGGGCTTCGGCAAGACCGAGGTCGCCATGCGGGCCGCGGCCAAGGTGGCCCTGGAGTGCCGCCAGGTGGCGGTGCTGTGCCCGACCACGGTGCTCTGCTTCCAGCACTTCCGGACCTTCAAGGAGCGCTTCGCCGGCTTCCCCTTCCGCATCGAGATGCTCAACCGCTTCGTTGACCCCGTGGAGCAGAAGCAGATCCTGCAGGACCTCGGCGACGGCAAGGTGGACATCGTCATCGGCACCCACCAGCTGCTGGGCGCGCGGGTGAAGTTCGCGGACCTGGGCCTGGTGGTCATCGACGAGGAGCAGCGCTTCGGCGTGGGCCACAAGGAGAGGCTGAAGAAGCTGCGGCTCAACGTGGATCAGCTCGCCCTGAGCGCCACGCCCATCCCGCGCACGCTCCACATGAGCCTCACGGGCCTGCGCGAGATCAGCCTCATCGAGACCCCGCCCAAGGACCGCCTCGCCATCGAGACCGTGGTGGCGCCCTGGAGCGACGAGCTGGTGCAGACCGCCATCCAGTTCGAGCTGCGCCGGGGCGGGCAGGTCTACCTGGTGCACAACCGCGTGGAGTCCATCGTGGCCATCGCCGCGCGGGTGCGCGAGCTGGTGCCGGACGCGCGGGTGGCCGTGGGCCACGGGCAGCTCAGCGACGAGGGGCTGGAGCAGGTGATGCTGGCCTTCATGGAGGGCCGCGTGGACGTGCTGGTGGCCACCACCATCGTGGAGAACGGCCTCGATGTGCCCAACGCCAACACGCTCATCGTCCACCGGGCGGACGCCTTCGGCCTCAGCCAGCTCTACCAGCTGCGGGGCCGCGTGGGCCGCAGCGACGTGCCGGCCTACGCCTACCTGCTGATCCCGCCCAAGCACGAGATCAGCGAGGACGCCCGCCGCCGGCTACAGGCCCTGGAGGACTTCTCCGAGCTGGGCTCGGGCTTCCGCGTGGCGGCCATGGACCTGGAGCTGCGGGGCGCGGGGAACCTCCTGGGTGGCGAGCAGTCCGGGCACATCCACGACATCGGCTTCGAGCTCTACGTGAAGCTGCTGGAGGAGACCCTCCAGGAGCTTCAGGGCCAGCCCAGCGGCACCTTCGATGTGAAGCTCGACGGCTTGGCCCCCGGCGCCCAGCTGAGCCGCCGCTGGATCGACCAGGCCGGCGAGCGCCTCGTGGCCTACAAGCGCATCTCCAGGCTGAGGGAGGAGCGGGACCTCGAGCTCTACAGGCTGGATCTGGAGGACCGCTTCGGTCGCATCACCGAGGACGACGCGGACACCCTGCGCTTCTTCGAGCTGCTCAAGGTGAAGCTGCGGGCCCAGGCGCTGGCGGTGTCCGAAGTGGCCGTGGACAAGGGCCAGCTCAAGCTGCGGCTGAGTCCCCAGACCCCGGTGGATCCAGTGAAGCTCATGGCCTGGGTGGGCGCCCAGAGGGGCGCGAGCCTGAGCCCAGATGGCGCCGTGCGCCTGCCCGTGACCGGCAGCCAGGAGGGACCCATCCTCCAGGCCCAGCGGGTGCTGGTAGCATGGGCGGGGCTCTAGGCCGCTCTGCTTTTTCTGGGCTGGTCCCATAAGTCAGGCTGCACGGTCCCCCCGCCGAAAGAGGGGCATGGCTCAGGGACAGGTCGCACGCATCTGGAGCAGCCACCGGCCCGCGGTGGTGACTTCCGCCTGTTTCCTGGCGGCGGCGGTCCTGGGGCTGGTAACGGCCCACTACGGTGGCACCCGGGACTTCGAACCCATGGGCTTCGCCACCGCCAGCCGGACTCTGAACCAGATCATGGCCGTGGTGATGACCAGCATCGCGCTGATCCTGCCGCTCACCTCGAACCTCTACACGCCGCGGCTGGTGAAGCTCTACGTCTCGCACCCCCTGATCGTGGGCGGGCTGACGGTGTTCATCGTCGGCAACCTGCTGGTGATGGCCCTGCACTTCTTCCCGGCCGGCCACCCCTTCACCCGCTTCGGCATCTGGGCCATCGCCTGCATCTACCTGGTGGTGCTGGCGGGCATCCTGCCCTACCTCTTCGGCATCAGCCGCTTCCTGCGTCCCAGCTACTTCATGCCCATGCTTACCCGGAAGGGGCTGCGTAGCCTGGAGGAGCTGGCCCAGGGGCGGGGCCTCGAGGCCAACAAGGACAACCTCTTCGAGATCGTGGACGTGGTGACGAACGTGGCCCTGACCGGGATGGCCCGGGGGGACCGGCAGCTGGTCCTGCTGGCCCTGAAGTCGCTCCACGCGATCCTCACCGGCATCATCGGCTGCACCGGCCGGGAGACCGGCGCCTGGCGGACTTCCCGCCCCTGGTTCGTGCCCGGTCTTGCCAAGGAGGGGCAGGACTACCTGACGCGGGAGCAGGCCTGGCCGGAGGCCTACGTCCTGGCCCAGACCCTGAAGGTGGCGGAGATGGCCACCCGTCGGCAGCACGAGCTGCTCTCGGAGCTGGCGGGCCAGCTGGTGGACACGGCGCGTCTGGCCTGCGAGGTCGGCGTGGACCCGGTCATCGAGCTGCATGTGATGTCCCTGAACACCCTGATGCGCGAGGCTCTGGAGGACCGGGATCTGCGGCGCTTCCAGAACCTCTCCTACCACTACCGCCTCCTCATCGAGACCTTTCGGCGCAGTCCAGAGCGGATGCATGAGGCGGCGCGGCACCTGCTGCACTATGCCCGGCTCGCCTCCCAGCAGGGCCTGACCTTCGCCTTCGAGACCGTCGTCTACGACCTGGGCGAGTTGGTCCTCAGCCTGGGCGGGGTTCACGAGGAGGGTGCCGTGGAGCTGATCCAGGCCTGGGCCGGGCCCGTCTGGCAGGAGTGCATCGCCCAGGACGGGGGACCCCGAAAGGCGGGCTGGCGGGCCCTCCTCCGCACCCACTGGGAGGCTCGGAGCCGGGGGCTCAAGGAAGTCTCGGACGCCATCTTCTGGCGCTTCCTGGTGGATGAGGCCATCCACCGCGAGCAGCTGGAGCTGCTCCTGGAGGACAACCGGGAACTGCACTATGAATTCAACGACCGTCTCATGCGCTTTGCCCACCTGTCCCCCCCGGCGGTGGCTGAGGCCCAGGCCTTCCTGGAGCAGTGGTAGCGTCGGTCGGGTCCGTTCGCCGGTGGGCGCCCGCCGCTCACCGATCCGGGCCGGTCGCAGCGCCCAGAAGCCCTAGCCTGGAAGCAGCCAAGGGGAGTCCCATGCCGCTGTTCCTGAAATCCAAGGCCGCTGCCATCTTCCTGGCGCTCCATGCCGTGGTCCTGTTCCTCGCGCTGGCCACTGCGGGGCTGCCCCTGCGCGCAGAAGAGCCGCGCCTCGTGGCGCTGCACGGCCTCGACGCCGCGGAGGTGCGCAGCCAGGGCTTCACGCTGCCGCGGCCCATGAAGGTCCACGTCTATGCCCGGGGCGCGGGCCTGCGGCGCCTGGGGCACAGCCGCGGGGAGAGCCCCCTCTTCGCCTATGGTTGGATCCTCAATGCCACTACCCGCGAGGTGGTCTGGCAGATGGATGTGGCCAACTCCCGCCGGGACCGGGACTATCTCGTCGCAGACCAGTACCTGGACCTGCCCGCGGGCAGCTACGAGGTCTATTACGCCAACCACGCTTTCGGCCAGGGTCTGTTCCTGGCCCAGTGGACTCGGAACCTCGACCGGCGGGATCTCCCCGCGAAGCTGTCGGAGCGGCCCAAGGGCTTCCTGGCCGCCTTCGGGGCGGACGAGGCCAGCCTGCTGCGCCAGTGGCGGAAGCAGGTGGGGAACTACGGCCTGGAGCTCTACCTGCCCGGGGGGGATCCAGCCGAGGTGGGTCTCTTCGAGGCGCCGCTGCGCTGGGCCCGCGTGGTGGTCTTGCTGGCGGCCACCCGGGACCAGGGTGAGTGGCAGCAGGCCTTCCACGTGCAGCGCCCGGTGGCCCTGCACGTCTACGCCCTGGGCGAGGGCTCGAAGCGGCGCATGAGCGACTACGGCTGGATCCTGGACGCCCGGACGCGGAAGCGGGTGTGGGAGATGACGCCCGACCTGGCCCAGTATGCCGGCGGCGCCTCGCGCAACCGGCGCCAGGTCGAGACCATCCAGCTTCCTGCGGGCGACTACGTGGCCACCTTCGTCACGGATGACAGCCACTCCCCCGCGGACTGGACCTCGGCGCCGCCCTGCGATCCTGGTCTCTATGGCCTGACCCTCTCGCTGCCGAAGCCCGGGGATGTCGGAGCTCTTTCCCTGCGCGCCGTGCCGGAGCCGGGGCCCGTGCTGGCCGAGCTGGTGCGCGTGGGCGACAACCAGAACCGCAGCGCCTCCTTCGGCCTCGCCTCAGACCGCTCGGTGCGGATCTACGCCCTCGGCGAAGCCGGGGATTCCGACATGGCGGACACGGCCTGGATCGAGGACGCTGCGGGCAAGCGGGTCTGGGAGATGGTCAAGGCGCAGACCCAACACGCTGGCGGCGCCGCCAAGAACCGCTTCGTGGACGAGCTAGTGGCCCTGCCGAAGGGCAGCTACACCCTGCACGTGAAGACCGACGACAGCCATGCCTACGGTGACTGGAACAGCAGCCCTCCCCGGGATCCCGAGCACTACGGCGCGACGGTCTACGGGGTGAAGTGAGCCTTCAGCAGGCCGCTCCGCAGGGACCGGAGGACCGCCTTCCCATCGGGGATCACCTCGAAGGCAGCGCGGAACGCCTCAGGAATGGCGCAGGCCCGGCCCGCCCCGGCCTCGACGAACACCCAGAGGGTCTGGGCCTGGGCCAGCACCTTCCGGTCCCGCTCCCGCCAGAGCAGGTAGTGGCGGGTCGAGGCCGTGTCCTCGAAGCCGCTGATCCAGGTCAGCAGGGTCAGCTCCTCACCCGCGTAGGCCGGCCGCAGGTAGTCGATGTGGTGGGAGCGGACCACCCAGCTGCTGCGGGTCGCCGCGTAGCGTTCCAGGGTCCAGCCCGCCGCGTCCGAGTGGGCCTGCGCAGCGGCCACCATCCAGCGCAAATACTCCAGGTTGTTGACGTGGCCATTGCCATCGATGGCGGCATCAGGAACAGTGAACGTCTGAGGGTAGAGCCCACGCAGGGACTCAGGCATGGGTACCGCCGGGATCATGGGGCAGGTGCCCCCGGGGTGAGCGGAAGTAGGCGTAGGGCGTGGCCTGGAGGAAGTTCGACACCCGGCTGGTGTAGATGTCCGCATAGCGCTCGATCTGCCGGGTGAGGTGGCTCTTGTCGTTGCCGGCACGGGTGAGCAGGCCCCAGCGCGGGTTCGTGAGTTCAGTGCCCGCCTGGGCCAGGGGCGCGATCTCGGCATCCAGGGCCAGGAGCTGGCCGCGCAAGTCCTGGACCTGGGCTTCCAGCGCGGGCCCGTCGGTCTCAGGGGCGGGGCCGTAGCCCGCGTGCAGGCGCTGCAGGGCCAGGCGGGTCCGGGAGAGGCAGGCCTCCAGCGATGACTTGTCTGCCATGAGGCGCATCAGCTGCCGATCGATGGCCCGGTAGGCCTCCAGGGCCTCGACCTCGGCCTCCAGCTCCCGCAGCACCAGGGCCGTGCGCCAGCTGAGGGTGCGCTTGCTCACGTGGACATCCCCGAACATGTGGTCCCCCACGTAGAGGATCTCATCGCCGGAGATGCCGAAGTCCCGCTCGATCTGGCCGGCGGAGCCACCCAGGTAGAGGCCGCCTGGGCGCATGGGCCCCACCAGGGGCCGCAGCAGGCCGGTCTCGTCCACCACCTCGAAGAAGGGCCCGGACTCGGTGAAGAAGGCGGGCTTCCGAGCACTGACCACCACGGCCTCAAACAGGTCGCGCCAGGTCATGTCCGCGGGCAGGTGGCGATCGTAGGCGTGGGCCATCATCTTCGCCGTGAAGGCCCACTCCGAGTTGGTGATCAGCAGCAGCTTCTTGCCTGCGATCTTCTGGTCCAGCAGGGCCAGGGCGGCCTCGGGATCCTGCACCACGAAGCGGTCGGGATCCGCGGCGATGGTGGCCTTCAGGTGGCCCTCGAGGTGCTGGGCGTCCACCCGGGTGCGGATGTGGCGGTAGAGGCTGGCGTATTCGAAGGGGCGGGGCAGGGCGCCCCCGTCCAGCAGGTCCACGGCCTGGGCGTAGAGGCAGCCCTCGGACAGGGAGAACAGGGTGTTCAGGAAGACCCAGCGCGGGTCGTTCAGGTCCACCAGCACCTGGCTGTAGGCCTTCCGCTGCTCCGCGAAGCCGAGCATCCGGGTGCCGTGCATGGCCCGCTTCACGAAGCCGAAGCGGTTGGCCTTCACCAGGTTCCCGAGCTCCGTGTCGATCACCAGGCCCCGCGTCACCATGCGGCCGTCGAAGGCGAGCCCATCCATGGGCCAGGCCTCGGCCACCAGCCGCTCCCGCGCCTGGGCATAGACCATCTGCTCGAAGGCGTCCACCCGGTAGTCCACCAGGGTGTAGTCCATGTCATAGCCGATGGCGCGCACCGACCGCAGGTTCAGGGTCCGGTTGCAGAAGATCCCGCGGTGGCGGGGCGCTTCGGAGAGGTCTGCGTTCGTCATGGTCCAGGATACCAAGGCGGCGCGGGGCCGTGCGATCCTGGTCCCCGCCTGGAGGTTCCATGTCCCCGCTCTGCCGCTTCCTGCTCCCGCTGCTCATCCTCGCGGTCCCGGCCTTCACGGCCGAGAAGCGGGCCTTCCAGATCGAGGACCTGTACCGGCTGAAGGGCGTCCAGCACCTGACCCTGAGCCCAGACGGAACCCGGCTGGCCTTTGAGGTGTCCAGCCAGGACCTGAAGGCCTCCAAGCGGGACACCCAGCTCTGGGTGCTGGAGACCGCGTCCGGGGCCGCGAAGCAGCTCACTTTCTCGGGTAAGGCCGACACCTCCCCCCTGTGGTCGAAGGACGGCAAGACCCTCTACTTCCTGTCCACCCGCGAGGGCGGCAGCCAACTCTGGGTCCTGGACGCCAGCGGCGGCGAGGCCCGCAAGGTCACGGACTTCGAGCCGGGGGTCGGCGCACCGAAGCTGCGGCCCGGCGGCGGCGTGGTCTTCGAGGCCTCGGTGTTCCCCGAGGCCATGGCGGACGGCGCCAAGCACAAGGACCTGAGCGCGAAGCTGGAGTCGGGTCCCGTGCAGGCCCACCTGGCGGACTCGCTGCTCTACCGGCACTGGACCGAGTGGCGGGACTTCCATTACTCGCACCTGTTCCGCACGACATCTGATGGCAAGGTGGAGGCCCTCACCGCCGGCAAGCAGGACTACCCGGGCTTCTGGCAGGCCTGGGACCTGAGTCCCGACGGCAAGGAGGTCTGTGTCACCACCAACACCGATCCTGTGCCGGCCCGCAGCACCAACAACGACCTCTTCCTCATCGCCCTCGATGGCGATCGCACCCCCCGCCGCATCACCGGCGACAACCCCGCCTCGGACAGCGATCCCAAGTATTCGCCGGACGGGCGCTTCATCGCCTACCGGCTGCAGGTCAAGCCGGGCCATGAGTCCGACCGCTTCCGCCTGGCCGTCTACGACCGCGCCAAGGGCACTCGGCAGGTGCTCACCGAAGCCATCGACAACTGGGTGGACGCCTTCCAGTGGTCCGCCGACAGCAAGGCCCTCTGGTTCACCGTGGAGGAGAAGGGCCGCTGGCCCCTCTTCCGCGCCGACGTGGCCTCCGGCAAGTGCGTGCGGATGCTCGAGGGCCTGAGCATCAAGGAGTTCGCGGTGAGCCCGGACCAGAAGGCGGTCTTCCTCACCAAGACCCGCGTGGGGGAACCGGTGGAGGTCTGGCGCCACACCTTCGCCTCGGGCGAGACGAGGCGGATCACGGACTTCAACCAGGCCCTGGCGGCCGAGGTGGACTTCCGGCCCGCGGAGGAACAGTGGGTCAAGGGGGCCGATGGCAAGGCCATCCACGTCTTCCTGGTGAAACCCCACGGCTTCGATCCCGCCAAGAAGTATCCACTGATCCTGAACGTCCACGGCGGGCCGCAGATGATGTGGTCGGACACCCTGCGGGGCGACTGGCAGGTCTATCCCGGCGCGGGCTACATCGTGGCCTTCCCGAATCCGCATGGCTCAACGGGCTACGGGCAGCCCTTCACGGATGCCATCAGCGGGGACTGGGACGGCAAGGTGATGGAAGATGTCGCCAAGGTGGCGGACCACCTCGCGGCGCTTCCCTACGTGGACCAGGACCGCATGGGCGCCATGGGCTGGAGCTGGGGCGGCTACGCCATGATGTGGCTGGAGGGCCGCACCACGCGCTTCAAGGCCCTGGCGGCCATGATGGGTGTCTACGACCTGCGCTCCATGCACGGCGCCACCGAGGAGCTGTGGTTCCCGGAGCACGACCTCACGGGCATGCCTTGGGACCAGGCCCAGGCCTACGAGCGCATGAACCCCAGCAGCCGGGTGCAGGCCTTCAAGACACCCTGTCTCGTCATCACCGGCGAGCGTGACTACCGCGTGCCCTACACCCAGAGCCTGCAGTTCTTCACGGGTCTGCAGGAGCGGGGCGTGCCCAGCCGCCTCATCGTCTTCAAGAACGACGGCCACTGGCCCGACACCCTGAAGTCCATGCCCGTCTACTACAACGCCCACCTGGAGTGGTTCCAGAAATACCTCGGCGGTGCGCCCGCCCCCTGGAAGACCGAGGACCTCATCCGGAATCAGGTTTTCACCCAGCCCGCCAAGAGATAAATCCAGACAAATAACCCCCTGGATCCGCGCCACGAACCCTCGAATCCCAGGGGTGAGTTGGGACGTTTGCCCCTGTCCAGGATTTTGTAAGAGGGTCCAGCCAAGGCGGTGAAGGCTGCGATTCGCCAGCAATTTCGCGACTTTGGAAATCGGGCACGCGGAATCGCTCTTCTGGCGACAGCGAGGTGGGCTCTCCCGGCTCTTGACACCCCTTCGGGGCGCTTCAAGTTAGGCAGACCAGAACCGGACCGTCAGGCGGAACCCCCGGGTTTCAGCATGACGGTCTTCCCCGCTACTTCGAAGTCCACGGGATCCCAGCCATGCTCATGAGCCCTGTCGCCATGCCCATCACCCTGAACTTCTGGCGCGGCTGGTCGGGGCGCTGGCCCACCTGTGCGAGCATCCCGGAGCGGGGAGGGCTCCGCCCCAATTGGCCGCTCATCCATCACACCTCGACTCAGAGAGAGGCGCTCCACTACGAGACCATCGCGGTTCGGCGGGGCGACTGCCTCAAGGTCTACACAAACTCCATGAGCGACTTCTGGGCGGACGGACCCGACCTCGACGAGGCCCGGCGGGTGGCCCTGGACACCATGCGCCAGACGCCCCACCTGATTTGGATGGTCCTCACTCGGCAACCAGACGTCATCCTGGACAGGATTGCGAGCACCCTGGACTTGGCCATGGAGGACTACGGCAACAGTCCCAGTGAAGCCGGACGCCAGTTCATTCAGTGGCTGCAGGTCTGGCTTGATGGCACGGCTCCGGAGAACATCTGGCTTGGCACCAC
>CAIPAY010000052.1 GCA_903863195.1 uncultured Holophagaceae bacterium
CTTCGACCCTGGCGAGGATGTTCTCGGCAGCGTCCACCTCAAGGCAATGCCAGCGGGTGAGATCCGGCATCGGGACCAGCTTGCCTCCCCGCTCCTGGATCTGGGCGCCGGGGCTAGGCGTCTTTGCATCGCTGAACAAGGGCCGCAGACCCTTGACCCCGGGCAGCGCACGAACCCTCGTCAGGACATCCTCCTCCACCAGGGCTGCCGAGGAGGCCGCGGGCAGGAGCCGACCTGCTCCTGACGACGGAGCCAGCTTGATCATCAGGCGGCCCCGGGCGTACTCCGCGTCCCGCCCCGACCGGAGGGGCGAGCTCGCCGACGTCGCGGTCTGGGCGGCGAGAGGCGCCATCCCAGCCAGCGCCAGCGCCAGGAGGCCGGCAAGAAGGCTGATCCGCCCCCGCACCCGAGGTCCCTGGGCTAGGGCATCCGTGCGGCCTTGCAGGGGCCTGTTCTCATGGAAGGGAATCATAAATTACCTCGGGGCCATGATTATGAGCATAAGTCTTTCACGAGTATCGAATTGTTGGATATACGCTTGATTGCGTTAGAAATAGAGAATTAATAAGCGATATTTTCATTTCCAAAGGGCAGCTGCTCCCGGCCTTGACCCATCCTGTTCGGCCCCTCACCCCGGCCCCGTAAGATGGACAGAGCGTCCTGCTGCACCGAGGGTCCCTCCGCCATGCGCCTCACCACCCATCAGCCTCCTGAGCCCGGCACTGCCCTGGAGGTGGCGCCGGGCGTGCGGTGGGCGCGGATGCCCATCCCCACGCCCCTGGGCCACGTGAACCTCTGGCTGCTGGCGGACGAGCCGGGCTGGACGGCCGTGGACACGGGCATCGCCACGCCCGCGGCCAAGGAAGCCTGGGTGCGGCTGCTGGCAGGCCACCCGCTGAAGCGGCTCATCGCCACGCACTTCCACCCGGATCACCTGGGCCTCGCGGGGTGGCTGGAGGAGCAGGCGGGCGTGCCGCTCTGGATCACCTTCGGGGAGTACGCCACCGCCCAGCTGTTCTTCCACGGGATCGCCGGGTTCGCGCCGGAAGCCACCCAGGCCTTCTTCCGCAGCCACGGTCTGGAGGAGGCGCGCATCCAGAGCCGGGCCCTGGCCAGCAACCTCTACCGCCTGGGGGCGCCGACCCTTCCGCACACCTTCCGGCCTATCCGGGACGGGGAGTCCCTCGCCATTGGCGGCCGGGCCTGGCAGGTCATCTGCGGGCACGGGCACTCGCCGGATCACGCCAGCCTCCACTGCGCCGAGGCGGGCGTCCTGATCTCGGGGGACATGCTCCTGCCCCGCATCTCCACGAACGTGAGCGCCTTCGCGGCCATCCCGGACAGCGACCCCCTGGGCCTGTTCCTGGACTCCCTCGGCCGCCTGGAGGTCCTGCCCGCCGAGACCCTCGTGCTGCCCTCCCACGGGGTGCCCTTCCGGGGCCTGCACGCCCGCATCGCCCAGCTCCGGGCGCACCATGCCTCCCGCTGCGCGGCCCTGCAGCAGGCCTGCGTGGGCGCCTCGCTGTCCGCGGCGGAGCTCATCCCCGTGGTGTTCGAGCGGCCCATCACCGACCCCTTCCAGACCCTCTTCGCCATGGGGGAGTGCATCGCGCACCTGGCCTACCTGGAGCACCGCGGCCTGCTGCGGCGCGAGGTGGACGGGGAGCTGATCCGCTTCCGGGGCAGCACACCCTCTTGACGGGAACGACGGCTTTCGCTACAACTAATCCCAACATGCCCAACACCCTGTCCCTGAACCTGCTCCTGGCCCTGCTGCTTAGCGGCACCGGGGAGGACTGAGAGCAGGCGGAACCAACGCACCGAAGCTCATCAAACCCTCTCCGCTGATCCCGGAGAGGGTTTTTCGCATCTACCCCCACCGCGCCAACCCACCCCTTCTGGAGGACTCCATGCAAGCCCGCCGCTACCGCCCCATCCCCCTCGTCAGCCTGCCCCAGCGCGCCTGGCCCGATCAGGAGATCACCGCCGCGCCCATCTGGTGCAGCGTGGACCTGCGGGACGGCAACCAGGCCCTGGTTGAGCCCATGGGTTCCGACCGCAAGCTCCTGCTCTTCGAGACCCTGGTGAAGATGGGCTTCAAGGAGATCGAGGTGGGCTTCCCGGCGGCCTCGCAGACGGACTTCGACTTCGTCCGCCAGCTCATCGAAGAGCACCGTATCCCTGCTGACGTCACCATCCAGGTGCTGACCCAGGCCCGGGAGAGCCTCATCAACCGCACGGTGGAAGCAGTGCAGGGAGCCCCCCGGGTGATTCTGCACCTCTACAACTCCACCTCTACCCTGCAGCGCCGGGTGGTCTTCGGCCTGGATCAGGCCGCCGTGCTGGACCTGGCCATCCAGGGCACGCAGTGGGTAAAGCAAGCGGCCAAGGCCCTAACGGGCAGCCAGGTCACACTCGAATACTCCCCGGAGAGCTTCACCTCCACGGAGGTGGACTATGCCACGGAGGTCTGCGATGCGGTCATCGAAGCCTGGGCACCCGCGCCCGGCGAGAAGGTCATCCTGAACCTGCCGGCCACCGTGGAGGTGACCACGCCCAACCGCTACGCGGACCAGATTGAGTACGTGCACCGCAACCTGCGGCATCGCGACCAGGCCCTGATCAGCATCCACACCCACAACGACCGCGGCTGCTCCGTGGCTGCCACGGAGCTGGCCCTGCTGGCTGGCGCGGACCGCGTGGAGGGCACCCTCTTCGGCAACGGCGAGCGCACGGGCAACGTGGACGTGGTCACCGTGGCCCTCAACCTCTACACCCAGGGCGTCGATCCCGGGCTGGACCTGAGCAACCTGCCGGCCCTCGTGAAGGTGGCCGAGCACTGCAACCGCCTGCCGGTGCCCGCGCGCCATCCCTACGCCGGAGAGCTGGTGTTCACGGCCTTCAGCGGCTCGCACCAGGACGCGATCCGAAAGGGGCTCGAGGCCATGAAGCAGGAGAAGAACCCCTACTGGGAGGTGCCCTACCTGCCCATCGATCCCGCCGACGTGGGCCGCCAGTACGAGCCCATCATCCGCATCAACAGCCAGTCTGGCAAGGGCGGCGTGGCCTTCCTGCTGGAGCAGGACCACGGCTTCGCGGTGCCCAAGGCCCTGGCCCAGGAGTTCAGCCAGGTGGTGCAGCGCATCACGGACCGCACCGGCGAGGAACTGAGCTCGGACCAGGTCTTCGAGACCTTCGAGCGTGAGTACCTCTCCCTGGGCCGCTTCGAGCTTACGGACTACGAGACCCACCGCCTGTCCCGGGAGAAGTGCCGCATGACAGCCACCCTGTTGGACCGGGGCACGAAGGTGGTGATCCAGGCCGAAGGCAACGGCCCCATCGACGCCTTCCTGCATGCGTTCCAGGAGACCTTCAACCTGGACGTCCACGTGTCTGACTACAGTGAGCACGCCCTGGGCCGGGGCGAGGGCGCGGAAGCCATCGCCTACGTCATGCTGCGGCTCGCCGACGGCTCCTCCCGCTGCGGGGTGGGGCGCCACGCGGACATCCTGGAGGCTTCGCTGCAGGCGGTGCTCAGCTCCGCCAACCGCCTGGACGACCGCAGCCCGGTCGAGGATGGCAGCGGCCTCCGCACCGAAGCTGCCAGCTGATCCTCAGCGCCTAGGCCCGCAGAGCCCGCCTCGGATTCAGGTTCCGGTTTCCGAGGCGGGCTCACCGAAGGCCATCTCTCCGCCGAGATGGGCGGTGTAGCCCGTCAGCACCGCTGCGCTCAGCACCAGGACGCAGAGCAGCCACAGCGGCCCCCGGGCACGCCGGTAGAGCCAGAAGGCACCGGTCGAGAGCAGGATCAGGGTGGTGGACAGGGCGGCCCCGATCACATGCGGCCGGAGCAGGCCATGGGCGGCCTGCCCGGTGGGCCAGGGGGCGACCCGGGGCCAGAACCCCATGGACAGGCTCCAGGCACGGCCCGAGAGGAGCACGAAGGGCAGGATGGCCAGCCCCGTCAGTACGAGCAGCCAGGAACGGTAGACCCACTCCTCGCGCTCCGCCGCGGGCCGGATCAGCGCCATGAGCAGACAGCCGCTCGCCATCAGGATCGTGAAGACCGGGAACGGGTTGATGGCCGGATGAAACGGAAGACGACCCATGGGAGCCTGCGTGTCCTTTCTGTCTGCCCGGCAAAGCCCCGGGAGGCCTGGCGCTGAGGGGTTACCTGGTTGGACAGAGATCCTCAGGTAAGACGATAGAACTCAAACGTAGGTTGAATATTTATTGACGCCAAGAAATATTTAATTGGATAAAAAAGTCATTTCAAATGATGCAGCCCCCGGCCAGGACCTGCACCCGGTTGGGGCACACGTAGACCTGCTGGCCCTCGGCAAGCTGCAGCTCCTCCAGGCTGGGCCGGGTCAGGCGGACCTCCAGCTCCTGGCCCGGATTCCGAACTGATACCCTACATCAATACTCATTAATGGGTATACGCTGGAAGCTGAAGGCTATGATAAAAAAATCAAAATAAAGAATTTTGAGATTCTTTACGAGGAGTCCTTAGAGGTTTGGATGGATAACCAGCCCGTCATGTTCCGCAGGGCAGACCACGGGGCCAGGGTTCTCGTCGTGGATGACGATGCCCTGTCGCGCCGAAGTCTCAGGGCCATGCTCGAGCGGGGGCAATACCACGTTGAAACCGCCGAAGGCGGCCCCCAGGCGCTGGCCCAGCTCGCCTCCTACGCCCCGGACTTGATCCTCCTGGATATCCAGATGCCCGAGATGGATGGGCTGGAAGTCTGTCAAAGAATCCGTCAGATGCCGCATGGTGATCTGCTGCCCATCATCTTCCTCACAGGAGATGAACGGCCGGACATTCATACCCTGGCCTTTCGGGCTGGGGGTGATGATTTCCTGCGGAAGCCGGTCCTTTCCGGGGAGCTGATCGTCAGGATCCGGAGCCTCATGCGACTCAAGAGGCTCCAGGCGGAAATTCAGGGGGAGAGGGACAGCCTGCTTGAGCTCCAGAAGCAGCGGGAGCAGCTGTTCCAGTTCATCGTCCATGACCTGAAGAATCCGCTCTCGGCGATCCAGGTAGGGCTGGAACTGCTCAGCGAGCGGGATGACAACACCCCTGCCCACAAGGTGCAAATCCGCCGGCTCCGGGACACGGGCAGCCAGATGGGACGGATGATCCAGAACATCCTCGACATCGGCCAGGCCGAGGAGTTGGGACTGGAGCTCCATAAGTCCCGAATTCAGCTGAGCACCTGGCTTCCCGGGCTCCTGCAGGAAATGGAATCCCAGGCCCAGTCCAGAAAGCACGACCTTGCCTGGGTCTGCCCCTCCGGCCTGGAGATCGAGGCTGACCAGGACTTCCTGCGCAGGCTTCTGGTGAATCTCGTCGAGAATGCCATGAAGTATTCACCCTCCGGCAGTCACACCCGGATCGAGGCCTACTCCACCCATGGCGGTGTGCGCCTGGAAGTGCGGGACCAGGGGCAAGGCATTCCTGAGCACATGCGGGAACAGATCTTCGAGAAATTTGTGCGCCACCATCAAGGGGAGCTCGCGGCCCATTCCGGCTCGGGGATCGGCCTTGCTTTCTGCAAGGTGGTGGCTGAAGCCCACGATGGGCGCATCTGGGTGGAGGCCAATGCCCCTCAGGGCAGCTTATTCGTTCTTGAGATTCCCCAGGCTCTTCCGGTCTGAGGCCCGGTTCCCCGAGGGCGCGGAGCTCGATTCAGGACCCTCGAGTGGCATGATGATGCTGGTCTGGCCTGCCGGGGGCGCCTCCGAGCGACTCCGGCACGCCGACGCCGGGTCTCCTCGCGGGCTCCGGCCGCTTGATCGAGGAGGCAGGGAATGCACTATCCGTTCTGGGACCAGCCCATCGGCTACGGCGTGCTGATGGCGGTCATCGCCGTGTTCCATGTGTTCGTGTCGCACTTCGCCATCGGGGGCGGGCTCTACCTGGTGGTCAATGAGCACCTGGCGCGCCGGGACGGGGACACGGCCCGCCTGGCGTTCCTCGAGAAGCTCTCGAAGTTCTTCGCCATGGTGACCCTGGTGGCCGGAGCCCTGACCGGCGTGGGCATCTGGTTCGTGATCGGGCTGCTGGCGCCGGCCGCCACGGAAGCCCTGATCCACAACTACGTCTGGGGCTGGGCCACGGAGTGGACCTTCTTCGTGGTGGAGATCGCCGCGGCGATGCTCTACTTCTACGGCTGGAAGCGGGTGACCGCGAAGGCCCACCTCACCCTGGGCTGGATCTACTTCGTGGCCGCGTGGCTGTCGCTGGTGGTGATCAACGGCATCCTGACCTTCATGCTCACCCCGGGCCGCTGGCTGGTGACCGGGGACTTCTGGCAGGGCTTCTTCAACCCCACCTACTGGCCCTCGCTGGTGCTGCGCACAGGCGTCTGCGTGATGCTCGCGGGGCTCTACGCCTTGCTGGTGGCCTCCCGCCTGGCGGCAGGCGACTTCAAGGCCCGCACGGTCCGGCAGGCCGCGGGCTGGGCCGTGGTGGGTCTGGCGGTGACTGCGCTGGCCCAGGCGTGGTACTGGAAGGCGATTCCCGCGGAAGTCACGGCCAGGGCCCTGGAGACCATGCCGACGTCCGTTCGGGCCATCGTCCTCTCTCTCTGGCTGGCGGCGGCACTGGGTGCTGTGGGGGTGGCCCTGGTGATCCTGGCGCCCCGCCGCTTCGGCACCGCCGCGGCCCTGGCCTTCATGGCCCTGGGCATGGCCTGGTTCGGGGCCTTCGAGTGGTCCCGGGAGTCGCTCCGCAAGCCCTACATCCTGACCGGCTACATGTATGGCAACGGCGCCGAGGTGGCCCTGACGGCCGCCTACCGGCGCGACGGCTTCCTGCCCCAGATTACTTTCCGCACGGGGGATGACGGCGCTGACCTGTTCCGCCACGCCTGCCGCAGCTGCCACACGCTGGACGGCTACAAGGCCCTAAGGCCCGGCCTGGCCGGCGCGGACCGAGCTTACCTCCTGGCGCTGGTCCAGGGGGCGCACCTCCTGCGGGGCAACATGCCGCCCTTCCTGGGCACACCCAGGGAGGCCGGGCTGATCGCCGACCACCTCTACCAGCGCACGGACCACCGGCCTCTGGGCGCCATCTACCAGGTCGAGGGTCTCGCCCTGGGTCGCCGGGCCTACGACCTCCGCTGCGGCAAGTGCCACGCCGTCGGCACCGCCAGCGACAAGGCCAAGTCCCTGGCAGGGCAGAGCGCCGAGGATCTGAGCGGCATGCTCGACATGGCCTCCAGCCTGGGCGAGGGCATGCCCGCCTACACCGGGGACGCCGCCGAGAGGAAGGCGCTGGTGGCCTACCTCCAGACCCTCGGCCAAGGAGGCAAGCCATGACGCTTCCGGACTACCGCTTCATCTCTGCCCCCCTCTGGCTGGTGACGATCCTCCACCTGCTGACCCTGACCCTGCACCTCGCAGCCATGAGCTGCCTGCTGGGCGGGACCCTGATCGCGCTCTGGGCCGGGGTCCGCAAGCAGTGGTCCGCTCCCGACGCCGCGGGCCTCGCGCGGGTGCTGCCCGCCGCCACAGCCGCCACGGTGTCCCTGGGCGTGGCGCCCCTGCTGTTCCTGCAGCTGGTGTATCCCAGGCAGGTCTACGCGGCCACCATTGTCAGCGGCTGGTTCTGGCTGGCCGTGATCGGGGCCGTGATCATGGCCTACTACGCGTTCTACCGGACCTCCTTCCAGGCCCACCGGACGGGGCAGGTGAGCCTGGGGCTGCTGGCCCTGGCCGCCCTCGGGCTGCTCTACACCAGCCTGGTCTACAGCTCGGTGTTTGCCCTGGCCGAGCAGCCGGACTTGCTCCGGGCTCTCTATGCCAAGGATCAGTCGGGCTGGGTCTGGAACCCCGCTCTGGGCGCCTACGGCCTGCGCTGGCTCCACGTGGTGCTGGGCGCCCTCACCGTGGGTGGGTTCTTCGTGAGTGTGCTGGGGCGGAAGTCACCGGCCATGGCCGCCACGGGCCGGGCGGCCTTCGTGGGCGGGATGGCCGCTGCCGCCGCCATGGGCTTCCTCTACCTGGTCTCCCTGGACACTTACCTGGGCCCCTACATGCGAACGCCGGCGATGCCCGTCCTGCTGCTGGCCCTGGCGCTCGCGCTCGCGGCGCTGCACCTCCATTCCCGGAAGCGCTTCGGGCTGTCCGGCCTCTGCCTGTTCCTCTCGCTGCTCGGCATGGTCTACCTGCGCCACGTGCTGCGACTGGTCCGGCTCCGCGGCAGCTTTGACCTGGCCGCATGGCGGATCGCGCCCCAGTGGTCGCCGTTCCTGCTTTTCCTGGTCTGCTTCATACTCATGCTGGTCGTCCTGGTCTGGATGGCGAGGCTGTTCTTCAGGTCCGAACCGGACGCCTGAAGCCCCCGATTGAACCCACCCTGAACGGGAGTCCCATGTCATCCCAATCCCTAGCTTCCCTGACCCTCGCCTTGTTGATCGTGGCGGGTGGCAGCCCGGCCCGCGCCGCCCAACCCCAGACTGCCTCCAAGAAGGACTTCGCAATGCTCGCACCCTGGAAAGGCCCTTTTGGCGGCGTGCCCGCCTGGTCGAAGGTCAACCCCGCGGACTTCCCCGCGGCCTTCGGCGTGGCCATGCAGGCCCAGCGGGATGCCATCCAGCGCATCACCAGTGAGCCCAAGCCCGCGACCTTCGCCAACACGATCCTGGCCATGGAACAGTCCAGCCCGGCCATGGACCGCCTGAATGCCCTCTACGGGGTCCACGTGAGCACGCTGAACAAGGGCGTCATCCCCGCGGTCGAGCAGGAGATGTCGCCGAAGTTCGCGGCCTTCGGGGACGAGATCACCCAGAATGAGGCCCTCTTCAAGCGCATCGAGGCCGTGCACCTGAATGCCGCCAAGGCCAAGCTCACGCCCGAGCAGAAGCGGGTGACCTGGGTCTACTACACCAACTTCGTGCGCAGCGGCGCCAAGCTCACCGGCCCGCAGAAGACCCGGCTGCGGGAGCTGAACCAGCGCATGGCCACCTTGGGCACGCAGTTCGGCCAGAACCTGCTGGCGGACGAGTCGACACCCTACACGCTCATCGAGTCCGAGGCAGGGCTGGCGGGGCTGTCCAAGGACCTGAAGGCCGCCGCGGCCCGGGCCGCCGAGAAGCGGGGTCTCAAGGGCAAGTGGGTGATCGACAACACCCGCTCCTCCGCCGATCCCTTCCTTTCCTACGCTGAGAACCGGGAGCTGCGGGAGAAGGTCTGGCGCACGTTCGTGAACCGCGGCGACAACGGCGACAAGACCGACAACAAGGCCGTGGCGGTGGAGATGCTCAAGCTCCGCTTCGAGCGGGCCCAGCTCCTGGGCTACACCACTCACGCCCACTGGGCGGTGGAGCAGGCCATGGCGGGCACCCCCGACCGGGCCGTGGCCCTGCTCGAAGCGGTCTGGAAGCCCTGTGTGGCCCAGGTGCGGGCCGATGTGGCCGACATGCAGGCCCTGGTGGCCAAGGAGGGTGGCACCTTCAAGCTGGCCCCCTGGGACTACCGCTTCTACGCCGAGAAGCAGCGGAAGGCCAAGTACGACCTGGACCTCAACGAGGTCACCCCCTACCTCCAGCTCGACAAGCTCCGCGAGGGCATGTTCTGGACCGCCGGGCAGCTCTACGGCCTCCGCTTCAGGCAGATCAGCAACGTCGAGGTCCAGCACCCGGACGTCACCGCCTATGAGGTCACAGACGCCAAGGGCGCCCACGTGGGCCTCTATTACTTTGATCCCTTCGCCCGGGAGGGCAAGCGGTCCGGGGCCTGGATGAGCGAATACCGGCTCCAGACCCACCTGGGCAAGCGGGTGACGCCCATCGTGTCCAACAACTCCAACTTCGTGAAGGGTGCTCCCGGCCAGCCGGTGCTGATCTCCTGGGACGATGCCACCACCATGTTCCACGAGTTCGGCCACGCGCTGCACGGGCTGCTGTCCGACTCCAGCTATCCGACCGTCTCCGGCACCAACACGGCCCGGGACTTCGTGGAGTTCCCAAGCCAGATCAATGAGCATTGGTTCCAGACGCCCGAGGTGCTGAACCGCTTCGCGCTCCACTATCAGACGGGGAAACCCCTGCCCAAGACGATGCTGGACAAGATCAACCGGGCCCGGACCTTCAACGAAGGCTTCGCCACCATGGAATACCTGGCCTCGGCGGTCATCGACATGAAGCTGCACATGGCCGGCGGCAAAACCCTCGACATGGCGGCCTTCGAGAAGGACGAGCTGACCCGGCTGGGCATGCCCGCCGAGATCGTCATGCGGCACCGGATCCCGCAGTTCGCGCACATCTTCAGCGGCGGCGTGGGCGGCTATGAGGCCGGCTACTACGCCTACCTCTGGAGCGATGCCCTGACCGCGGATGCCTGGCAGGCCTTCCTGGAAGGGCAGGGGCCCTGGGATCCCAAGGTCGCGGCGCGGCTCCGCAAGGAGATCCTGGCCGTGGGCAACACCAAGGACCCGGCCGAGGCCTTCCGGGCCTTCCGCGGCCGGGATGTGAACACCGACGCCCTCATGCGGAAGCGCGGCTTCCTCAAGTAGGTCGCCGCGCCTGGTACCCTGGAAACCATGGCCCTCGAGCTGCTCGCCCCGGCGAAAAACCTGGAACAAGGCACCCTCGCGCTGCGCTGCGGGGCGGACGCGGTCTACATGGGCGGCCCGCAGTTCGGCGCCCGTCAGGCCGCGGGCAACGAGCTGGCGGACTTCGAGCAGCTGACCCGGGAGGCCCGGCTCTGGGGCGCGAAGGTCTATGCGACGCTGAACACCCTGCTCTACGACCACGAGCTGGAGGAGGCGCGGCGGCAGGCCTGGAGCTTGTTTGAAGCCGGCGTGGACGCCCTGATCATCCAGGACATGGCCTACCTGGAGATGGACCTCCCGCCGCTGCCCCTGCACGCCAGCACCCAGGCCGCCTGCGACAGCCCCGAGCGGGTGGCCTTCCTCGCCAGCGCCGGCTTCACCCGGGCCATCCTCGCCCGGGAGCTGAGCCTGGACGACATCCGCGCCATCCGCGGGGCCGCGGACATGGAGCTGGAGGCCTTCGTCTACGGGGCCCTCTGTGTGGGCGAGAGCGGGCACTGCTACCTGAGCGGCGCCATCTGCGACCGGAGCGGCAACCGCGGCGAGTGCGCCCAGCCCTGCCGCGCGCCCTGGAACCTGGTCGACGGCGCGGGCCGGGTGGTGGTGCGGGAGAAGCACCTGCTGAACATCCGCGACCTGGACCTCTCTGGGCACCTGGATGGCCTGGCGGAAGCCGGCGTCACGAGCTTCAAGATCGAGGGGCGCCTCAAGGACGCGGACTACGTGAAGAATGTGGTGAGCCACGTGCGCCGCAACCTCGACGACCTGCTGGCGCGGCGGCCGGAGCTGGCCGCGGCCTCCCTGGGTTCCGTGAGCCGGACGTTTACGCCCGATCCCACCAAGACGTTCCAGCGCGGCCTCTCCGCCTACCGCATCGACGGGCAGCGCCGGGCCATGGGCCACGCGGACGCCGGGAAGCACCTCGGCGAGTTCATCGGCGAGGTGAAATCCATCCAGGGGGACCGTCTGGTGCTGGACTTCACCGTGGACCTGCACCCCGGGGATGGCCTCGCCTTCGCGGACGGCGCCGAGGCCGCCGGCACCGTGGTCAACGAGGTGGCGGGCCGCCAGGTCTTCGTGCAGGATCCCTCCCGCATCCGCCCCGGCACCCGGCTCCATCGGAACCTGGACCTGCACTGGCTCCGGGTCCTGCGCGGCGCCAAGGTGGACCGCCGGATCCCCGTGACCGCCACCCTGGACTTCCCGGAGGGCGCTGCGCGGCTGCGCCTGGAGGACCCGGCCGGATTCACGGCGGGAGCCCAGGCCACCGGCGCCTTCGCCGAGCCCCGGGACGCGGCCGCCACGGCCCAGACCACCCGGGAGGCCCTGGGCCGCCTGGGGAACACGCCCTTCGAGCTGGCGGAGCTGCACACGCCCGAGGCGCGCTTCGTGCCGGTCAGCGTGCTCAACGCCCTCCGGCGCGAGGCCGCCGCGGCCCTGGAGGCCCTGCGCCGCGCGCCCCGGGCCCGGGAGGGACGTCGCGCGGCGGCCCCCCAGCTGGCCCCGCTGCCCCATGGAAAGCTGGACTACACCTGGAACATCGCCAACCGCGCGGCCCGGGCCTTCTACGAGCGGGCGGGGGCCGAGGCTCTGGAGCCGGCGGCGGAGCTGCAGGACAGCCTGGATGGTCGCGTGGTCATGACCACCCGGCACTGCGTGAAGTTCGAGCTGGGCTGGTGCCGCCTCCACGACAACCCCGAGCCCTGGCGCAGCCTGCCGGAGCCCGAGGGGCCGCTCTTCCTGGAGAACGGCGCCACCCGCCTGGAGTGCCGCTTCGACTGCCAGCAGTGCCGCATGGAGCTGGTGCTGCACGAGCCCCGGGAGCAGGGGTGAGCTCGCCCTCTCAGGCCGGGGTCCCGCCGCTGGGCCCCTGCGATGTGGTCGTGATCGGAGCGGGTCCTGCGGGACTGCTGGCCGCGGGCCGGGCCGCCATGCTGGGCGCGCGCGTCCTGCTGCTGGAGAAGATGGAGAAGCCGGCCCGGAAGCTGCGGATCACGGGCAAGGGCAGGGCCAACATCACCAACATGAGGCCCCTGGAGGAGCACCTCCAGGAGATCCATCCGGAGCCTCGCTTCCTGCGCCAGGCCTTCCAGGCCTTCTTCAATGCCGACCTCATTGCGCTGCTGGAGGCGCAGGGTGTGCGGACCAAGACCGAGCGCGGCGACCGCGTGTTTCCGGACAGCGACCTGGCCTGGGATGTGGCGGATGCCCTCGTCGCCTGGGCGCGCAGCCAGGGCGTGGAGCTCGTAACCCACACCCGGGTCGAGGGCCTGCTCATCCAGGACGGCGTCTTTCACGGCCTGACGGTCCAGCGCAAGGGGTCACCCGCCCAGCGGCTCGAGGCCCGCTGCGGCATCGTGGCCACCGGCGGCCAGTCCTATCCCGCCACGGGCTCCACCGGGGATGGCTACCGCTTCGCCGAGGCCACGGGGCACCGCCTCGAGCCGCTGCGGCCCTCCCTGGTGCGGCTCGAGACCCGGCCCACCTATGAGCAGGCGCTGGGCCTGACCCTCAAGAACGTGCAGCTGACCCTCTGGATCGACGGCCGGAAGCAGGGCGGCGAGTTCGGCGAGGCCGAGCTCACGGCCAAGGGGCTGGGCGGCGCCGCGATCCTGCGGCTGAGCCGGAAGATCGTCGACGCCAAGGCCGCGGGCCGGAAGGTGGAGCTGACCGTGGACCTGAAGCCGGCCCTGGACCCGGCGAAGCTCGAGGCGCGGCTGCTCCGGGACCTGGAGGCCCAGCCCGCCGCCACCTGCAAGAGCCTGCTGCGATCCCTGCTGCCGGCCCCGCTCATCGAGGTCTTCGGCGCGGCCCTGGGCCTGGACCCCGCGGCCCCGGCGGCACTGCTCCAAGGCGCGAAGCGCAAGCAGCTGCTCCTCCTGCTCAAGGAGCTGCGCTTCGAGGTCACGGGCCACGGCAGCTGGGAGGAGGCCATCGTCACCGCGGGCGGCGTGTCCATTCGCGACCTCGATCCCAGGACCATGGCCTCGAAGAAAGTGGCGAACCTCTACTTCGCCGGCGAGGTCCTGGACCTGGACGCGAACACCGGCGGCTACAACCTCCAGCTCGCGTTCTCCACCGGCTGGCTCGCGGGAGAAGCCGCGTCGCGGCAGGCGCTGGAAAGCACAAGATCAGCCACCGATGAACACCGATAAAAGCTGATAAACACCGATAAGAGCATGATGATTTTTTCTTTATCAGCTCTTGATCAGCACTTATCGGTGTTCATCGGTGTTCCCTCTTTTTTTATTTCTCGCTGAGGCATAGCGCCTTCCTCCGTGCACTCAGGGGGCGAAGTCCACACCCAGGGAGCGGCCCGCTTCCACCAGCTGGTCCCAGGTGGTCGCGTCGATGGGGATGCCCTCGGCCCGGCGCTGGGTGCGGTGGGCCAGCTCGGGCTCGCCGGCCACCAGCACGGGCAGGTCCGGGTCTGCGGGGGGCGAGGCCTTCACGTGCTCGATGGCGGCGGCCACCTGGGCCTCGAGCCCGCCTGCGCCCGGCAGCTGGGCGGGGTCGATGAAGATCGACAGCATGTTGTTGGTGATCCGGTCCTTCTCATAGGGCACCGTGGAGACCGTGCCGCCGCCAGTGAAGGCGCCAGCCAGCAGCTCGCACAGGAAGGCCATGCCGTAGCCCTTGTGGAGGCCGAAGGGCAGGATGGCGCCCCTGGGCTCCGAGTACATCACCGCGGGATCGGTCGTGCCTTGCCCCGTGGCATCGATGAGGGTGCCTTCGGGCAGGGTCTCGCCCTTGTTGAGGGCCACCCGCACCTTGCCCAGCGCCACTAGGCTGGTGGCGAAGTCCAGCACCACGGCCGGGTGGTCCGCCGCGGCCGGGACCGCCACGCAGAAGGGGTTCGTGGCGAAGCGCGCGTCGCTGCCCCGGAAGGGGGCCACCAGCGGGGCGTGACCCACGACGTTGACGAAGTGGATGGAGGCGAGGCCTTCCGCCGCGGCCTGCTCCGCGTAGGTGCCGATGCGCCCGATGTGGAAGGCCCCCCGGAGCGCCACCAGGGCGATCCCCGTGGCCTTGGCCCGCGCCATGCCGGCGGCGGTGCCGCGGCGCGCGACGACCTGCCCGTAGCCGTTGCAACCATCCACCGAGAGGATCGCGCCCCCGGCGTCCTCCATCGAGGCCTGGGCCTTGGGATCCAGCAGCCCGGCGGCGATGGCCCGGACATAGTGCGGCAGCATGCCCACCCCGTGGCTGTCGTGGCCCGAGAGGTTCGAGTCCACCAGGTGATCCGCCACGATGCGGGCGTCCTCCGGGCTCGCGCCCGTGGCCTCAAGCAGGCGGGTGGCGGCGAGGCGCAGGGGCTGGTGCTGGACCATCTTCATCGGGAGACCCTCCAGAGGCACTGGGACCGCCTATGAGCCTACTTGGTTGGCGGCCAGACGCCTCCCCGGGTATTCAGGATCAGAAACGAAACCAGAGATGAGGGGGATAAATGGGATGGACGGGCATAAGGTCAGTCAGTTGAATCTGGGATGCGAACCGGTGATTTTGGTTCTACCTGGATTTTTGGGAATGCCAACTCTCCATGGATTCATCCAACTCGTGGGGGAAGAAGAACTACTCTCGCAGAGGGTGCGGAGAGGGCTGAGGTTCGCAGAGAAAAGCGCTAACCCGGAGCCCTCAGCGCCCCTCCGCTCACCTCGTCTTTTCTCTGCGAGAGTGGTTGCTTTTCCCTGAGCGTGCGGAGAATACACAGGGAGTCGGGGTGGCGTGTCGAGGCTCTGTCCCCGAAATCCCGGATGAACCTGATTGTTTAGAGGTTGCCTGCTGGCCTGGATGTTTGCTTGACCCGGCCGCGGCGCTGGGCTCCCCTGGAGGCATCCCTGTCCCAACGTCGACCACTGTTCCCCAAGGCCCGCCCATGACTGCCACCGATCCCGCGAATCCCCGAGCCTATTGGCTGGTGACGCTGGTGGCGGCGGCGATTCTCATGGTGACCATGGGGGCGCGGCAGTCGCAGGGGCTCTTCGTGGCGCCGCTGAACGCCTCCACGGGGCTGGGCATCGCCAGCATCTCCCTGGCCATGGCCATCGGGCAGTTCGTCTGGGGCGCGGTGCAGCCCCTTGCCGGGGCGGTGGCGGACCGCCACGGGCCTGCGCGGGTGCTGGCGGGGGGCATCCTGCTCCTGGCCCTGGGCAGCGCCCTGACGCCCTTCATGAAGCAGTCCTGGGGGCTGATCCTCACCCTGGGCATCCTCTCCGCCGCGGGCTCCGGGGCGGGCAGCTTCTCGGTGCTGATCGGTGCCTCGGCTCAGCGGGTGCCGGCGGAGAAGCGGGGCATGGCCTCGGGCATCATCAACGCGGGCGGCTCCTTCGGCCAGTTCCTGTTCGCGCCGCTGATCCAGAAGCTGCTCCTGGTCTTCGGCTGGGTGGGCGCGATGCTGTCTCTGGCGGCGCTGACCCTGTCCGCGCTGCCGCTGACGGCGCTGCTGCGCAAGAAGCCGGGCCTGGCGCCCGTGCACTACGGCCCCGAGGACAAGGGCGTCTGGCCGGCGGTGGTGGATGCGATGGGCGATCGCAGCTACCTGCTGCTGCATGCGGGCTTCTTCACCTGCGGCTTCCACATCGCCTTCCTGGTCACCCACCTGCCAGGCGAGGTCACGCTCTGCGGCCTGCCGCCCCAGGTGGCGAGCTGGTCCCTGGCCATCATCGGCCTCGCCAACATCGCCGGCAGCCTCTTCGCGGGCTGGTGCGTCCAGCGCTACCGCAGCAAGTTCATCCTGTTCTGGATGTATGGCCTCCGCGCCGTCATGATCGCCATCTACCTGGTGGCCCCCAAGGGCGCGCTGACCTTCTACCTCTTCGCCATGGCACTGGGCTTTACCTGGCTGGCCACGGTGCCGCCGACGGCGGGGCTTGTCAGCAAGCTGTTCGGCATCCGCTACCTCGCCACGCTGTTCGGGCTGACCCTGCTCAGCCACCAGACTGGCGCCTTCTTCGGTGCCTACCTGGGCGGCCTGGCCATCACCGGCCTGGGCAGCTACCAGCTCATGTGGTACGCCGACATCGCCCTCGCCACGGCGGCGGCGCTGGTCAACCTGCCCATCCGCGAGGCCCTGGTCCGGCCCGCGCGGACCACCTGAATGGTCATGCCAGCCTCCCGCCGCAGCCTGCTCGCCCTCGCCTTCGTGGCGGGGTTGGTCCTGCTCGGGCTCTTCTCGCTGAGCCGCACCACGGGTGCCGCGGGGCTGCCCCCGGGCGGCGACTTCACCCTCCAGTCCGCGGACGGGCCGCTGGCCCTCCATGACCTGCGGGGCAGGGTGGTGCTGCTCTTCTTCGGCTACACCGCCTGTCCGGGGATCTGCCCCACGGCGCTGATGGACGAGGCCGCGGCCTTCCAGCTGCTCAGGCCCGAGGAGCGGGCGCGCGTGGCCGGGATCCTCATCTCCGTGGACCCCGAGCGCGACACGCCGGCCCTGCTCAAGACCTACGTGGGCGCCATCCACCCGCAGCTGCGCGGCGTCACCGGCACCCCCGTCGAGCTGGAGGCCCTGGCCCGCCGCTACGGCGTCCTCTATGCCAAGCAGGTGCCCGATGCCGCGGGGCAGTACGCGGTGGATCACAGCGCCGAGCTCTACGTCATCGCCCCGGATGGCCGGCTGGTGGCCAAGCTGCCCCAGGGCGTCCCGCCGGAGGCCATCGCCGCAGAGCTGCGCCGGGCGCTGCGGTAGGTCTCTCAGCCCTTGGGGGCCAGGGCAGGCTTCCGCGCGACGATCTGGACGACGGCGCTGGTCCCTCGGTGGTATTTCCCCTCCTGGACCTCCCGCTGCACCTCGCGGGCGACCAGCAGCTCCAGGCCGGTGAACTCCCCGGTCAGCTCAGCCAGGGACCCGAGAAGGGCCAGCTCCCGGGGCCCGCCCGTTCCCAGGGTCAGCTGAGCGGGGGCATAGGCTTCGAAGACCAGGACACCCCCTGGTGCCAGGGCCGCCACCACCGCTGCATGCACCCGCCGGCGGAGGGGCGAAGGCAGGTGCACGAAGATCGACACAATACCCTGCCAGCAGCCTTGGCCCAAGTCGAACGATGCGAGGTCGGCCTGGGTGGTGCGCACCGCGACGCCATGCTCGGCGGCCAGCAGCCGGGTCTTGGCGAGGCCTGCTGAAGACTGGTCCACGGCCTCGACCCGATGACCTCGGCTCGCCAGGAAGACGGCATTGCGCCCCTCGCCTTCCGCCAGGCTTAGCACCGCACCCTGGGGGATGCGGCCGGCCTCGGTCTCCAGGAAGTCATTGGGTGTCGTGCCGTAGGCCCAGCCTGACTCGGTGTAGCGCTGGTCCCAGAAGTCGGAGGGGGAGGGGGTCGGCTGCATGGCGGGTGTTCCTCGGCGATGGGGAGGGGTCCGCCGATCAGGACAGGGGCCCCATGAAGAAAATAATTATTAACTATACAGGAATATATTAGAATCGGGGAGGCCGGTGTGAAGTGCTCCCGGCGGTGGAGGATCCATGCGACTGCTTCCTGCCCTTCTGCTCTGCACGGTGAACCTGGTGGCGGCGGCTCCAGCGGGCTGGGAATACGACCTTGGCGCCGCGCAAAAGCGAGCCGCCAAGGAAGGCAAGCTGATCTTCGTGGATGTCTGGGCCGAGTGGTGCCCGCCCTGCCAGCACTTGAAGACCAATGTGTTCCCGAGCGCCGAGGCCCAGCAGGCCCTCGGCAAGGTCATCCCGGTCTCCCTGATGACCGAGACCCGGGACCGCCGCCAGATGGCCGACAACATGAAGGTCGCCATGCGCTTCAAGGTGGAGGCCTACCCGACGCTGCTGGTGCTCAATGCCAAGGGCCAGGAGGTCAAGCGCCACGTGGGCGCCTTCAGCACCGGCGCGCAGCTGAGTGACTGGCTCGCGAAGAAGTGACCGGGGCGGTGCCTCTTCCCGCCTCCTGAAGACCCAGCGCCACACCTGCAAAGGAACCCCATGACCCGTGCCCCTCGAATCGTGATCGTCGGCGGCGTCGCCGGTGGCGCCAGCGCGGCCGCCCGGGCCCGACGGCTGTCCGAGACCGCCAGCATCGTGGTCTTCGAGCGGGGGCCCTATGTCTCCTTCGCGAACTGCGGCCTGCCCTACCACATCGGCGGGGTCATCACCGACCGCGCGCGGCTGCTGCTGCAGACCCCGGCCAGCCTCAAGGCGCGCTTCGAGATCGACGTGCGGGTGCAGACGGAGGTGATCGCCATCGATCCCGCAGCCCAGGTCGTGGTCGCCCGCAACCTGGTGACGGGCGAAGAGGTCCGCGAACCCTACGATGCGCTGATCCTGAGTCCCGGGGCCGAGGCCATCCGTCCCCCGGTGCCCGGGGTCGAGCTGCCGGGCATCTTCACGCTGCGGAACATGGGGGACATGGACGCCATCCTGGCGGTCGCCTCGAAGCCGATGGCCCGCAAGGCCCTGATCGTCGGGGCGGGCTACATCGGGCTGGAGCTGGCGGAGCAGTTCCGGCACCGGGGCATGGCGGTGGCCCTGGTGGAGCGGCTGCCGCACGTCCTGGGGGTGGCCGACACCGAGATGACCTTTCCCCTGCATGAGGAGCTTCGGCGCCAGCAGGTGGACCTGCGGCTCGGGCGGGCCGTCGCGGGATTCACGGCCGAGGCGGAAGGCCTCGTGGCCGTCCTGGACAGCGGCGACTCGATCGCCTGCGACCTGGTCGTGCTGTGCGTGGGCGTGCGGCCGGAAGCCAGCCTGGCGCGTCAGGCGGGGCTGGCCCTCGGACCCGCAGGCGGCATCCAGGTGGACGACCAGATGCGCACCAGCCAGCCCAACATCTACGCGGTGGGGGACGCCGTGGAGGTCCGCGAGCTCGTCAGCGGCGAGCCGGCGCTGATCCCGCTGGCGGGACCGGCCAACCGCCAGGGGCGCATCGCCGCCGAGGTGGTCCTGGGCCGGGCCAGCCGCTACAAGGCCACCCAGGGCACGGCCATCTGCAAGGTCTTCGACCTGAGCTTCGCCATGACCGGGCTCTCAGAGGCCGCGCTGCAGCGCAAGGGGATCGCCTATCAGCGCATCTACGTGCACCCCGCCGACCACGCGACCTACTACCCGGGGGCCCATCCCATCACCCTGAAGCTGCTCTTCGCGCCCGAGGACGGGCGGATCCTCGGGGCCCAGGCCGTGGGCATGGCTGGCGTCGACAAGCGGATCGACGTGATTGCAGTGGCCCAGCGGGCAGGGCTCACGGTCTTCGACCTGGAGGACCTGGAGCTCTGCTACGCGCCGCCCTTCGGCAGCGCCAAGGACGCGGTGAACATGGCCGGCTTTGTGGCGTCGAATGTGGTCCGGGGCGACATGGGCCTGTGGGAGCCGGAGGAGCTCGTCGGTCTGGGCGAAAACCAGATCCTGCTGGATGTCCGGAACCCCCAGGAACACGCCCAGGGCACCATCCACGGCTCGCGCTGCCTGCCCGTGGATGATCTGCGGGAGCGCCTCTCCGAGCTGCCGAAGGAGAACGAGTACCTGGTGTTCTGCCAGGTGGGGGTGCGGGCCTACATCGCGGCGCGGCTGCTGACGCAGCATGGCTACCGGGTGCGCAACCTCTCGGGCGGCTTTCGCCGCTATGCCATGTGGAAGGGCACCCACACCGTGCCCCTGGCCTGCGAGGCCGCGCTCCAGCAAGAAGACGGCGAATAGACCCGGTGGCTCTCTCGGTCAATTGCAGTTAAACTTAATGTAATCAACCACAATTAACCCCTCGGAGGTCTCATGACCAGCCCGGTTTTCCAGGATCACTATCCCGAAAACGTCGCCCACTGCTACGGGTGCGGGCGCCTGAATGAGCTGGGCCACCAGATCCGCACGGTGTGGGAGGGCGAGGAGTCCGTGACCCGCTATATGCCGCGACCGGAGCACACCGCCATTCCAGGCTATGTCTACGGCGGCCTCATCGCCTCCCTGGTGGACTGCCACAGCACCGGCACGGCCGCCGCCGCCATGTATCGGCATGAGGAGCGCCCCCTGGACAGCCTGCCGCCCTTCCGGTTCGTCACCGCGTCCCTGCATGTGGACTACCTGGCACCGACCCCCATCGACACCGAGATCGAGCTCCGGGGCCGGGTGAAGGAGATCCGGGGCCGCAAGGTGGTGGTGGAGGTCACCGTGCTGTCCGGTGGCAAGCCCACGGCCCGCGGCGAGGTGGTGGCCGCCCAGATGCCCCCGAGCTTCGGCGCCAGCAGCTAATTCGGGCGGAAAGGTCCCCTCCAGGGGGGTTCCAGTCGGCTGGCACAGACTATTCCGCTTCCCACCTGCGGCCGAAGGCCTATGGTGGGACCGGGGCCAATCTTCGTCGGGGTGCCGTCAAACCCGCACCTTCCGTTGGAGCTTCCCCAGGAAGCAGCAGCTCATCCAAGCAGGGAAGGGGAGGCAGCCATGACCAAGGTCGGCATCATCATCTGCGGGCGCTATCAGGGGTGCGGCGGGGGCAAGTGCTTCCGGGCCGTGCGGGAGCGGCGCGGCTCTTTCGCCCGCTATGCCGCGGAGGAGACCGTGGAGGTCGTCGGCTACGCCACCTGCGGGGGCTGCCCCGGGGGCAACGTCGAATACGTGCCCGAGGAGATGAAGCGGAACGGGGCCGAGGTCCTGCACCTGGCCACGTGCCTGGTGGTGGGCTATCCGCCCTGCCCTAGCATCCGGCAGTTCAAGGCCTACATCGAGTCCGCCTATGGGCTGCCCGTGGTGATCGGCACCCATCCCATCCCCCAGAAATACCAGGACCGCCACGAGACCCTTAGCTTCTGGAAGGATGAGAACCTCCACGAGCTGATCCAACCCCTGCTGGACGAGGCCACCGAGGTCAAGGTCGCCTACAACTGAGTGGGTCCTGGTTGCCTGCGGAAAAACGGGGGCGCTCTAGAGGCTAGTGCTGAGCATCCTCCGGACATGCTGCAGGAACGCGCTCTCGGCGGAGCCGAGGTGGCGCTGGGGGTTCCACACCAGGAACGTCGATATCCGGATGGGCTCGCCCTTCCAGGGCAGGGACACGATGCGGCCCGCCCGCAGGTCCTCTTCCACGGCCATGCGGGGCAGGGGGGCGACGCCAAGACCCACTTCCACACAGCGCTTGATGGTCTCGACGGTCTGGAACTCCAGGCCGCTGCCCGCGTGGGCCCCCGCCGCGAAGAGCTGCCGCTCGAAGTGGTTGCGGTAGCTGCAGCCGAGGGCCTTGAGCAGCACCGCCTCGCCCACCAGGTCCTGGGCTGTGATGCCCGACGCGGAGGCCAGTCGGTGGGTCGGGGCGGCGAGGATGAGGATCTCCTCGTCCCGCAGCTTCTCGACGGCCAGGGTCTTGGAGGGGAAGGGCTCTTCCAGCACGATGGCGCAGTCGATGGCGCCCTCCAGCACCAGGCGCTTGAAGTCCCGGGCGTAGCCGGGGACGAACTGCAGCCGCACCTTGGGGAACTCGGCGTTGAAGGCCTTGAGCACCGGCGGCAGCAGGTAGGTGCAGATGGACTCCGGCGCCGTGAAGCGCACGGTGCCCACCTCGGACTCGCCTTCGGTGGCGGCCATGGCTTCCTCCGTTAGCGCGAGGATCCGCTCGGCGTAGACCAGGAACCGGTGCCCCGGCTCCGTGAGCTGCAGGTGGTTCCCGACGCGGTTGAAGAGCGGGTAGCCCAGCAGCTCCTCCAGCGTCTTCATCTGAGAGGTGACGCTCGACTGGGCGTAGCCGAGGGTGGCGGCGGCCTTGGTGAAGCTCAAGGTGCGGGCCGCCGTGCTGAAGGTCAGTAGCGTGCGAGTGTCCACAGGGCTCCCATCGGGTCTATCGATTTTTAGTATCAGATCATTCCGTTGGCTCAGGTAAAGTCGGCGACCGAAACTAACTCCTGTCGGCACACCCGACACGCCCAGCACCTTCCCACCACTGGCTGATCGCCAACCCCAGGAGTCACCCATGAGCATCACGAGCAAGTCCCGAGTTTTCGTCAAGCGCGAGTGCAGCGCCCGCTTCCAGTTCGGGGGGCAGTCCTACGACAACGTCCCCGTACTGAACCTGGGCCCCGACGGCTGTCGCATCCAGGTCCCCCTGGCCTTCGTGGGCGGCATGGTGAATGACTCCCAGCTCGAGGGCCTGGAGCTGATCAGTCAGGCCCTCTCCATGGGCTCAACCGGCGCCAAGGTCGTCCGGGTGGATAGCGCCGAGGTGGCCCAGTCAGGGCTGGTGCAGGCCGAGCTCCAGTTCACGGACACCCCCGCCGCCTACCGTGTGAACGTCCTCAACTACGTGAACACCATGGCCCAGGCCAAGCCCCACTGCGTGGCCCACAACCTGATTGGGATGCCTTGAGGGGGTGAGGGTCGGCCGGGTCACCTCCCGCGCTGGATTCCTCTGAACTGAAAACACGAGCGCCTGGCAAACTGCCAGGCGCTCGTCTGGTTGGGGAGGAAGGATTCGAACCCTCGGTACGCAGGATCAAAACCTGCTGCCTTACCACTTGGCTACTCCCCAGGCGGAAAGGCAAGGATAGCGTGGGTCTGGGTTCGGCCCAAGGGGCAGGGCGGCCGAGGCGCCGACCGGTTCAGCTGCCGGACTTGGGCGTGAAGCCGAACTCCGCGACGCCGAGGAGGTCAGGGCGCACTTCGTTCGTCTCTTCGCGCTCGATGCGGCTGATGGCGCGGCGGCCGGTGGCGGTCTCGTAGGCCAGCAGGACCTTGGTCTCGAGTTCCTCGCGGAGGGGGTTGTTCAGGGGGTAGGCGATGTCCTTGAAGCTCCCGTCCCGCTTGCGGCGGCTGGGCATGGCCACGAAGAACCCATCCTCGCCTTCCACCACGCGCAGGTCGCCCACCAGGAAGCAGTCGTCGAAGACCAGGGCCGCGAAGGCCCGCAGCTTGTCGTCGCCCTCGACCTTGGTGATGCGGATGTCGGTGATGTTCAGCATGGTGAGTCCCTGTGGCAGTCCATCAGGATACCCGGCATCGCTGACGCTCACCCGATCTCGACCCAGCCCCACTGGCGGCCCTGGGTGTCGCCGCGGCGGTAGGAGTAGAGCAGGTCGGGGCGGCAGACGGTGCAGAGGGCCACGGTGCCGTCCTGGGCGGGGTCCAGGCCCAGGTCCAGGGCCTGGGCCCGCAGGAAGGCGTGGAGGTCCAGGTGGGGCTTGCCAGTGGGACCGGTGGACTGGAGGTCCTCCCGCCAGGCGGGATCCTGGCGCGCGGCCTCAATCACCTCGGGACCCACCTCGAAGTGGCAGGCCAGGATGGCGGGACCGAAGGCCCAGACCAGGGTCGCCGGAGCGCCGCCCAGGGCGCGGAAGCGGGCCACGCCGCGCCGCAGGATGCCGCCGCTGGGCTCGGGGTCGCCGAAGCCCGTGGCGCCGCGCCAGCCCGCATGGAGGGCCGCCACCCAGGGAGTGCCGCCGGGCAGGGGACCCGCCAGCAGGATGGGCACACAGTCCGCCACCCGCACGCCGATGCGCTGGCCAGGCCGGGTGGTCCAGAGGCCGTCGGCGTCCACCACCGCGTCACCGGCCTCCACCACGCCGCAGCGGTGTACCTGGTTGAGCCGGCGGGCGGGCAGGTCACCGCCTTCGTCCAGGCGGGTGGAGAAGCCCCAGCTCAGCGGAAAGGGCGGCTCGACGCCGGGGATCAGCACGGGGCTCAGCCCTTGGGACCGAGGCGGGCTTCCAGCCACTGCTTGATGCGGTTGGCATCCCCCAGGCGCGTGTACTTGCCCCAGGAGTCCAGCAGGATGATCAGCACGGGGCGGTTGGCCAGGCTGGCCTGCATGACGAGGCAGCGGCCGGCCTCCTCGATGTAGCCGGTCTTGGAGAGCCCGATGGTCCAGCGCGGGTTGCGCACCAGGGCGTTGGTGTTCGGGAACTGGATCTGCCGCCGCCCGGCCACGATGGTGGTATCCGGACGGGTGGTGAAGTCGCGAATCTCGGGGTAGCCGTAGGCGGCCTCGAGGATGCGGGCCAGGTCATGGGCCGTGGCCACGTTGGCGCTGGAGAGGCCGGAGGGATCCACGAAGCGGGCGCCCACCAGCCCCAGGGCCTTGGCCTTGGTGTTCATGCCCTGGACAAAGACCGAGAGACCGCCGGGGAAGGTGCGGCCGAGGGCGTGGGCGGCGCGGTTCTCCGAGGCCAGCAGGGCCAGCAGGAGGGCCTGCTCCCGGGGCAGCCGCGTGCCCACGGGCAGCCGCGACTTGCTGTGCCGCAGCTCGTCCTTGTCATCCTTGCTGATGGTGAGGGTCTCCTGCGGATCCAGGTGGGCATCCAGCAGCACCATGGCCGTCATGAGCTTGGTGATGGACGCGATGGGCAGCACGGCGCCGGCCTGCTTCTCCAGCAGGGTCTGGCCGGTGGCCTGGTCCAGGACCAGGGCCGAGGCGGACTTCAGCAGCAGCTGGCCCCCGTGGGCGCGGGGAGAGGCGGCTTGGAGGAAACTGAGCCCCGCCAGAGCCAGGCCACAGATCCGCACTCCCAGGTTGAACGTCATGCCGACTCCGGAAAAAAAAGCAGGTTGTCGTCCTTCCCAGTCTATCGGAGGAAGTGGGAAAAAACCTGAGAGGATCTGTAGAAAACCTACGCTGAGGCTGCGCTCTGCATTCATGCCGTTTGGTGAGCTCAGCCGGTAGGGGCGTCCTACTTCTCGAGCTGCTGCAGCCAGGCCTGGATCTCGGGATCGGACTCGGGGCTCAGCAGGAGGGCCTCGCGCAGGTCGACCAGGGCGGGGCCGGGCTCGTTCCGCTGGAGGTGCACGAAGGCGCGCTCCTTGAGGGGCCGCGGGTTCCCGGCGTCGAGCAGCACGAGGTGGGTGCTGGTCCAGATGGCCTCGTCCCAGCTCTCGGCCTGCATGAAGCGCTGGTGCAGGTTGCGCACCAGGCGGGCGAGGATCTGACGGTCCGGCGTGGCGCGCAGCATCTCCGCGTGGAAGGCCACCCGGCCCGCCGTTGCGGCCTTGACGAGGTGCTCGCCGCCCTCCTCGCCCACGGGCCGGCCCTGGTGGAACGGGTCGAAGCAGAGCAGCCCGAAGTCCGTGCGCAGGGCGGTGATGAAGTGGCCGGGCAGGCCCACGCCCACGGCATCGAAGCCCATCCGCCGGGCCAGGTCCACCCACAGGATCGAGAGCGCGATGGGCAGGCCCTTGCGGCGGGCGACCACCTCGGGCAGCAGGGCGTTCAGCGGGTCGTCGTAGGTCTCCCGGTCGCCCCGGAAGCCCAGCTCGACGAAGAGGAGGTCGTTCAGGGCGTCGATGGCCTTGTGGGTGTTCCAGGGCAGGGGCATTCGGCCCGCCAGGGCGAAGGCCCACTCGTCCAGCTGCAGGATCAGATGCGCGGGATCCGGATCATCCAGGGCCGGGGCCACGGCGTGGATGGCCCCTTCGGCCAGGTTCCGGCACTCGGGATCGGCCTGAAGATACTCGAGGAGGGACATCAGCTGTTCCGGCGGAGGATGGCCCGCGCGATCAGGCCCGCCACCACGCAGGCGAGGGCGCCATAGACCCAGCGCTGCCAGCTGGTGGTGGCGGCGTTGACCTTGCGGGTCTCCTCGGCCTTGCGGACGTTCTCCTCGATGGAGAGCTTCGACTGGACCTCGCGGGCGTCCTTGCTGGCCTTCTGGGCCGAGTCCCGGGAGGCCTTCAGCTCCTTGGTGGCGTCCTGTTCTTCTTCGGCGCCCAGGACTGCGACGCGCCGGGGCGGCGGGTTCGGGGCCTGGTAGCGGGCTGGGACCGCGGGGCCGTCCTCCTGCTCCTGGCCCGGCGTCTTCCCGTCCTGGAAGTAGTCGGACAGGGTCTGGATGTCCTCGCGCAGCCCCTGGAGCAGCTGGTTCTGGCGATAGAGCTGGGCGCCCTGGACCCACAGCAGGGCCAGCTGGAGGGCCAGCAGGGTCGGGATGGTCCAGCGGAAGGAGGAGCGTCGCATTCAGGCCTCTCTTCCCAGGATAAACAGGGTGCGATCATCCGGGTTCCGGGTATCGAAGGCGGACACATCCTGGAAGATGGCCTCGCAGGCCGCCCGGGGGCTGCCGGTGCCCCAGAGGCGCCGCAGCTGGGTGCAGAGCCGGGGCAGGCCGTAGAGCTCGCCATCGCGGTTCATGGCCTCGGAGAGCCCGTCACTGTAGAGCACCAGCCAGCCCTTCGGAGGCAGGGTGCCCTCGGTGACCTTCCAGTCGCCGGGGCCCGCCGGGCGGAGGCCCAGCCCCCGTCCGCCCGGGGTCAGCTCCGTGGTGCCATCCTCGCCTGGATGCTGGAGGAACAGCGCGCCGGGGTGACCGGCCCGCGCCAGCCGGTAGTTCCCGGCCGCGTCCCACTCCAGCAGGATCAGGGTGAGGAAGCCTCGCTGGCCCAGGAGGTGACGGAGGGTCTGGTCCAGCGATGCCAGGATCTCCGCCAGACCCTGGTCCTCGCTCTGGGCGGCCTGCTCAAGCAGGGCGGTGGCCTGGGCCATGTAGAGGGCCGCGGCGAGGCCCTTGCCGCAGACATCCCCCACGGCCGCCAGCCAGTTGCCGCTGGGACGGCGCTTGACGAACAGGAGGTCGCCGCCGGTCTCCAGGGCGGGCTCCAGGCGCAGCGCCACCTGGAAGCCGGGGATGGGCGGCACCTGGGAGGTCACGAGCCCCTCCTGGATGCGCCGAGCGGTCTCCAGCTCCTGGCTGAGGCGCTCCTGCGCCACCAGGCGCTGGTGCATCACGGCGGTCTCCAGGGATCCGCCCGCGGCCTGGGCGACCTCGCGGAGCAGATCCCGGTCCTCGCGGCTGTAGCTCAGCTGGGCGTACTTGCCGCCCAGCAGCACCACGCTATGGGGGGCGTCCCCGGCGAGGATGAGGAGGAGGAGCTGTGCCTCCAGGGCATCCATGTGGGCCCTCAGGGTGCCGCCCTGCTCCCGGACCCAGTCGGCCTCCTCGCTGCCCAGGCCCAGCACCAGCTCCTGGTTCTCCCTGGCCAACCGCAGGAGTCCGGCCGGGAGGCGCAGGGGCTGGGCCGGGAAGTGGAGGCGGCGCTCCTCGCGGTCCGTGGCCTCGGCCGCGGGCAGGAGCACCAGGTGGTCCTGGACGGGCAGGATGTCGAGGGAGTGGGGCTGGAAGGCCTCGTCCAGGGACCGGCGCACGGACTTGAGCAGGGACTCCTCGCTGAAGCGCTTGCGGGGCTCCCGCACGATGCTGAGGGCCACCTCCCGGGTGCTGGCGAAGTCGCGGCGGAAGCGGCGGCGGATAGTGCGCACCAAGCGGCGCAGGGCCCAGCCCAGGGGCAGGGCGAGGAGGCCGATGAGGGCCCCGGCCCAGCCGGAGGGGATCGCCACCAGGTGCGAGAAGGCCCAGGCCAGCCCACCCAGGTAGGCGGCCAGGGTGAGGCCGAGCACGGCCATGTAGCTGACCCAGCGCATGAGCACCACGCGCACGTCGAAGAGGCCGTGGCGGAAGATGGCGTAGGCGAAGGTCAGGGGCAGGAGGGGCGCCGGGAGCATGAAGATGAACACCTGCCGGCGGAACAGGAGGCTGCTCCCGAACCGGGCCTGGAGCAGGGCCCAGGCCAGCAGGTCCAGGCAGAGAATGGCGGCGACGATCAGGGAGGGCAGCAGGGCTCGGCGGTGGTGGTCCGGGGCGCGGATGACGCCCACCACGAAGAACCCGAGCCCCGTGAGTGCCGCGGCGAAGTAGAGCCCGATCGTCAGGACGCCGAAACCCATGAGGAACGCGCGGAGCGTGGCATCTGGCGAGCCGCCACCGGGGGCCAACAGGACGCCGTTCCCGGCCACGATCCAGAGGCGGGCCAGGGCCTGGACCAGGGCCAGCACCACGAAGGTGCCGTAGAGCGACCGCAGGAAGCCCCGGTGCTTCCGCCACTCAAAGGGGTGCGGGAAACGCAGGAAGAAGTGCACCCAGAGCGGGGGCAGGAGGGCCGCGGCGACGGCGCCCATCAGGATGATGGCGACGGTCATGGCCAGGGGCGCATTGCCGGCGACGTTCGCGCCGGAGAGCAGCAGGGCGGTGGCGGCCAGGTAGAAGAAGTGCCGGGAGGACTTCCGCTCCGGCGCCGAGAGGACCACCAGCAGGCTGATGGCCCAGGCGAGGATGCCGTTGGCCAGCAGGGCCAGCTGCACCAGGTCCAGGGGCTTGACCAGGCGGATGGGGATGAGGATCTGGCGGCCCTGGCGCTTGACGGTGTAGATCAGGATGGTGCCTTCGGGCTTCCCATTGATGTAGCGCTGCGCCTTCAGGGTGCCTTCCACGGTGGGCTCGTAGGCGCGCCCCTGGATCTTCACCAGCTCGTCACCCTCCAGCAGGCCGGCCTCTTCCGCGACGCCGTCCGGGAGGATCTCCCGGATGACCACCCGGCCCTTCTCCACCACCCAGGAACACTGGTCGTCGGACTGGGCGAAGACCCACTGGTTCAGCGCATAAGACCCCAGCGCCAGCGTCAGGCAGGCGAAGCTGATCCAGAGCAGACGCCAGCGGATGCGTTTCAAGTAGGGGTTCATGACGCCTTTGTGGAAAAATGCCCAGATGGTGCAGAGCGAACGGAACGGCAGGTCCTGCTGGGTGCTGGTGGGCGGAAGGCGGCGGCTGGGCCGGGCGCTCGCGGAGGATCTGGCTCGGGATCACGACCTGGTGCTGACCAGTTCCGAGCCCTGGGAGGGGGAAGGCTGGGTGGAAGACCTGACGAAAACAGCCCAGATCCGGACCCTGCAGTGGGATGCCGAGAGCCCCGATCTGGTTTCCCGAATGATGGCAGATCTGGATACTCTCCAGGCCCAGGGCTGGGTTATTTCCGGGGTGGTACTGCTGGCCGGAACCTTCCCCGAGAGTCCCCTGGGCACCTGGACCCCTGAGGCCCTGGAGGCCACCTGGCGCCTGAACCTCAGCTTTCCGTTTCTGTGCGCCCAGGCCCTGGCGCCCCGCCTCGAGGAGGGCGCCTGCCTGCAGCTGCTGCTGGACACGTCCCTCCACCATCCCTGGCTGAAGCGCCTGCCCTACAGCGCCGCCAAGGCCGGACTGGCCGCGCTGGTGCCGGGCCTGGCCCAGCTGCTGGCCCCCCGGGTGCGGGTCGTAGGCCACGCCCTGGGCACCCTGCTGCCCGCCGAGGGGGCCGATGCCGCCTTCCTGGCCGGCCGGACCCTGCTGAAGCGGATCGGGGAGCCCGCCGACCTCTGCCGCGCCGTGCGCTACGCCGCAGACAGCCCCTTCCTGACCGGGGAGATCCTCACCCTGGATGGGGGACGGCGCTGGGTCGACCGCTGAGAGCTGCTGAAAGCTGGGCTCAGCCCTTCTTCCAGGCGGCGATCTCCTTCTCGAGGTTTTCGGTGTAATCCTTGGGCGCTTTGTCCTTGGATAGGTCGATCGCCTTCTGGAGGTGGACCAGGGCTTCGGGCAGGCGCTTGGCGTCCTTGTAGATCCGGGCGGCGGCTTCGTGGTTTGAATAGGTGTCTCCGGCCTTCAGGCTCTTCTCGATCCAGGCCAGGGCCAGCTGGGGCTCGAGGCCCTGCTCCTGGCAGTACTTGGCGGCCTGGTACCAGGGCACCCAGTCGGTCTCCGGGGCCTTCTTCAGCGTGGCCTCCAGGTGGGCCCAGTAGAGGGCCTTGGTGTCGAAGGTCAGGGCGAAGCTGACACGCAGGCTCTCCCAGGCCAGCTCCACCGTGGCGGAACCGGCGTCCCGGGGCACGATGCGGTAGTCCAGGCACTCCAGGAAGGCGCCAGACTGGGGGGCGGCCTCCCAGCGCAGCTGGTCCTCCTCAGGCTTGTACTCGTAGGCGCCCCACTGCTTGGCCTTCCGGTTCAGGATCAGGGTCCAGGTCTTGGGGCCGGGGATGGCGAAGAAGCCGTAGGTGCCCGCCGGGACATCCTTGCCAGCCACCTTGGCCGCGTGGCTGAGGGTCAGGGTCGTTGCGCTGTTGGCGCCCACCCGCCAGACCTGGCCGTAGGGGACCAGTTCACCCCAGATCTTGCGGCCCTTGACGAAGGGGCGCGAGAAAGCGAGCTCCACCTTGCTGATGCCGATGTCCTGGGAGACCGTGCAGGCGGGGCTGGGGCGCAGGGGGCTCAGGCGCACCGGGGCCGGTTTTTCCTGGGCGGTGAGGGCCGTGGCCAACAGAAGAGGGAGCAGGAAGGGGCGCATGGGGACTCCTTTGCAGGGAGTCGAGGTTAGCACCCCTGGCCCTCAGGAAGCGGCCCCGAAGTGCCGCCTCCGCTGGGACTGGGCGCGGTCCAGAAAAACCTTCACGGCCTTGGGATCCACGGTGGCCGGGGTGCCGGACCAGGCCTGGGAGGGTTGCAGCATGGCCAGCATGTCCTCGGGGCAGCCCACCTGCTCATAGAGCCGCTCCACCGCCTGAGCCAGCTGGCTGGCGGTGCACTCCGTGGCCAGGGCCTCCCGCAGCAGGGCCTCGCGCCAGCGGTCCTGGGCCTGGGCCCAGCGCAGGCTCCCGGGTCTGGGCGTGACCCCCTGGGCCTCGGCGCAGGCGGCCCAGAGGTGGGCCTCGAAGGTCAGGAGGGCTGAGCCCTCCAGGGCCCGCAGCCGCTGGACGGCGAGGCCCTCGCCGGCGGCCCGGGACTGGATCTCCAGGGAGCTGAGCAGGCCGAAGTCGTAGCCGGCGACAAGGTCGTCCCAGCTCAGGGAGCCGAGGTAGTCGAGGAAGGCGTCGAGTGGAGACATGGGTTCCTCAGGCGAGCAGGTGGAGGGCGAGGTGGACGGCGACGCGGGCGGTGGCTTCGGCGCCCTCCAGAGTGGGGGCCAGCTCCATGAGGTCCGCGCCCACCCAGGGCCGGGCCCACTGCCGCGCGGCGTGGATGAGGCGGAGGGTCTCGGGTAGGCTCAGCCCGCCAGGCACGGGCTCGGCCACAGCGGGGGTCAGGACCGGGTCCAGGGCGTCCAGGTCCAGGCTGAGATAGGCGGGGCCCTGTCCCACCAGGGCCAGGTCCGCCTGCAGCCAGGAGGCCAGCGAAGCGTCGCGCAGGTCCGCAGGGGACCACAGGCGCACCCCGGCGGCCCTCAGGAAGTGCAGCTCCTCGTCATCGAAGCGGGGGGCGCGGAGGCCCGCCTGCAACACCCGCTGGGGGTCGACGAGGCCCTCGAGGATGGCCTGCCGCAGCCAGGTCCCGTGGTGGATATCCGTGCCCCAGGCGGCGCCGTCGGCGGCGTCCGGATGGGCGTCGATGTGCAGCAGGCCCAGGGGCCCATGCTGGAGGGCCAGGGCGCGCAGCGCACCCAGGGTGAAGGAGTGATCTCCGCCCAGCAGCAGCGTCCGGCAGTCCTGCCGCACCCAGGCGCCGACGGTGGCCTGGACGGTCTCCAGAGCTGCGGCCAGGGAGAAGGGCAGGGTGGGGATGTTGCCGCCATCCACCCAGCCCCGGGCGGCGGCGGGGGTGCCTTCGGCGCGTCCTTCCCGCAGGCGCTCGGGCATGGGGTGGGTGCCCATCCCCATAGATGCCGCCCGCAGGGCCCAGGGGCCCATGCGGGCGCCGGGCCGGTTGATGACCCCCGCGTCGCAGGGTACGCCGAGGACCACGCCGGTGGCAGCGCGCGGCTCCACGCAGTGGGGCAGTCCCAGGAAGGGCGTCAGCCCTGTGCACAGGCCCTGCATGAGCACGTCAGCAGACATCGAAACTCCGGGGGGAGAGCGCGGCCTGGAAGGCAGCAAGCCAGGCCAGCGGATCGGGGAAGTCCGCGGGGTAGAGGGGCTCCCCGGCGGCAATCACCACGGGGGTGCGGGTGGCAAGCAGTGTCCGGAGGTGGGGCAGCAGGGTCTCATCACCGGTCCATGGGTAGTGCGGGGCAGGGCTGTCGAGGCGCAGCGGCTGGGCCGGGATGCCCAGCTCGTAGGCGGCGTGGAGCCCCCCTGCGTAGAGCGGTGCCAGGCGACCGCCCCGGGTGGTGGTGCCTTCGGGGAACAGCAGCATGTCCCGCCCGGCTCGGAGGGCAGTGCAGAACGCCACCAGGGCCGCAGCCCGGCTGGTGGCCTCCGTGCGGTCCACGAACTGGATGCCCGTCTTCCGGGCCCAGCGGCCCAGGATGGGGTAGCTCGTCACCTCCTGCTTGGCGATGGTGCCCATGGGCCGCAGGCTCATGAACACCACCGGGTCCACCCAGCTGAGGTGGTTGGCCACCCAGAGGGGGACATCGGTCCGCAGGCGTCCCTGAAGGGTGAGGTCCACCCCCAGGGCAGGCAGCAGCCGCTGGGCCCAGCGGTGCAGGTCGGGCTGGGTCTCGGATCCCGCCGCCAGGCGCGGCAGCAGGGCGGCGGTGGGCCAGAGGACCCCGGCCCAGGACATCAGGAGACCAGCTTGAGGCGGGTGTAGCGAGCCCGGACCCGCTCCAGGTCGGCCTTGGTGATGGCGGACCAGAGCCGGGTGTCGCCGGGGGCGTAGAAGTCCTGGACCTCCTCGAGCACCCGGGCGCCCAGGGCGTTGTGGACGCTGCGGGCGTCGTTGTTACCGGGCTCCACCAGGAAGCGGCACTCCTCGACGTCCTCGTGTAGCAGCTTGGAGACCATGGCGCGGATGAGCAGGTAGTTCACCCGGCCCTTCTGATACTCGGGGTGCACGGCCAGGGTCGCGCAGTAGACCGTCTTGCCCTGCACGAAGTTGAGCACGTAGCCCACGGGGCGGTCCCCGTCGAGGGCCAGGAAGCACCAGTCCCGGTAGAGCTCGGTGCAGAGCCGGAGGTAGTGGGGGCAGAGCTCGCCGGTGCTGTCACCGGACCAGATCTCCGCTTCCAGCCGGCGGAGGTGGGTGAAGTCCGCGCTCGTCAGCGACCGGACGGTGTAGCGGGCGCCCTCGGGATGGGGGGTGAGGGTTTCGATCGTCATGGCGTTCCTCCCTGAGTCTCACGATCAGGGTCGGGGGTGCGGATGACAGCGGTGTGGCGTGCGTGCCAACTCTGCGCAAATAGGCTGAGAACTAGCAGTGACGGGCATCTGCGGCGCGGGGACACCTATCATCTGCGATGCGTGTGACAACTTTGAGTCGGCTCCGCCACTTCTCCGGAACAAGCTCAGAAGAAGGGTGTGACCAGCTTGAGGAAGCCCGCAGCCAGCAGGGCGCTGACGGGAATGGTCAGCACCCAGGCCACGACGATGTTGCCGGCCACGCCCCAGCGCACGGCGCTGGCGTTCATGGTCGTCCCCACGCCCATAATGGCGCCGGTGATGCTGTGGGTGGTACTGACGGGAATGCCGAAATGAGCTGTGGTGAACAGCACTGCGGCGGCCGCCGTCTCCGCAGCAAAGCCATGGATGGGGCGCAGCTTCACGATGCGCGAGCCCATGGTCTTGATGATCTTCCAGCCACCCGAGGCAGTACCGAAGGCCATGAAGCTCGCGCTGCCGATCTTCACCCAGAGGGGAATGACCACCTTCAGCTTGGCGTCGAGGGGGAGGTGGAACTTGTAGGCGATCAGCGCCAGACAGATGATGCCCATGGCCTTCTGCGCGTCGTTCTGGCCGTGAGTGAAGGACATGGCCGCTGCGCTGACCAGCTGCGCCTTGCGGAACACCCAGTTGACCCTGTGGCCTGAAAAATGGCGCACGATCCAGAGGATCAGCAGGATGAGCAGCATGCCGACCAGAAATCCCATGAGGGGGGAGAGGATGATGAAGAGGGCGATCTCTTCGAGCTTCTTGGTGTGGAGAGCGCCAAAGCCGGCGTGGGCAACGACGGCTCCGGACAAGCCCCCCAGGAGGGTGTGGCTGGTGCTGGAGGGAATGCCGAACCACCAGGTGAGGAGGTCCCAGGTGATGGCGGCCATCAGGGCCGCGGCGATGACCGCAGGCACCACGAACTGGCTGTCGGCGATCCCCTTGGCGATAGTGGTGGCAACCGAGGTGCCGGCCAGCGCGCCCGCAAAGTTAAGGGTGGCCGACATGACCAGGGCGTACTTGGCAGGAAGAACCCCAGTGCTCACCACCGTGGCGATGGAATTGGCCGTGTCGTGGAACCCATTGATGTAGTCGATGCCCCAGGAAAGCAGGATGAGCAGCGCCAGAGACGGGATAAGAAAAGCTTCAAACATGTTCAGCTCAGGCGTTCTTCATGACGGTGGAGCCGATCACCTTGGCCACCAGTTCCACCTTGTCCGTGGCGTGCTCGGCCTGCTCCAGCAGTTCCTTCCACTTGATGAGCTCAATGGGATCCTTGGGGTTCTCGAAGATCTGGGCCAGGGCCGCGTGATAAATCGCGTCGGCCTTGGTCTCCAGGGCATGCACCCGCCGGATGCGGTCCCGGATCTCCTTCTGGTTCGACATGTCCCGGAGGGACTTGGTCAGGTGGATCAGCTCCCCCACGCCTTCAACGATTATTGAGCTGATCTCAGTGATCGCCGGCATCACCTGGGTGATCCGGTAGAGAATCAGCCGCTCGCAGATGGAGTGGATGCGATCGACCACGTCGTCGATAGCAAAGGCCAGGTGGAGGATGTCCTCCCGGTCGAGGGGAGTGACGAAGGTGTGGTTCAGGCGTTCGATGATCTGGTGGGTCAGGTCATCGCCGGTGTGCTCAAGGTCCTTCATCTGGCGCCGGAGCTCGGCAAAGCGGGAGGGATCGTTGCTGCGGATCTCCCGGTCGAACAGCTGGGCAGCCTGGTAGGCGTTGGCCGTGGCGGTCTCCAGGAGGTCGAAAAAGACCATTTCACGCGGTTTCAGCCAGCTCATGAGGGCGTTCAAGGACATAGGATCTCCTGCATCGACATCCAACTCTACAGGGTCTACGGGCGTAACTGCAGCGTAAAATCGAAGTCTGGCGCTGGGCTCCCGGGCCCCAACGGTGTATGGTCTGGAGGCATGGAGCCGCATCACCTGGAGCGAAACGTCAAGTCAGGGACACCTGTTTTCCTGGGCCGGGCTCTGATCTGTCTGGCCTCCATGCTCTTCCTGGGGGTCGGGTTGGAGACAAGCATCCACAAGGGTGCCTCCTTCCTCTGGATTCTGGGACTGTTGCTGACTTTGGCCGTGGTGATGGTGCTCATGGCCCGCTGGCAGGTGCGGCCTGTGGCCGCTCCCCTCGAACAGCTGCTCTCCGGCACTGGCCCCCGGGCCATCGAGGATCTGCCCGGTGCCTGGTCCGCCCTGGAGCGTGCGAACCTCGAGCTCCGCGAGCGGGCAGCCCGGGAAGACCGGTTGCTGCCCGGCATCATGGCCAGACTGGAAGAAGGGGTCCTGCTGCTTGGCGCCGATGGGTATCTGGAGCAGTTCAACCCCGCAGCCCAGCGACACCTGGGCCTGAGCGCCCCGCTTACCAAGGGCATGCCCGTGGCTGATGTGTTTCTGGACCCGGATGGGCGTGCGGCTGTGAAGCGGGCCTACCTGGGGAACAGCGCCGAGTGGCGGCTCACGCGGGCGGCCCGCTCCCTCCGGGTGCGGGCCATTCCCTTCGCGCCGCTGGGTCCCGTGAGCGGGGTGCTGCTCACCCTGGACGACATCACCAGCCAGGAGGCCCTGGAGACCACCCGACAGAAGTTCATCTCCAACGTGAGCCACGAGCTGAAGACGCCCGTCACCGCCATCCGCATCGCCGCCGAGAACCTCCAAGAGGAGGACCTGCCCGAGGTGGCTCGGGGCAATGCCGCCTCCATCCTGCGATCGGTGGACCGGTTGGCGCTGCTGCTCGGCGACCTCTCGGAACTCAGCCGCATCGAGAGCGGCGCCCTGCATCTGGCGCCCGTGAGCCTGGATCCCGCCGCGTTCTTCGAGACCACCCTGCAGGAGCTGCGGCTGCAGCATGGCGGGGCCGGCGTGGAGCTGCTCGGTAGCCTGAACGCCCCTGCCGGGATGCGGATCCTGGCGGATCCCCTGCGCCTGAACCAGGTCCTCGAGAACCTGGTCTCCAATGCCATGAAGTTCACACCGCCCGGGGGCCAGGTGGAGTTCCTCGCGACCCTGACAGAGCAGGGCCAGACCTGGGAGGTGCGGGATCAGGGCCCGGGGATTCCCGAGGCGGAGCAGGGCCGGATCTTCGAGCGCTTCTACCGGGCCCAGGCCGCCAAGGCCAAGCCCGGCACGGGCCTGGGGCTGGCCATCGTGAAGCACCTCTGCCGCCTCATGGGCGGCGAAGTCACCGTCGAGAGCCGTCCCGGCGAAGGCGCCACCTTCCGGGTCATGCTGCCGCCGGCTCGAGAGCCTGAGGCCTCCTGACGTTCTTCTGGGCGCTGCCTTGGGAAACCGGTACCGCTGACTTGGCAGAAGCGCGCAGGCCGAGCCCTGTGCTCGAGGCAGGGCGGGGAAAGGCGAAGCAAGGCAGCAAGGGAGGAGGTTCCCTTGCTGCCATCTCTCCCCCCGGAGAGGCCCTAAGCAACTCATCTCCTCGCGCGTTGAGCCTGCTACATCGCGTCGGGAAATGTGCCCATCCGAAAGAATAGACGCGGGCACCCAGGGTCGAAGTGAATTCCCTGCGACTTTCCCGTGGGGCCGATGCGACTGGTCGACTCCCCGTCTGGTGCCCGTGGGCCACCAGTTGTCCCAGCCGGCCGCTGCGGTCCGGAAGCGGGTCCGAAAGGGTGCATGTTGCGAAATTGTTACAGCCTATCCATCGGCTTGATGGTTGCCCCAAAGCAGACTGATCCCTGACTTCGGGAGTGGGCCATGCGTCGTTTGTCGTTGAGTCTCATGCTGGTGCTCGCCTCGGGCGCGCCGGTCTTCGCACAGGCGCCTGCAACGGCCACCCTGCCCGTGGCAGTGCAGGAGCTGGCGACCTTCCTTGGGCCCTTCCCGCCAGCGGATTCCGATGCCGGCAAGGCCGACTTGGCCATCGTCCTGTGGTGCCAGCAGACCCGCACCAGTCTCGATACCCAGCTGGCTGCTGCAGAGGTCAAGCTCACCTTGGCAGCCTATGGAACAGCGTTCGGAAAAGTTCCGGTCCCCATGCAATACCCGAAAACTGCCGCGCTGGTGGAAAAGGTCGCGAAAGATATCAAGGCTCAGACCGATGCACTGAAGAAACTTTATGGGCGGCCACGGCCTTACCTGGCCGACCCACGCGTCGTTCCCGCCATCGAGCGGGAGACCAGCCCCTCCTATCCCAGCGGCCACGCGACACGTGGCCTGGCCATCGCCATCGTGCTGGCCGAACTGGTGCCGGAGCGGCGGGAGGCCCTGCTGGAACAGGGCCGCCAAGTCGGCGTGCACCGGGTGGTGGGAGGCGTCCACTACCCGACCGATATCACCTCGGGCCAGCGCCTCGGCGCCAGGCTGGCCGAGACCTGGCTGGCCGAGCCCGGCAACCGGGACTTGCTGGAAGCTGCCCGGTCCGCTGAGTGGACCCTCCCCGTCAAGCCCTGAGCCACCACGAGAAGCGGATCTCCGACTCGTCCCAACTTCTGACATTCACCAAAGTCAAACGCCGATGCCCTCACGAGCATCGGCGTTTGACTTTGGGATCCTCGTGGCTAGAAGTCGAACCCTATGGAGAACGAGACACTGCGGGCCGGAAGCAGGGTCAGCACGTCACCCGGGGCCGCCACCGAAGTGGTCTTGGCGGCAGGTGTCACTGCCACGATGCTGTGCTTGTCGCTAATGTTGGTGACCGAAAGCTTGAAGCGGGTCTGCTTCATCCAGCTGGTGAGAGACTTCACCGTGTAGTTGACGAATAGGTTGGGGATGATGAAGGGGTCGATGGTGATGGCCTCGTGGATGCTGCCGTTGTCATTGAACATCTTGCCCACACGCTTGCCAAGCAGTCCCACGCTCCAGGCATCCTGCTGGTAATAGAGACCGAGGGACTCGGTGTCTCTCGGTGCGTTCTGAATCCAGAGGCCCGTCGCCACATACTTGGCGCTGCCGATGGTGGCATTCCCATAGAGGTTGAAGCCACCGCCAAGCACGAAGTTGGCCTCGGCCTCGACGCCTTGGCTGACGGACTTGCCGTTGGAATACCAGGTGGTGACACCGCTCAGGTCGGTGGTGGATGAGTAGGCGTTGTCGAAGTCGATGTGGTAGGCATCTGCAGAAAAGGTCATTCCTTCGGAGGTGTAGACCGTCCCGACCTGGAAAGTCCTGTTCTTGACAGAGCTTGGCAGCACGGCGACGGCCGCGTTCTTCACGTCGAACACGCTGGAGGGGGGGATCTCATCGCCGGTGGCGTACTGGGCATAGATGGACCAGGTTCTCTGCAGCAGGTAGTGGACATCCAGCGAAGGCAGCACGGCCGTGTAGGTCGCCGAATGCTTGACATAGGGCGCGCCGCCGAGGCTGCCGACGGTCTTGCCATTGTCGGCGAACTGGGTGAGGTCCTGCTTGTACGAGGAGTACTTGACGCCCGGGGTGACCTTCAGATCGCTCGTGGCGTTGAACTCGTACTCCACGAAGGGCTGGAGGGTGGTGGTCTTGAAGGTCTCGCGGAAGTTCGGCAGGGCGGCGTCGATCCAGGTGCGGGGGTCCGTGGGAGTCTGATAACGGTTGGTGTTGGCGATCTCGGACCAGAGGCCGGTGCGCAGGGTGCCCGTGGCGGACTCCTGGTTCAAGCGGAAGATGTTGCCGGTGGTGCGGTAGCTATTCAGCTTATCAGTCCCGCTGGTGGCGGAGATGGGAGCCACGGTGTAGCCCTGCATGTTCTTGTAGTGGTAGGAGTAGAGCTTGTCATCCAGCTTCCAGCCTCCGCCCAGGTTTGAGTTGATGCCCAGGTAGGAGAAGTCCGAGATCACGTGGTAGATGTTATAGGCTTGGTAGTTCAGCTGCGTTGGGTCGGTGTTCTGCAGCAGGTAGTTGTCCCCGAACTGGGCGATCTGGGCTCGGGTCGCCCCCTTGATGTTGGGGGTGTTGGCGCGGATGTCGAGGTAGTCCGTGAAGGCCGTCAGTTGGGTATTGTCGGTGAGGGCGTACTGATACTTGAGGGACATCGCATCGCGGTGCTGGGTGTTGAGGGTCTGGTAGCCATCCGACTTCATCTCATGGGCATTGACGACGAGATTGGATTTCCCCACGTTGCCGGACGCGTATTCCAGACCGTAGATCGAGGTGTTCCAGGCGCCGTGGGAACCCTCGGCGCTGATGCGCTGCTCGGGCTCGAGCACCCGGGAGAGCAGGTTGATGGAGCCGCCGTAGTTGGTGGGTCCGAGGGTCGCGGCGGAACCGGGGCTGCGGTCGACATTGGCGCCGCCCAGGAACATGCCTGGGAAGAAGGCCCAGGAATGGTGGGTCGGGCTGTTGGTGTCCTGGAATGGAATCCCATCGAAGGTCATCGTGTAGTCGCCATCCGCGAAGCCGCGGAAGAACGTCTTGGTATCACCCAGGCCAGGGCCGTTGGGGCTGTAGCTGAACATGCCGGGGGCCATCTGGACCACCTGGGTATAGTCCACCACGGGGGCCGTGAACTGGCGGACGAACTCGTCCCGCACGTCCGATTGGGCCGAACGGGCCGTGAGCGAGCCCTGGGAGGGCGCGGTCCGGGTGGCGATCGTGTCTTCGCTGGCCACGATACTGACGATGGCGCTGGCATCGGCGCGGTCCATCCTGATCGCCGATGAAGTCGTCTGGCCTGCCGTCACGGTCACCCGAGTGCCATTCATGGGTTTCATGCCTGAGGCGATGGCCACGATTTCATATTCCCCGGCAGCAACTGAGGGGAAGTTGTATTCACCAGTAGCGCTGGTATCCATGGTGAAGGTCTGGCCGGTCTTGAGACTGCGCAGCAGCACGGAGGCGCCGGAAAGGGGTTGGCGCCCCTGGGCCCTGACGACACCTCGCACGGAGCCCGTGGGGCTCTGAGCCTGGGCGACCATGGCGCAGGCAATGGTTGTCAACAACGCCAACCGCGTCGAACGGATAAGCATGGATACTCCTGGGCATGGGCCCGGTGGACGTTCAGTGGGGGGCCGGAAGATCCACGAACGAATGGATGGTGGAACGGCCGTCATTTCCGGAACCCCTCGGCGGCCGCATGCTTGCTGCTAGAGCAAAGGTTCCCATTTCGATCGAAAATCCATGTGCCGCTCAGGTAACGATTCCGAACCTTCCAGTCACATGAATAAACCGGAGGTGGTCAGGCCTCTATGAGAAGCTTCTGACAGGCCGCCACCAAGGCACTTGGCGTAAAGGGTTTCTGCAAGGTGGGCACACCAAAGGCCCGTAACTCCAGGTCCATGCTCTGGCTGCCGCTGTCACCCGTGATGACCAGCACACTGGGCAGGAGGCTTGGCCGGAAGTCCCGGATCCAGTCCAGCACTGCGAAGCCATCCAGCCCCGGCATGCGCAGGTCGGTGATGACCAGATCATAGGTCCCCTGCTCCAGGCGCTGGATCCCCTGCCGCCCGTCATGGACCCGCTCCACCCGCCAACCCAGGCGCGTGCGAAGGAGTTCCTGCACCAGATTAGTGATGTATTCTTCATCGTCGATGACCAGCACCTCGCGCCGGGGACCAGGCTCGAAGCAGGGCATTACCACAGCCGCCGGGCCAGGGGCAGCGCGGTCACCGGCGAGGGGGGCTGCCGCCAACTCCCCGGATCTCGCCAGGGGCAACTGAACCCGGAACACGCTACCCTCCCCCGGTGTGCTCTTCACGGCGATCTCGCCGCCGTGCTGCCGCAGGATCCCCAGGCACACGCTGAGGCCTAGCCCCGTACCGCGTTCGGCGGACTTGGTGGTATAGAACGGGTCGAAGATCCGGTTGAGCTTGTCAGGCGCGATGCCGTAGCCCGTGTCTCGCACCGACACGACTCCCCAGCCATCCTGGACCTCGGCCTGGACGGTGATCTCCTTGCGGTCGGCGTGCTCCAGGGCGTCCACGGCATTGATCATCAGGTTGATGAAGACCTGCTTGATCTGGGCCATGTCAGCCAGGACATGGATCACGGCGCCGGAGAGCTCAAGCTTCATGGTCGCCTCCGCTGACCGGAGGCGGAAGCGCATGATTGAAGCGGCTTCCCGGAGGACGGCGCCGAGATCCGTGGCGCTCAGTTCCATGGTCGGGGGCCGGGACAACTGCAGCAGTTGGCGGATGATCCGGACCGACTCCTGGGCGCTGCGGGAGATGGCATCGCAATAGTGCTTGAGGGAGTCCTGGCCTTCCATGCCCTCCAGGCGCATGGTCAGGAGCTCCGAGAAGCCCAGCACCGGAGAGAGCTTGTTGTTCAGCTCGTGGGCGACGCCTCCCACCAGGGACTCGAAGAGGGCCGCCTTGTCGCTGATGGCCATCTTCCGCTCCACAGCCCGCTGCTCCGTGATGTCGTGGAGGATGGTGCAGATCTGTCCCGTTTCCTTGACCAGGGAAGTGTGCAGCTTGAACAGCCGCTCCCCCAGTCCCGGCAACTGCAGGGAGAACTCGTTTACATGGTTCCCCGGCAGGGACGAGCCTGTGTTGTGGAGGCTCAGCAGCTCCAGGAAGGACTCCCGCTGGCGGATGGGCATCAGGTCCGCAAGGTTGGGTGTGGTGTCCTCTGAAGCTTTCCGGGGGCCAAGCAGGGACTGGAACTTCGGGTTGCAGGCCTCGATCCGACCGTCCGGGTTGAGCAGCGCGACGGCCAAGGGGCTCTGCTGGAAGAGGGTCTCGTAGCGCCCCTGGGACTGCCGCAGCTGGTTAAGGCTGCGGAAGAGATCCTGGTTCTTGGCCTGCAACTCACTGCGCTGGGATTCCGCCAGGTGGAACTGCTGGGCGATGAGCGTCGATTGGGCCCTGACCAGAGAGGGCACGGGAATAATCCCGAGGAAGCGCCCCTCCTGGTCCACCAGGGGGAGGTCCTGGTAGAAGGCCTCGCCATTCCTGGACAGGGCTTGCTCGAGGAGGTCAAACAGGGGAATCGAAGGGCTGGCGATCAGCCCTTCAGGAAGGAGGTGCTCTGAGATCGGATGGCGGCTGTAGAGGGTGAAACCGAAACGGGTGCCGAGGAGAAAGCCCAGCTGTCCCCGCGAGACAAGCCCTGCATACGCGTGCCCGTCCACCACGGCCGCGAACTCATGGGGGTGCTGCCTGAACCATGCGTGGACCTGCTCGACGGTCTCGCCGATCTGCACGCACTCCTGGTGCTCCACCAGCGACACCACATCGAATAGGCTGCCTGGAGTGCTCTCCTTGCCTTGGGTCAGGCCTTTGCGTCTTCCCATGAGGCATCATCGGCAAGCCAGTCATGGGGCTTCACCTCGGACGTGTAACCTTTAGGTAATTTTGACTAGAAATGGAAGTAGACAATATGGGTTCATCGCGCTTTACCGGGGAAGGCGGCCTTGATCTTGAGGAAGAAGTAGTCGTCATCGCGGAAGCCGTAGGCCATGCGCTTGAGGACCTTGACCTTGTTGTTCATGCCCTCCAGCACTGAGGTGTTGAGCTTCCAGC
>CAIPAY010000053.1 GCA_903863195.1 uncultured Holophagaceae bacterium
GCGACCTTGTTCTTCTTCATCAGGAACTCGATGCCCTTGGCGTTCTTGAAGACGATGCGGCCCTTGCGCTTGACGATGGTCGGGAGGTTCGGATGCAGGGCCTTGGCCTCCACGCCGTCAATGCCGTAGTCGCCAGCCACCTGCATCTGCTCGAAGCGGTGGGCAGTCTCCAGCCAGGTCTTGGCGGGGATGCAGCCGCGGTGCAGGCAGGTGCCGCCCAGCAGGGGGTCCTTCTCCACCAGGGCCGTGGTCAGGCCCAGCTGGGCGCCGCGGATGGCGGCGATGTAGCCGCCGGGGCCGGAACCGATGACGAGGAGGTCGAAAGCAGCCATGCAAAGCTCCAAAACACAGGGCTCCCATGATCCCACACCGCTGGCCAAGGGAGGACCCGGGAGCGTTCCCATGCCAAACTGCCTCATCCTCTGAGGGGCTTCCGTGACCGCCAAGCGACCCTGGTACCGCTCCAGCACCTTCTGGATCTTTGTGGGCCTGCTCATGGGCGTGGCCCTCGGCGGCTTCCTCCCGCAGGACCAGTACCCCGGCGCCTACAACCTCTTCCGGTTCCTCTCCAAGGCCTTCATCAGCCTCATCAAGGGCCTGATCGTGCCCCTGCTGCTGTCCACCATCATCGTGGGCATCGCCCAGACCGGGGACGTGAAGGCCGTGGGGCGCATGGGCGGCAAGGCGCTGCTCTACTTCGAGGTGGTGACCACCCTGGCCCTGTTCATCGGCCTCGGCGTGGCCAACTGGCTGCAGCCCGGCGCCCACCTGCCCATGGACATGACCGCCCACGCCGCGGTGGTGGCCGCCAAGGCAAAGACCGGCTGGGAGATCGCCCTCCACCTGTTCCCCTCGAACCTGATCCAGCACGCCGCCGAGGGCGACATCCTGCCGGTGGTGATCTTCGCCACGCTGTTCGGCATCGCCCTGACCAAGGTCGGCGAGCGGGGCAAGCCCGTGCTGGCTTTCTTCGATGGCGTGGCCCAGACCATGTTCAAGTACACCGACTTCGTCATGACCCTCACGCCCCTGGGCGTCTTTGGCGCCATGGCCTACAACGTGAGCCACATGGCCGCCGGGCACAGCATCAACGGCACGGTCATCAAGGGCTGGCCGGCAGTGTTCCACCTGCTGAAGCAGTACAGCCTGCTGGTGGGAAGCCTCTACCTGGCCCTGGCGCTGCTGTTCGTCCTGGTCTTCGTCCCTGTGGCCTGGCTGGCGGGCATCCGCATCCTGGGCTTCATCAAGGCCATCAAGGATCCGGCCCTGACGGCCTTCAGCACCGCCAGCAGCGAGGCGGCCCTGCCCAAGCTGCTCGAGGAGGTGGTCCGCTTCGGGGTGCCCCGGCAGGTGGCCAGCTTCGTCATCCCCACGGGCTACAGCTTCAACCTGGACGGCTCCACCCTCTACCTGGTGCTGGCCAGCCTCACCATCGCCCAGGCGGCAGGCATCCACATGAGCTTCGGCCAGCAGCTGCTCATGGTTTTCACCTTCATGCTCACCAGTAAGGGCGTGGCCGGGGTGCCCCGGGCCACCCTGGTGATCATCGCGGGCACCTGCGGCAGCTTCGGCCTGCCGGGTGATGCGGGGGTCGCGATGTTGCTCGCCGTGGACGAGATCATGGACATGGCCCGCACCACCGTGAACGTCATTGGCAACGGCTTGGCCAGCGTGGTGGTCGCCAAGTGGGAGGGCGTCTTCGGCACCGACCCGGAGCCCCTTCCGGACCAAGAGTCCTAAACTCAGTGTGTCTAAAGTAAATTCTAGGCAAGGGGAGGCCGAAACGGGGTAGATCCACTCCAAGGAGCCCTCATGCGCCGCGCCCTGTCCCTCCTCTGCCTTCCGGCCCTGTGCCTGTCGCTATCCGCCCAAGCCGTGACCACCGCCGAGACCGAGGCCCTGGTCAAGGAGGCCATCGGCTTCGCCAAGACCAATGGCAAGGATGCCGCCTTCAAGGAGATCACCAAGGTCGGTGGCCGCTTCCACAAGCACGGCGGGGAGCTCTATGTGTTCGTCTACGACATGGACGGCAAGGTCCTGGCCCATGGTCAGGGCGCGTCGAAGGTGGGGGTCAACCAGGCTAACGCCAAGGACCCCGAGGGCCGGGAATACATCAAGGAGCGCATCGCCCTGGCCAAGGGCAAGGGCAAGGGGTGGCACGACTACATCTACATGAACCCCAAGGACAACAAGAAGGAGCCCAAGACCAGCTACATCGAGGTCTGGGAGCACCTGATCTTCGGGGCGGGCATCTACAAGAAGTAGACGCCCGGGGCCCGCGGCCCAGCCTTGTCCCAAAAGGCTTCCAGAGCTATGGTTGGGGATTCCCTTCCCGTGCCGCAGATCCTGCGGCCGACCGCGGAGTCCCCCCCATGAAGATCATCGTGACCGATGAGGTGACCGACGAGGGTCTAGCCCTCCTGCAGGCGGACCCTCGCATCAGCCTGGATGTCCGGCTGGGCCTCTCCCGGGAGGCTCTCCACGCCTGCATCGGTGCCTACGACGCGATCATCACCCGCAGCGGCACCACCGTGGACAAGGCCCTGCTGGATGCCGCCACCAACCTGAAGATCGTGGCCCGGGCCGGGGTGGGCATCGACAACGTGGACGTGGACTACGCCAGCTCCAAGGGCGTGATCGTCGTGAACGCCCCCTTCGGCAACACCAACAGCGCCGCCGAGCACACCCTGGCGCTGCTGCTCTCCGTCTGCCGCCACATCCCGGACGCCAACGCCAGCCTCAAGTCCGGCGCCTGGAAGCGGGCCCCCTTCACTGGAGTCGAGCTCAAGGGCAAGATCGCCGGCGTCATCGGCCTGGGCAAGGTGGGCGGCCGGGTGGCCACACGCCTCAAGGCCTTCGAGTGCGAGGTGCTGGGCTGCGACCCCTACATCAGCGCCAAGC
>CAIPAY010000054.1 GCA_903863195.1 uncultured Holophagaceae bacterium
GCCTGGTTGACCGCCTTCCTCCAGAAGCCCGAGGAGCAGGACCTGTTCCCTCCAGACCAGGCTCTTTGACGATCTGAACAAAATTTTACCATGTAGTCGGTTCGTTTTATACCGACTACACGGTGTTTTTTTTACGGTTTAGTCAGTCTTGTTTTATTCCGACTAGTCCGTTCTTTTTTATTCAGACTACTCGTAACATTTTTTTACCGAGTAGTTGTTAAAAAAAAATGCAGACTACTATGCAAAAAACATACCAGATGATCGGTAAAAAAAATTTTCGATCATCTGCTTGATTTTACCAGACTAGTGTGATACACTTTTTGCAGACTGGAGACACCGTGCAAATCCGACACACAAAATCCGGCGATTACCTCATCAGGGCCACCTACGACCCCACCACCCAGCGGTCGCCCTCAAAAGTGATCGGCAAGCTCGGGTATGAGAGCCCCGAGCTGCATGAAGGCGTGACCCTCACAACAGAGGAACAGGCGCAGATCGACGCCCACTACGCTCCGCTGCTGGCCCGGAAAGCGTCCCTCCCTCTCCGGATTATGACCATCCGCCTGACCGACTTTCTGGCGGCCCTACAGGCCGTTCCAGACGCCGAGACGCCCGAGTTGTTGGAAGAGCATCTTGCTCTACTCAAAGAGGCCCAGAAGGCCCTGAAGGGCCTCTCCAAAAGCCGTAGGAAGCGGGCCAAGGCCCCCGTCGAGGCCCCCCCTTTAGAGGGCGACCCCGGACCCGCCTGAGCCCACCCCGGCACTCACTCCCGAAAGTGGGAGCTCGAGACGGACGGACGGACGGAGAGCTCATGCCTGGACAAATTCACCCCATGAAGGCCTCGGAGCAACTACGGATTCTCGCCCAGATCGAAGCGGCCTTTTCAGTGCCGCGCCCCTGGTCCTCGCCCCCTGCCCCGGGTGATCTCGAGGACTTTCCTGTCGAGGAATAATACTGGGTTGTTCCTAGATGGTCGCAAAACCACAAAACCACCACGAACGACCCCGAACGACAGCCCCCGCACACACTTAACCAACCTGTTTGCAGTCATGGGTTCCACGTAGGGATCAAGAATCGCGATCATCTAGGAACAAACGACCGCTTGCATGCCATGCAAGCGCTCTCCCGACGGCCAACGAGCCGCCATCCCTACGCTTCGGCTGGATCAGTTGCGGTTGTCCTTTCGCCTGCTGCCGGTTTCCCGACTAGACCCCCGCACTTGATCTTTGCGGCACCACACCGACCTGGGCGCTTCTTGCGCCCAGACCCCCTGGTGTGCTGCCGTATGTCCCGTGACTGAGCCCCCTCACTCCTGGGGGGGCTTAGTCACGGGATGTGCGACACGCTTGTTGGAACCACCGATGAGGCTGCTCCTATGCTCCACGGCAGCTCACCAGCACGGAGGCGTGACAGGCGGCAGTATGCCTGGCGCGGATCTGGGCGAGCTGGCCGACCGAGTCCCACCCCCTGCCCTGTTCGGCATCAGAATTCGGCCGGCAGGCCGGCCCACTGGAAGGCTGCGGCTGGGAAGCGAGTATTCCAGGCCCGCTTCCAGACCAGGCTCCCTTCGGCCATGTTCGCCGTCGTGAGCTTACCTCGGAGGGCGGTCTCCCACTGCTTGACCTCAGCCTCTCCGGCTGCGGTCCGGATCAGGGCCAAGACCTCCTGGCGGGCTTCCTTGACCCCGTCGCAGGTGCCCAGGTAGCCAGCGGCATCTTTGTCCATCCCCTGGAAGGCCGTTTTGCGCTTCAGGTAGCCGTCCAGGGCCCTCGTGAACCCCGGTTGGCTGCGGAAGCCCTTGGCGATGACCCCCAGGTCAATGCCAGTGCCTCCGCGAGCCCATTCGAGGGCCGCCTGTTGCCTGGCGCGAGCCTCCTTCAGGACTTCGGGGTCCAGGCAGCGCAGGAGGTGGACCTTTAACCCATCTGGCGTCTGATTTCGCTGTTGGCGCTTGGCGATGACTTCCTTCGTGACCTCGAGAACGAAGGGCAGCAGTTCGGGTCCGACCTCCCGAGGGAGGGTCTGTGCGACCACTTCCGCACCACCGCGGTCCAGACCGTCCTCGACCAGGAGCTGCACCACGGGGCTGGGCTGAGCTGGGACCGCCTTGTTGGCAGCCTTTCGGTTCTCACCGGAAGCATCGGCAGGGCTTGCCGGTACATGCTCATGCTTTGGGTAAGCAGTACTCTGGGAATAACTCTCAAAAGCCAAGGGAGAGGTGCGTTTTGCACGACCACCCCGGCCGCCAAGAACCAGCAGATACGCGGCCTCGGTGAAGACGTAGAGGGCCGCCAAGCCCTTCTGGCGAGCCTGCTTGCCGGGCTTGGGCTGGACCGGGTCGCTGATCTGGACGATCAGCCCCTCGGCCAGGAGCAGGCCCCTGCCCCGCGAGAAGCAACTCTCGTGGCAGAGACCCTCCTGGGCAAGTTGGGGGGCGGAGAAGTTCTGCTCCAGGCTATGTGTGCCGACCCAGTACCGGATGGCATAGGACAGTTTGGGGGTGACACCCAGGGCCCGCAGCCGGGACTCGGCGGTGCTACCCCTGCGCCTGGTGGAAGCCTTGCGCGGGGCGCGAGGCGAGCTACACTTCTGGTCAGCGCGCGGGGGGAACCCTAGCGCTGGGCTGGCAGCACTGTTCATGGTTGTCCTGTTGTTAGCCCATGGGTGATTGGCTCGAACCAATACCCTAGGTTCCCCACAAGATAGGTCCGCATCTGGATCGTGGCAAGGCCAAAAACGCCGGCCTGGAAATTTCTGGATGATTGGATGCCTATGCGAACGAATGGCTGGACATATAGTTGGATGGATAAATGGATGGCTGGACAAATAGACATGCGAATGAATATCCATCCGGATGGCCGCCTAGATATCTGGATAACTAGATGGCCACAAATCTGGATATCTAGATTGACTGGATGACTGGTTGGCCTAGACTTCTGTCTGTCGAGTCCTTTTGACGTAAGGAACTGGAGGGCGTGTGGCTGGCAGGGTTCTCACGGTGTTCGGCAACAAGGGGGGGACGGGGAAGTCGATGACGGCGGTCCACCTCGCCGTTTCTCTCATGGATCGAGGTCGTCGGGTTATAGCGGTCGACCTCGACGCCAGACAGGGGGACACAAAGGCCTTTTTCGAGGCCCGCGGGCAGGAGCAGATGGTGGCAATTCCCAACGATGTTGACGGGTTGCTCGAATTGTTTGAGAACGCCAAGGCCGAGGACGTTGATGTTGTTGTGGACTGCCCGCCGGCCGACTCTCCCATGGCGATGGCCGCAGCCGAGCACTCAGATGGGACGATCTATCCATTCCTCAGCGGCGCCAATGACGCCCGCAGCCTCGGGAGAGCTATTCGGATCGCGACGCAGACCCAGCAACCAGGCGCTCTTTTCTGCCTGGTGAACAAGTACAAAAACACCAACGACGCGCGAGCTCTGGTGGCCATGCTTGGCTCTGTGGGTGTCTTCACCATGGCCGGAGTGGTGGGTGATCGCAACGCATTCAACTCCGCGCTCAGGGCTGGTCGTACGGTGTGGGAGATGAACGAGGATGCAAAGGCCGTCCTAGAAATGAAGGCGATCTGTGACAACATCCACCGGGTGATGGAGCGCAAACGATGAGCGCCAAGAAGCGAGTCCCACCTCCGGTGGCCCCAATCGCCGCCATGGACGATTTGAAGAAACTAGTGATGAAGGGATACGAGGAAAGGGCAAGCCTGGAAGATCAAGAACGGCGGGGGATGCCCGTGCAGCCGCCAGCCCAGGCGGAGCGTCCAGGCCCACCGCCCCCCAGGATCCCGCCCCCTGCACCAGCTTCGATGCCGTTCGCGCCGATGAACTCCATTAGCCTTGATCCCCCTCGGGAGCTCCCCCCACTACATGACCCACGGGGTGCCTCACGGCGTAGGCGTGGAAAGAAGTCGGATCCGGAATACACATTCACGGGAGTGAGCATTCACAGGTCTCTCCACGACCGAGGCAAGATTCTTGCGGTGCGAATGGACTGCGACTTCGCAGACATCGTGAACATGGCGCTGTACTACTTCCTTGAGCCCATCGAAGAAGAGTTGAACCCAGGCCAGCACTAAGCCTTCAGGCCCTCGAAGGCGTTGATGACCGTTGTGATTTCGGTCTGTCGCTCGTCAGGAATGTTGTTTTTGCACCACTTGTTGACACTCTTCTGGCTGACGCCAATTAGTTTGGCGAAGCGCGTCTCAGAGAGCCCCAATCGCGTCAGTTCAGAGCGAAGCAACTGAGGGGTCCAGTCACCCCCCACCCGAATTTTCAGCGCCCGACCCTTTGGTGGTCCTGATTTTTTTCTGAGGCGGTGGGGCGCGATTCGCTCAAGCGCTGCCACAAGCGTGCGTTCGTCGTTGAGCGACACCTCACTGCGAATGAACCAAGGGGCGTTGACCACACTGTCCCAGGCACCCATGGCGATCAGTTGCTCGAGGCTTACGTCGTCGGATCGCCCGACCCGCTTGTCAAAGATGGTCCATACTTTGTGCCTCAGAACCTCCAGTTGGGTTGGTGTGGCTCTGTCTTCTCTGGCGGCCTGGAATGCCCGAAAAAGGTTCTCGTCGAAGGGCATGACTGTTGCGCCAGGTGGGGCGTTCTTTAGGCCCCTAAAGGCGTCCTCGCGGATGAACTTTGCGATTTGTAGCGCAGTCTCACCACCGCGATCATCTCCAGCCAGGTGTCGCCGCCTGGCGACCTCCTCTGCGATCTGGGCGCACGCTTCCTGTGTTCTGGGATCCACGTCATCCCCCCGTCTTTTTGGATTTTGGTCCACCCGCGTTCGGGAGAAGCGACACAGAAAGAGCCGCAATGACTTCGGAGATGGTTCTTCGACTTAGGGTCGCCTCGAGGCGGATGGCGGCTGCGAGCCCGACGGGCAGAAAGGCGGTAACTCGCTCCACAACAGCCCCATCAAAGGGTGTTCTCCGGCCACGCCGGCCGGGCTCTGGTGCCTGGTCTTTGGGTCTCGCCAAAAAAGCCTCCAAACCATTGTAACAATACAAAACTTACATTCATTTGCAAAGAAATGCAACCAGCCAAGCGCCCAAAAAATGATGGCGGGGTAGGGGATGGCAGGGGGGTGTGTGCCGCCAAAAAGTGGCAACCATCCCGGGTGCCGAATCGCAACCGACACAAGGGGACAGCGCAGTCGGTCAGAGCAAAACACACAGAATTGGTGGAATTCGGGTCAAGAGGCTCGGTCCCCGGTCTCACCGGCGACAAGGACTGCGCAATCGGTCGGGAAATGCGCAATAGCCAGCGTGGGACAGTGTTAGGTGAATCGGTGGCCTACCGACGGGAGACAACATGGACATCCTCACCGCGACCCTAAATGAACCCGATGTGCGGGCGGGAAGGCTCCACTACCGAATTTTCCAGGGGCTCGGAAAGGGCCAGGAGGTTCTTCTCGCAAGGGTCTTGCGCCCGTCTGGTGTTGCAGCCGACGAGCTGGATGAGCTCGAAGAGGACGAAGCAAAGGAGGGGGAGCTTTTCACTCGCGCATTTCCCACCCTTGGTGCGGCGGTCGACGCCTTGGAGCAAGACTCTGTAGAACAGGGTGCCTGGTACGGGCAGCCAGAATGGCTCCGCAAGCCAGACTTTGAACTCAGGATCATGGTGCCTCCTGTGAGCTAAGAACACCCTGCTGCCGTGGGTCGGCTCGCTATCATAAGACCTTGACCCAAGTGGCCCAAAAGAGACACCGACATGGCAAAGAAGCAGCTCGTTGCACTCGAAATCTGCGCCGGTGGCGGCGGCCAGGCCCTTGGCCTGGAGATGGCTGGATTCGATCACGCCGCAGTCGTGGAAATCGACAAAGCTGCCTGCGCAACCCTTCGGTTGAACCGGCCCCACTGGAACGTGGTTGAGGGGAACCTCCTGGAGTTTGACGGTCGCCCCTTCCGGGGTGTTGATCTGCTCGCGGGCGGTGTTCCGTGCCCTCCGTTCTCCATCGCGGGAAAGCAACTCGGCGCAGACGACGAGAGGGATCTGTTCCCAGAGGCCCTGCGCCTGGTGGAGGAGATCAACCCCCGGGCCGTCCTGCTCGAAAACGTCCGCGGCCTTGCTGACCCGAAATTCTCGGCCTATCGGGAGGGGATCCTCTCGAAGCTGACGTCCCTTGGCTATAGGGCCGACTGGCGACTGCTCAACGCCTCTGACTACGGTGTCTGCCAACTCCGGCCAAGATTCATTCTTGTGGCACTGAAGCAGGAGATCGCAGACCGCTTCGAGTGGCCAAAACCCAAGCGCACCAAGGCGACGGTTGGGGAACTACTCGAAGACCTCGTGGGGGCCGGAGGTTGGGAGGGCGCTGAGCGGTGGGCTAGGGCGGCCAACAGCATCGCTCCTACTGTTGTTGGAGGCTCCAAAAAACACGGCGGCCCCGACCTTGGTCCGACCCGGGCTCGCAACGCCTGGGGCCGACTTGGTGTCGACGGGCTCGGCGTCGCCTATGAACCACCAGGTCCTGACTTCCCCGTGGACGGATGGCCCAAACTGACGGTCCAAATGGTCGCAAGGGTGCAGGGTTTCCCAGACTCCTGGGTGTTCCCGGGTAAAAAGACACACTCCTACCGGCAGGTTGGAAACGCCTTTCCCCCTCCTGTTGCGGAGGCTGTTGGGAGGGCAATAGCCAAGGCGCTGGCGGCTGGAGCCAAGAAGTCCGCCCTGCACGATGGGCTGACGGGCCTGCCCCTCTTGGAAATGATGGCGCGAGCTAACTAGGGCTGGCCCTTTCGAGACACAAGGAACCTGATCACGGCCTCCTGGACGCACTTGTCGAGGCTGAACCCTGTTGCGTCCATGTAGCCCTGAAGGGAGTTCTCAACCGTCCTTGGGAGCTGCAGGATCAACCTCCGTCCCATTTTTTCTGGGAAAGCCCACGAGCACGCTTTGCAGTTGAGGGTGCACCCTGCACAGACTCGTCGTTTGCCGACGTTGCACTCGGTACAAAGCGCCTGGAAGTTCGCCAGGACGTTCTGACCACCTCGGTTCAAAGGAATGCGGTGGTCCGCTTGGAGGCCACTGAGTCCCGGTTTGAATTGCTGGCTACAAACCGCACACCGGTTGTTGGCTGCCACGAAAAGCTGCGTCTTCGCCGATGGCGGGAGGTAAGCTCGTGGTTTTTTGCTCGCCAGCGACGTCGAAACAAGCCTATATGTGCTGTCCTTGCCGAGCGCTCCGGTCTCTATGTCGCAGCCCAGTTCGTCTCGAAGTTCCCGTATCCGTCGATCGAAGTATTTCTGATCTGTCAGCTTCAACAGCTCTGAACTAGACACCCACCCACGCGGGAAAGAGGCGCCCTCGTTCCAGAGGCGCTCGAGGATTTTGCGTTTAACTGCACTGAGTTTTTTCCCAACGCTTGCCTCGTACACCTTGAAGGTCATTTGTAGAAACCCCCTTGTTCTTGAGGGAGCGTAGCACCGCAACGCGGCAACTGGTTGATGTCAGGTCACCCCCGTAGACCCGATACCCTGGGAGGCCACCATGCGGCTCACGGTCATGGCGTGCCACCTGGTTCCCCTGGGACGCAATCCTCGCCGGTCCATCTCGGCGGCGATCCGGCCATATGACAGACCCTCTGCGCGGAGTTGCCGCGCCTGGTCGATGGCCGCCATCTCCTCTACGTCCTCAAGGAGCCCCTTCTTGTCCGCAGCTAAGCGGTAACCCAGGGGGACCTCCCCGGCTCGTTGCCCTTTCGCCCTTAGTGCCCGCAGAGCCGCTCTTGTCCTGGCTCGGATCAGGGCACGCTCATAGGCGGCGAAGGCCTGCACCATCGCCCGCATCAGGGCGGCCTCTGGCCCATCGCCAACCCCGACGCCATCCGCGCTGACGATCTGGGCACCGACCCGCTCCACCATCCGCTCCACCATGGCGGCCACCATGATGTCGCGGGCGAGGCGATCCCACTTGGCGACGACGACCAAGCCCGCCTCCCGACCTTCGAGCTCCTGGAGGGCAGCCAAAAGGGCGGGACGATCTTCAATCGGGGTCGCCCCACCCACGCCTTGGTCGAGGTGCCACGAGAGCACCTGGACCCCTTGCCTTGCGGCCCACGCCTCGATGGCGGCCCTCTGGGCTTCGGGGCCGAGAGCCTGGTCCTCGGTCGAGACCCGCAGGTAGGCCACAGCCCGGGACTGGTCCCGCTGAGGATGCTTTCGGAGCCGCTGAGCCATCGAAAAACCGTAACACACCCTAACGCTCGGGTCGGTGTGTTACACCACCGGTTCGCGCGGATTGGCGTGGGCTAGGGAGGGCTGACCGTCTTGCGGTTCTTGTTACCGCTCATCATCTCCTTGATCCGTGCTCTTTCCTTGGCCGGTTCTGCCGCAACCCAGGCCTTGATGGACGGCCATTCAGGCCCCTTCACGTCCAGGTCGATGCCATCTGGGGAGTAGTCCTTGATTTCTAGCGGCTCCCCGGCGTTGTCGTAAAGAGCCCACCGCATGGCCTTTACCCGGGTCGTTTTTTTGTTGTAGACGCACACCCACTGGTCGAAGGGCTGCCACATCAGGTATCCAGGACGCTTGTTTGCGTCCTCGCGTATCAGGTAGAAGACGATAATGTCACCGTCCTCAATTACCTCACTCCCTTGTATAAGCCACTTTTTTTCCTGCCACTTGTAATTTTCTGGGGTGGGATACACCTGCACCCACTGAGGCAGATACAGGCCCTGAGGGGCGGTGTCAGTCTGCTCTGGGTTCAGGAAAATTCTGAACGGACGCTGGCTAGACCTGGCCATGTAAAGGCTGGCCTTGGTCCATCCAAACGTCTTGGCAAGTCTCTCCGGCCCCGGAGGTGTGTTGCCTAGCTCTCTCCACTCGGAATCCTTGGTTGGAGGATTCGGCGGTGGAGCGGGGGCCTGCGAGAGTAGTGACGAAGCGATCAGAACCGCTGCCAGCGCCCTCATTTCGTCTCCGCCTTTTGGACCTTCTCGATCACAGAGGGGCCCTCCGGATGGACCGGATCCCATTTCTTCCGTTTTGCCCACATCTCAGCAGCCCGGCGCTGGCCCTCAGAGATTTGAGTTGGTTTCAGGTGCTTTTCGCACTCCTGAGCACTCTTCTCGTAGATATTAGCCATGCCGCGACTGGGGGCGTCCGCTTTCGCCAAGATCAGCCAAACATAGGCCTGAAGGTAGCTCTTCTGGACGCCCTTGCCGTCCATGTAGGCGTGGGCCAGGGATGCTTCGCCGTAGATGTCACCGGCTTCTGCGGCCTTGAGAAACCACTCCGCCGCCTTCACAAAATCCTTGGGGGTTCCTCGTCCTTCGTCGTACATGTGACCGATGGCCACCATGGAGGAAGTGTTCCCCTGAATTGAGGCCTTCCTGAACCAGACCAAGGCAGCCTTGGGGTCCGTGTGCTGGAGGGATGAACCCATGTCGGACTGGGCATCAGATAACCCCTTCTCGGCTGCCCGGAGGACCAGGCTGTCGCCAAGTTCTTCATTCTTGGCCGTCCCCTTCCCCTCCATATACATCAAGCCCAATCGGTATTGGCCCCACAGACTGCCCTGCTCCGAGGAAAGGCGATACCACTTGACGGCCTCTGTTGGGTTCTCTGGCACACCAAGGCCATGCTCATAGGCCGTTCCCATTCTGCATTGGGCATCAACGTGGCCTTGCTTGGCGGCAGCTTCATACCACTTCGCAGCCTCCTGGAAGTCCGCGGGCATTCCTTTCCCTCCGGAATACATGAGGCCAAGGTTCCACTGGGCCAGGTCAAGTCCTTGCTCTGCCGCCTTCCGGTACCACTTGGCAGCCTCCACGAAGGATTGAGGAACTGCGCGGCCACTCTCGAGCATCGTCCCTAGGTTGTATTGAGATGTGGCATCCCCGCCCTCGGCCCCCATCCGAAAATAGACTGCGGCCTGGGTTGAGTCTTTTGGAACACCCCAACCGTTGTCGTACATCACACCAAGATCAAACATGGATTGTACGTGCCCCTGCTTGGCCGCTAATCGGTGCCACTTCAATGCCGTGGCGTAGTCCTGTGGCACACCGTCACCACCTCCGTAAGCCGCACCAAGAGTCCCCTGGGCTATAGCTAGGCCTTGCTCGGCCGCTAGGCGAATCCACTTGACGGCTTCGACGGCGTTCTTGGGCACCCCCTCGCCTTTGAGGTAGATGAAGCCCAGCGCCATCTGGGATCTGCCGTCGCCGTTTGATGCGAGCGGGCGAAGGATCCCCAGAGCCTTCTCGTAGTCCTTGTGGGCATAGGCATCAAAACCGGCCAGCCAATCGGCTTCTTGGGCCACAACAAGAACTGAAGCGCAGGCAATCAAGACGGCCACGCGCACCGCTTGCTTGAATTTAAGAGCAAGGGGAAAGCCCACGTTGTCTCCAGGGTGGTTGGAAGAAGTCTACACGGACGTCGTCAAAGGTTTGAACCAGATCATCTATAGGATGTTCTGTCTGCCCGCAAGAGGGGGACCGGATGGCCACCACCCACAGGGTGAGGAACCGGTGTCGGGTGGGTTCCTGGGTCGTGCCGTGGCCTCCGAAACTTCAACCTTGGCAAGGTTGCACTCTGGTCGGCTGAAATCTTCGTCTATGTGACTCAATGCGAATTGATTCCAGTGTTGGCTTGCGGTGTGGAAATCGCTGTTGTGAGTGGCCTTATGATTACATTAATTTATTAGAAGGTTTCTTGCTTGGAAGGTTGGAAGGTTGGAAGGTTGGAAGGTTGGAAGGTTGGAAGGTTGGAAGGTTGGAAGGTTGGAAGGACGGAAGGACGGAAGGACGGAAGGACGGAAGGACGGAAGGACGGAAGGACGGAAGGACGGAAGGACGGAA
>CAIPAY010000055.1 GCA_903863195.1 uncultured Holophagaceae bacterium
GGCCTTGGCCGTGGCGGCCCCGGTGAAGGCGCCCTTCTCGTGCCCGAAGAGCTCGCTCTCCAGCAGCTCCTTGCTCAGGCCCGCGCAGTTCAGCTCCACGAAGGGGTGGGCGTTCCGGGCGGTGTGCTTGTGGATCCAGCGGGCCAGGGCGCTCTTGCCGGTGCCCGTCTCGCCGTGCAGCAGGAGCGGGACATCCACCGTGAGCATCTTCTTGACCCGGGTCTCCAGGGCCTTGATGGCCGGGCTCACGCCGAAGAAAGGATTCAGGGTGTGCTGGCCCTCGACCCGGGTGTGGACGAGGTTGACCCGCTTCTCGCGCACCTGTTCCAGCAGACGCAGGCAGAGGGCCAGGAGGGCGCCGGGCTCCACGGGCTTCACCAGGAACTGGGCCGCGCCTTCCTTGATCAGCTCCACCGCCAGCTCCACCGAGGAGAGGGCCGTGATGACCACCACGGGGGGGGCCGACTCATCCTCCGAGAGGGTGCGCAGGAGCTCTGAGGCGTTGCCGTCCGGCAGCTGGTAGTCCAGGAAGATGATCTCGGGATGGGAGCGCAGGATGGACTGGCGGGCCTCGGCCAGGGAACTGGCGCAGGCTACCTGATAGGGGCCCTCTTCGAAGATGGCCGACAGAACCTCCCGCTGGACTGCGTCGTCCTCGACGATCAGCACCCGGCTCCGTTCCATCAGGCCTCCCTTCCCTCATCATCCACCAGACGCGGGCCCGGCGTCACGGCCGAAGGGGGCTGGGGCTCGGTTTTGAAGCCCGCGACCGCCGCCTGGAACGGGTGGAAGCCGTCCTGCAGGCCCGGCAGCCGAGCCGCCACCGCCGCGAGGTCACCCTGCTTCAGGAGCTCTTCCAGGTCCCGGGCCTGGCCGTAGAGCCGGGTCGCGCTGACCGTGGCGCAGGAGCCCGCCAGCAGGTGGAGCTTCCGCCCGGCCTGCTCCCAGTCCCCGGCAGCCGCTGCAGCTTGGACCGACGCAAGGACCGGAGGGGTCGTGGTGAGGAAGAGGTCCAGGATCCGCACCGCGGCCTTGCGGTTGCCCATGAGCCGCTGGAGGAAGGCCTCTGGGTCGAAGACCGGCGGCAGGTCGGGCGGCTCCGCTTCCGCGCCCGCCTTGGGCAGATGACGGTTCAGGAGCTCCAGGAGGGCCGCGGGTTCGATGGGCTTGGACAGGTAGCCGTCCATGCCTGCGTCCAGGCAGCGCTGGCGGTCCTCGCGCATGGCGTGGGCCGTCATGGCCACCACCGGCACCCGGCAGTCCAGGACACCGGATCCGGGGTTCCGCAGGGCCACCGTGGCTTGCAGGCCGTCCAGGTTGGGCATCTGGATGTCCATCAGGACCAGGTCGTACCTCTGCCTGCGCAGGGCATCGAGGGCCTCCAGGCCGTCCCTCGCAAGGTCGGCCCGGAGCCCCCAGCCTTCCAGCAGGGCCAGGGTCAGCTCCTGGTTCACGGCGTTGTCCTCGGCCAGCAGGATGCGGCCGGTGTCGAAGGTCTGGGCGGAGTCGGCAGCCTTGGGCAGCAGCTCGAAGCCAACGGCGCCCGGGGCCGGCAGGCGCAGCCGGGCCGTGAACCAGAACTCGGAGCCCACGCCCTCCTCGCTGGTGGCCCCGACCTCGCCCCCCAGCAGCGTGGCGAGCTGGCGGCTGATGCTGAGGCCAAGGCCCGTGCCACCGTATTTCCGCGTGGTGGAGGCGTCCACCTGGGTGAAGCTGTGGAAGATTTCCTCGAGCTTGTCTGCGGGGATGCCGATCCCGGTGTCCTTCAC
>CAIPAY010000056.1 GCA_903863195.1 uncultured Holophagaceae bacterium
CAAGCAGAAGACGGCATACGCGATCGAGTAATGTGACTGGAGTTCAGACGTGTGCTTTCCGATCTCCCCTTCGGCCTGGACCAGACCCTCACCACAGGCGTGGTGTCAGCCCTGGGCCGGGAGATCCAGAGCGTCACCCGGCGGCGCATCGCGGGGGTCATCCAGACCGACGCGGCCATCAACCCCGGCAACAGCGGCGGGCCGCTGCTGGACAGCGCGGGCCGACTCATCGGCGTCAACACCGCCATCCAGAGCCCCAGCGGCGCCAGCGCCGGCATCGGCTTTGCCGTGCCCGTGGACACCGTGAACCGCGTGGTGCCCCAGCTCATCGCCCGGGGCCGCCTCGAGCGCCCGGACCTGGGCTTCGAGCCCCTGGCGCCCCGCCTGGTGGAGCGCACCTTTGGCGCCCAGAAGGGCATCATGGTCGGCAAGGTGGCCCGGGGCGGCGCCGCGGCCCGGGCCGGCCTCCAGGGCGTGACCGTGGACGGCCGCCACGTCCTGGCCGGCGACCTCATCCAGGCCGTGAACGGCAAGGCCGTGGACGACTGGGATGCCCTTCTGGACGTGGTGGAAGCCCTCCCCCTGGGCAGCAGCGCCACGCTCGACATCACCCGCGAAGGCCGCAAGCAGAAAATCAACATCCGCCTCGAAGCCGCCCGGGACTGAGCGAAAAGGAAGGATCACCACCAAGGCACCAAGGCACCAAGGCACCAAGGCACCAAGAACTGCAAAGAATATTGCTTCTGATTTCCTTGGTGTCTTGGTGCCTTGGTGGTTAGAAGTTTTCCCCTTTGCTCAGCCCTGGATCCACACGGGCTCGAGGCCCAGGAGCCTGGTCACGGCTTCGCGGCCGCGGGGGCCGGGGTCCACGGTGAACTCGTTGACCCAGGCGTTCACGTAGCGGCCGATCATCTCGCGGTCCATGCCGCGGCCGAAGGACTGGCTGTAGTCCACGCTCTCCCAGTGGCGCTCCCGGGCCAGCTCGACGCTGCGGCGCATGAGCACGGCGAAGCGCTGCTTCACCCCGGCAGGCAAGTCCTTGCGGATGGCGTTGCCGCCCATGGGCAGGGGCAGGTCGTAGGCCTGCTTCCACCAGGCGCCCAGGTCCACCACCAGCTGGGCACCGGCCTCCTGATACATGAGCTGGCTCTCGTGGATGAGCAGCCCCGCCTCGTAGCGCCCTGCGACCACCGCCGGAAGGATCTGGTCGAAGGGCAGCAGCTCCACAGCGGGCTCGAAGCCCTGCTCGGCGCACCACTTCCGCATGGACAGGTAGGCACTGGTGCGCCGGCCCGGGATGACGATGGTGAGGTCCTTCAGTGCGGCGGGGGCGAGGGGCTTCCGGCTCACCACCAGGGGGCCAGTGCCCTCCTGGATGCTGCTGCCGGCGGTGAGCAGGTCGTAGTGGTCGCGCAGCTCGGGATAGGCGCCGAAGCTGATGGCGGTGATGTCGTAGCGGGCCTCCGTGGCCTCGGCGTTGAGCTGCTCGATGTCCTTGCGGATGAACTCGATCTCGAAGCCGTCCGGGTCCAGCCAGCCCAGGGCCAGGGGCGCCATCATGTAGGCGTCGTCGGAATCGGGGCTGTGGGCGATGGTGAGCTTCATGGGAGGCCTCTCCTCCAGTTCACCATACTTCGCCTGGACTAGCTGATGGTCTCGGGGTTCCTGGCCGCCAGCTTGCCCTTCACGCGCTCCACAGCCTTGGCGGCCAAGGCGTAGCGGGGGTTCTCCTCCAGGGCCTTGTGGAAGTGCTCCAGGGCCTTGTCCAGCTGGCCCTTGGCCTCGAAGACCCGGCCCAGGTTGAAGTGTGGGAAGCAGTAGCTCTCGTAGCGCTTGGCCTTGAGGGCCATGTGCAGCCAGGGGATCGCCTCGTCGGGCTCGCCCTGCTCCACGTAGTAGGCGCCGATGTCGTTGTAGGGGTTGCCGAACTCCGGGTCCAGGTCGATGGCCCGGTGGCAGTCCTCGATGGCCGCGGCGTAGTCCTTCTCGAAGGAGCGGGCCCAGCCCCGGAAGGTGTAGGCCTCCGGCGTGGGGCAGATCTCGATGGACTTCGTGTAGAGGGCGATGGCCTTCTCCACCTCGTGTTTCATATGGAGCTGATAGGCCTTGCCCACCCACTCCATGGCTTCCTGCCGCTTGGTCTGCCGATCTTGTTCATCGCTCATGGGATCTTCCTTGCCGGTACCAGGATAAAACCTTCACCGCCCGGGGACCACCATACCCCTTAAACTAAAAGCATGGCCAACGACCTGCCCGGTTCCTACTGCCAGAACTGCCTTTCCTGGAATGTCGGGGAGCGGGAGACCTGCGCCAAATGCGGCACACGCCTCCTGATCCTGCCCGGAGACCAGACCTGGGAGGACGAAGGCGAAGACCCGGACGCCGGTGAGGACCTCGAAGAGCACCTCCTGGAGCGCATCACGGGCCTCGAGGAGACCGTGCGGCGGGTGGAGACCTACCTGGAGACGGTCTCCGACCAGCTGGGCAAGCTGGAGCGCAGCGAGGTGATGCTCCGAAACGGGCTCATGGCCCTGGTCCAGGAGATGGAGCAGAACCGCCAGCTGGATGCCCACGCTTTCTCGGAGCGCTGGGAGCACCTGGTCGAGGAGAACCTGCACCTGATCAGCGCCCGGGAGGTGTTCACCCGCTACCGGGCCCGCATCCTGCCCATCGCCCGGCCCCGGTCCATGTCCCAGCTCAAGCGCGCGCTGCTGGAGACCTCGGCCCTGCTGGAGACCGCCGACCTGCCCGGCGCCGCCCACCGCCTGGGTCAGGCCCTGCCCCTGGACCCCAAGAACTACGAGCTGATCTTCACCATCGCCTCGCTCCACGAGGCCGCCCAGAACTTCGAGGAGGCCGAGGCCATGGCCCGGAAGGCCGTGGGCCTGAGTCCCCGCCACTTCGAGGCCTGGATGCTGCTGGCCAAGCTGCTCCAGGAGCTGCCGGACCAGGCGGATCAGGCCATCGAGGCCCTCCGCAAGGCCGCGGACCTGCGCCCGGACGACCCCGAGCCCCGCATGCTGCTGGCGGAGCTGTTCCTGGACCAGGACGACCTGCAGGGCGCCCTCGAGGCCGCCCAGGAGTCCGTGGCCCGGCGCCGGGACGGCGAGACCCTGCTGCTCATGGGTCAGGTCCACCTGGCCCGGGGGGAGAGCGCCCAGGCGGTGCCCACCCTCAAGGAAGCCAGCACCTACCTGCCGGGCGACCTGCACGTGCGCGAGGCCCTGGCCGAGGCCTACCTGCTGCAGGAAGAACGGCCCAAGGCCTTCGCCATCCTCCAGGAGCTGCTCCTGCAGAACCCGGGCGATCCCAACCTGCTCCTGATGGTGGACGCCGAGAACCACCCCCAGCTGCGGGAGGCCCGGGATGGCAAGACCGGCACCCAGCTGCTGCTGGACGAGGCCGAGTCCCTGCTGGACGAGCACCAGCCCGAAGGGGCCGGCATGCTGCTGAAGCGGGCCCGCCGCAAGGGCCGAAGCCAGCGCTCCGAGTGGCTGGACCTGCGCCTGGCCTTCCTCAAGGAGCCCGAGAAGCAGCTCAAGGCCGCCCTGGACTTCGCCTGCTCGGACCGCCACCCCCGGCTCTGCTTCCTGGCCCTGCGCCTGGCCCTGGAGCACCTCATGGAGCGGAAGCGCGAGGACGAGATCGCCCGGGCCCTGGACGCCTACCTGACCCGCCACCCCAAGAGCACCGGCGCCTGGGAGGCCGCCCTCATGCGGCAGGCCTACCGCCTCATGAACGGCCCAGTCACCGAGCAGGACCTGATCGAGGTCCGGCGCCTCCATGCCCACCCCCTGCCAGGCCTGGAGCCCCGGGCCCGCACCCTGCTGGGCCAGTACCTCCTGGCCCTGAAGAAGCACCAGGACATCATCAGCCTCCTGGACCCCCTCCTGGAGAAGGAGCCCACCATCATCAACCACTTCCAGCTGGGCGCGGCCCTGGCCGGCCTGGGCGAGAAGGAAGAGGCCAAGGCCCTGCTCAAGGCGGGCCTGGACGCCGACCCCGGCGACCTCAACGAGCTCCAGGCCAAGGGTGTGGTCGGTCAGATCCGCGTGCTCCTGAAGGAGCTGGAGGATCCGGAACCCGGCGCCGCCAACCCGTGACCTCGGGCACGATGTATTAAGTTGACAAATTTAGTCGAGATTCCACACTGGAAGGACTCGGGAGACTCGAATGAGTTCCACCTTCAACGTGGTCACCAGCCAGGAATACAAGTACGGCTTCGTGACGGATATCGAAGCAGACAGCGCCGCGCCCGGACTGAGCGAGGACACCATCCGCTTCATCTCGGCCAAGAAGGGTGAACCCGACTGGCTGCTGGAGTTCCGCCTGAAGGCCTACCGCCACTGGCTGACCATGGCCGAGCCGGACTGGGCCAAGGTGGACTACACGCGCCCCGACTTCCAGGCCATCGTCTACTACAGCGCCCCCAAGCAGAAGACCCCGAAGTACGCCTCCATGGACGAGGTGGACCCCGAGCTGAAGCGCACCTTCGAGAAGCTGGGCGTGCCCATCAGCGAGCAGGCGGCCTTGGCGGGCGTGGCCGTGGACGTGGTCTTCGACTCGGTCAGCGTCACCACCACCTACAAGGAGAAGCTGGCCACCGTCGGCATCATCTTCTGCAGCTTCAGCGAGGCGGTGCGCGAGCACCCGGAGCTGATCAAGCGCTACCTCGGCAGCGTGGTCCCCTCCTCCGACAACTTCTACGCGGCCCTCAACAGCGCGGTGTTCACGGACGGCAGCTTCGTGTTCATCCCCAAGGGCGTCACCTGCCCCATGGACCTGAGCACCTACTTCCGCATCAACAACAAGGACTCGGGCCAGTTCGAGCGCACCCTCATCGTGGCCGAGGAAGGCGCCAGCGTGAGCTACCTGGAGGGCTGCACCGCCCCCCAGTTCGACACCAACCAGCTGCATGCGGCGGTGGTGGAGCTGGTGGCCCTGGACCGGGCCTCGATCAAGTACAGCACCGTGCAGAACTGGTACGCCGGGGACAAGAACGGCCTAGGCGGGATCTACAACTTCGTGACCAAGCGCGGCCTCTGCAAGGGTGTGGCCTCGCGCATCAGCTGGACCCAGGTGGAGACCGGCAGCGCCATCACCTGGAAGTACCCCAGCTGCATCCTGCTGGGCGACGACAGCATCGGCGAGTTCTACAGCGTGGCCCTCACCAACCACAAGCAGCAGGCAGACACCGGCACCAAGATGGTGCACATCGGCCGCAACACCAAGAGCACCATCATCAGCAAGGGCATCAGCGCCGGCGACAGCTCCAACAGCTACCGCGGCCTGGTGAAGGTGCAGCCGAAGGCCGAGGGCGCCCGCAACTTCAGCCAGTGCGACTCCATGCTCATCGGGCAGGCCTGCAGCGCCAGCACCTTCCCCTACATCGAGGTGCAGAACCGCAGCGCCCGGGTGGAGCACGAGGCCACCACCAGCAAGATCGGCGAAGAGCAGCTCTTCTACTTCCAGCAGCGCGGCATCCCCACCGAGGAAGCCATCAGCATGATCATCAACGGCTTCTGCAAGGACGTCTTCCGCGAGCTCCCCATGGAGTTCGCCGTCGAAGCCACCAAGCTGCTGAGCCTCAAGCTTGAAGGGTCCGTGGGATGAACCACCTTGCCACCCGTTCCGGAGTTCCCATGCTTTCCATCAAGAATTTGACGGCTTCGATCAACGGCACACTGGTGCTGAAGGGGATCGACCTGGAGATCAAGGCGGGGGAGATCCACGCGATCATGGGGCCCAACGGCTCGGGCAAGTCCACGCTCGGCAAGGTGCTGGCGGGCCATCCTGCCTACGAGGTGACCGGCGGCGAGGTGCTGTTCGAGGGCCGAGATCTGTTCAGCCTGGCCGCGGACGAGCGGGCCCGGGCCGGGCTGTTCATGGGCTTCCAGCATCCCATCGAGGTGCCGGGGGTGAGCAACGCCTCCTTCCTGCGCCTGGCCTACAACAAGAAGGCCGAGGCCGAGGGCCGCGACGAGTTAGACCCCCTGGAGTTCGACGACTTCATCCACGAGAAGATCAAGCTGGTGGCCATGCGGGAGGAGTTCCTGGACCGCAGCCTCAATGAGGGCTTCTCCGGCGGCGAGAAGAAGCGCAACGAGATCCTCCAGATGGCGGTGCTGGAGCCCAAGCTGGCCATCCTCGACGAGCTGGACAGCGGCCTCGACATCGACGCCCTGCGCGTGCTGGGCGACGCCGTCAACCGCCTGCAGCGGGCCGACCGGGCCCTGCTGATCATCACCCACTTCCCCCGCATCCTGGAGACCATCCAGCCGCACCACGTCCACGTCCTCTCCGGTGGCCGCATCCTGAAGAGCGCCGGCAAAGAGCTGGCCCTGGAGCTCGAGGAGCGCGGCTACGACTGGGTGCTCGAGGCCTCCGCCGCCGGGGGCGCCCGATGACCTCGATGGTTGTTGGTTCCAACCTGCTGGTGGACCTGGTCAGAGGGCCGAGGCCTGCGGAGTGGGCTTCGCTGCGCGAAGCCGCTGAGGGGCGCCTGGAAGGGCGGGACCTGCCAACAACCAAAGATGAAGCCTGGAAATACACCGACCTGAAGGCCCTCTCGGCCCGGGCCTTCAGCCCCGCGCCCCGGGCCACCGTGGATATCAGCGCCTACCTGCTGCCGGAGATGGTGGGCACCCGCCAGGTCTTCGTGAACGGGCACCACGCGCCCCACGCCAGCTGCGCCTCGGCGGTCCCCGCCGGCGTGCGCTTCCTGCCCCTGAGCACCGCCAGCGAGGCCTGCCACGCCCTGGGCACCGTCAAGAACGGCGAGGTTCCGGAGCTCTTCGAGGACCTGAACAGCGCCCGCTTCGAGGATGGCGCCGTGATCCTGGTGCCGAAGAACCTGAAGGTGACCCTGCCCCTGCACCTGCTGTTCCTCACCCGGGCCGACGCCCCCGTGGCGGTCTTTCCGCGCGTGCTGGTGGTGCTGGAGCCCGGCGCCGAGCTGGAGCTGGTGGAGGAGCATCACGGCGAGGGCACCTACCTGAGCTGTCCCGTGGTCGAGGTCCGCATCGGCGAGGGTGCCATCCTGCGCCACGAGCGCGTTCAGCGGGAGTCCCCCGAGGCCTTCCACCTCGGCACCCTCAAGGCCGAGGTGGGCCGGCACGGGCAGTACCACTCCCGCACCCTCAGCTTCGGCGCCCGCTTCTCGCGGCAGCACCCCTGGGTGCGCCTGGCCGAGGGCGCCGAGGGCACCCTGGATGGCCTGGCCCTCCTGGACGGCCAGCAGGTGGCGGACACCCACAGCTTCATGCACCACGCCGAGCCCAACGCCGTCAGCCACCAGCTGCACAAGTGCATCGTGGACGGGAAGGCCCGCGCCATCTTCAACGGCCAGGTCCGCGTGGCCCCCGGGGCCCAGGGCACGGACGCCAAGCAGCAGAGCCGCAACCTGCTGCTCTCCGAGACCGCCCGGGTGGACACCAAGCCCCAGCTGGAGATCTACGCCGACGACGTGAAGTGCAGCCACGGCGCCGCCGTGGGCCAGCTGGACCCCGAGGAGCTGTTCTACCTGGAGAGCCGCGGCCTGAACGCCGATGACGCCCGCAACCTGCTCACCTACGGCTTCGCGGCGGATGTGCTGCAGCGCGTGCCTGTGGCCAGCGTGCGCCGGTCCCTGCGCCAGCTGGTCATGGCCCGCACCCAGGCCGCCTCGCTGGGAGTGCTGGCATGAGCGCGACCCTGCAGCCACTCGACGTCACCGCCATCCGCCGCGACTTCCCGCTACTGTCGCGGGTCCTGAGCGGCAAGCCCGTGGTCTACCTCGACAGCGCTGTGAGCGGCCAGATGCCGCTCTGCGCCATCGAGCGCATGGCCAAGTACGAGCGGGACGAGCACACCAACGTCCACCGGGGCGTCAGCACCCTCAGCCAGCAGGCCACGGACTCCTACGAGGCCGCCCGGGAGAAGGTGCGCCGCTTCCTGGGCGCCGCCTCGGTCCGCGAGATCGTCTGGACCCGGGGCACCACCGAGGCCATCAACCTGGTGGCCCAGACCTTCGGCCGGAAGGTCGTGCAGGCGGGCGACGAGATCCTGGTGTCGGCCATGGAGCACCACGCCAACATCGTGCCCTGGCAGATGCTGGCCCAGGAGAAGGGCGCCACGCTAAAGGTCATCCCCATCACCGACGACGGCGAGCTGATCCTGGAGTCCCTGGACGAGCTGATCACGGAGCGCACCAAGCTGCTCGCCGTGACCCACGTCAGCAACGTGCTGGGCACCGTGAACCCCATCAAGGAAATCATCGCCCGGGCCCATGCCAAGGGCGTGCCCGTGCTGGTGGACGGCGCGCAGGCGGTGCCTCACCTCAAGGTCGATGTGCAGGACCTGGATGCGGACTTCTACGTCTTCAGCGGCCACAAGCTCTCGGGCCCCACGGGCATCGGCGCCCTCTACGGCAAGCTGGCCCACCTGGAGGCCATGCCGCCCTGGCACGGCGGCGGCAACATGATCCGCTCCGTCACCTGGGAGAAGACCACCTACATGGCCGCTCCGGGCAAGTTCGAGGCGGGCACCCCGCCCATCGCCGCGGCCATCGGCCTGGGCGCCGCCCTCGACTACCTCACCAACCTGGGCCTCGACCGCATAGCCGCCCAGGAGCACGACCTGCTCGTGTACGCCACGGAGCGCCTGGAGCGCATCCCGGGCCTGCACATCCTCGGCAAGGCCCGCGACAAGGCCAGTGTCATCTCCTTCGTGGTGGAGGGCATCCACCCCCACGACATGGGCAGCCTGCTGGACGGCGAAGGGGTCGTGATCCGCGCCGGCCACCACTGCGCCCAGCCCCTCATGGCCCGCTACAACGTCCCCGCCACCACCCGCGCCTCCTTCGCCTACTTCAACACCCGCGAAGACATCGACGTCCTCGTCTCCGCCGTCGAGAAAGCCATCGAGCTGTTCAAATGACTGACCCGCGTGAGCTGTACCAGCAGGTGATCCTGGAGCACAACAAGAAGCCCCGCAACTTCGGGAAGCTGGACCCCTGCACGCACCATGCGGAGGGACACAACCCCCTCTGCGGCGATCAGCTGGAGCTCTCGCTGGTCATCGAGAACGGCGTGGTGGCGGACATCAAGTTCCAGGGCAGCGGCTGCGCCATCGACGTCGCCAGCGCCAGCCTCATGACCGGCATCGTCAAGGGCAAGCCCGTGGCCGAGGCCGAGGCCATGATCGAGCAGTTCCGCGGCATGGTGCGCGGCGAGCTGGACCCCGCCACCCAGGCCCCCCTGCTGGGCCGCCTCACGCTGTTCAGCGGCGTGAAGGACCTGCCCAGCCGGGTCAAGTGCGCCATCCTCCCCTGGGCCACCCTCCACGCCGCCTTGCGTGGCGAGGAAGAAGCGAGCACTGAATAACTGATATATCCAAAGATTGCACAGATTCCACAGATCAAGAGCAGGCAGCTGGATAGCAGGAACGCCCCAAACCATCACCTACAGAATCTGTGTAATCTGTGAAATCTGTGGATAAGAAAGGCTTTTCGCCATGCCCAAGATCGCCGAGATCGAATACACGCCCAATCCAAACGCCGTGAAGTTCGTGCTGAAGGACGCCGTGGCCGTGGGCTTCCCCAGGTCCTTCCCCAGCGCCGAGACCGCCGAGCATGACGAGCTGGCCAAGAACCTGTTCGCCGTGGGCCACGTGACTTCAGTCTTCATGCAGGACAAGTTCCTCACCGTCACCAAGACGGATGACAAGGGCTGGCCCGAGATGCTGCCCCTGCTGGCCGCGCCCATCCGGGCCGCCGCGGGCCTCGGCGCCTCGACCGGCGAGCCGGTGGCGCCCCGAGTCTTCACCAAGGTCGAGGACGAGAACGACCCCCTGCTGCGCGACATCCGCATGGTGCTGGAGAGCTCCATCCTCCCGGCCCTGGCCGCGGACGGCGGCGGCCTCGAGCTGGTGGGCCGCCACGAGAAGCAGGTGATGATCCGCTACGTCGGCGCCTGCGGCAGCTGCCCCGCCAGCCTCACCGGCACCCTCGTCGCCATCGAAGGCATGCTCCAGAAGGAAGTCGACCCCGAGATCGTGGTGATCAGCGTCTAAGGGTGTTCATCGGTGTTCCCCTGGCCTTCCGGGGTGAGCACGAACTCGAACCTGCGCTCGCTGTCCAGGCCCTCTGCGGTGTAGGTGCGCTCGAGGACGACCCCTTTGCCATGACCCAGCCGCAGGACAGTGGCGGCGCGAGTGCCGTAGGTGGGGGTGCGGATGAAGAGGGGCGACAGGGCCCGCTCCCAGTCCAGGGAGACGCCGGTGCTCGGAAGGCGTTCATCAGGAAAGGGGCGGTCGACCTGCAGGGCCTCCAGCAACGCGCCCAGGTCCTTCCCTGTCGGGGTCAGCCTCTCCTTCAGCGCCTCGACCTTCGGCCAGGGCTCGTCGAAGGCGCCATTGGAGACGGCGTGGACCCCGGGCTCGAAGCGCACCACCCGGTCGCCGCGGCTCTCGTAGCCCAGGAGGTCCTCCCCGTCATAGAGCAGCAGGTTGAAGGGACTGTAGGACGCCGCCTCCGGACGAAGGACCTCCAGGAATGCCGATGCCGAGGCATCGCCCTCCAGAAAGCGCACGGGCAGTTGGCCCCTGGAGGGTCCGTTGGGCCGGATCAGGGTGGGATCCCGGAAGTTGGTGAGGACCGCGACCCGACCCGCGCGGGTGACCCCCAGCCAGGTGCCGCCGGCCTGGAGGTCGCGCCCCGCCAGGATGCGGCCGCCCTCCCACCAGGCCAGCGGGGCCGTGGGCCGCTCGTAGTACTCGTCCCGGTTCCCCAGGATGAGGAGCGGCTCGGGGGAGCCCGGGTGCCACTGGAAGCCGACCACACACATGGAGCCATTGTGCCTGGGTGCCGATTCCTTTGCTGGTCAGGTCGGGTTTTCCACGGTAGGCTGTCGGTTCTGCCGGACTTCGTGTGCCGGGATTCCAGCGCACCACCAGAGCGTGGGCGCAAAAAGAAGAGGTGGACTACATGTCCAAGTTAGAAGCAATCATCAAGGGGAAGGGCCCTAAGCAGATGGGCCGCATCACCGTGCTGGACGCGGCGTTCGAGGAGGACGATTCCGCAGACGGCATGGAGTTCATGGCCGCCCTGCAGGGCGAGACTCGTGGGCTCCGTGAGGAAGAAGTGGTGCGAGGCGCCGTCGTGGAGATCCGCGGCAAGGACGTCATCGTGGACATCGGCTACAAGGGTTCGGGCACCGTCAACCTTGACGAGTTCAACAACCCTGACGGCACGCAGGGCGTGCAGGTGGGCGATGTCGTGGAAGTGCTCCTCGAGATGCTCGAGGACGCCAACGGCAATGTGCGCCTCTCCCGTGAGCGCGCCGAGAAGATGAAGATCTGGGACGAGGTCGAGAAGGCCTTCCGCTCCAACATGACCGTGCACGGCACCGTGCTCGAGAAGGTCAAGGGCGGCCTGGCCGTGGACATCGGCATCCGCGCGTTCCTGCCCGGCAGCCAGGTGGACATGAAGCCCGTCCGCAACCTGGATCCCTACCTCGGCAAGTCCTTCGACATGAAGGTCATCAAGGTCAACCGCCGCCGCGGCAACATCGTGCTGTCCCGCAAGCTGTTCCTCGAGACCATCAACGCGAGCCTGAAGGAAGAGACCCTGGCGGGCCTCGAGGAAGGCAAGCTGGTCGAGGGCGCCATCAAGAACATCACCGAGTACGGCGCCTTCGTCGACCTCGGCGGCGTGGACGGCCGGCTGCACATCACCGACATGTCCTGGGGCCGGCTCAACCACCCCAGCGAGATGTTCCAG
>CAIPAY010000057.1 GCA_903863195.1 uncultured Holophagaceae bacterium
CATGGGGGCTCCTTACACTTCCTGCTCGAGCCGCATGCCGAGGGAGAGGCCGATACGAGCGAGCTCGTCCTTGATCTCCTGGAGCGACTTCTTGCCGAAGTTCTTGGTTTTCATCAGCTCAGCCTCGGTCCGCTGGACCAGCTCGCCGATGGTGGTGATGTTGGCGTTGCGGAGGCAGTTGTTGGCCCGCACGGAAAGTTCGAGCTCTTCGACGGACTTGCCGAGCCAGGTGTTCGCGGCCTCGACGCCAAGCGTGGCGGTGCCCATCTCCATCTCAGTGAAGTCCTCGTCCTGACGGGCGAACACCAGGAAGTGGTCACGCAGGATGAGGGCCGCATCGGAGACGGCTTCCTTGGGATTGACGGCGCCGTTGGTCCAGACCTGGAGGGTGAGCTTCTCGTAATCGGTGCTCTGGCCCACCCGGGCGGGTTCGACGATGTAGTTCACGCGGACGATGGGGCTGTGGTTGGCATCCATGGGGATGAAGCCGAGACCAAGGGTCTCGTCATGGTTGCGGTCGGCAGTCATGAAGCCGCGGCCGAGCTGCACCCGCATCTCGATCTCGAGCTCGCCCTCTTCGCCCAGGGTCGCGATGTGGATGTTGGGATCCACGACCTCAACGTTCTGGTTGCAGCGGATGGCGGCGGAGGTCACTGCGCCCTCGCCCTTGGCGGAGATGGTCACCGTCTGGGGCTCGTTGCTGTGCAGCTTGAAGGGCACTTCCTTGAGGTTCAGGAGGACGTGGGTGATGTCCTCCCAGACGCCGGGAAGGGTCGTGAACTCGTGCATGACGCCCTTGATGCGGACGTTGGTGACAGCGGCGCCCTGGATGCTGCTGAGCAGCACCCGGCGAACGCTGTGCCCGACGGTCGTGGCAAAGCCACGCTCGAAGGGATAGGCCACGAACTCCCCGTAGGTGTCCGTGAGGGACCCGGGGGTCACCTCCGCGAATCGCGGCCTCTGGAAATCGCTGAGGTTCAGCATCCTGCCCCCTTACTTCGAATACAGTTCAACGATCAGCTGCTCGTTGATATCAAGGGTGATGTCCTCACGGGTCGGGGTGGCGAGCACCTGGCCCTTGAAGGCGGCGGCATCGAGCGTCAGCCACTTGGGAATGCCGCGACCGGCGGAGGTCTCGACGGAGGTCTTGATCCCGTCGTTCTCCTTGGCGCGCTGGCCCAGCTCGACAACCTGGCCAGGCTTGACCTGGTAGGAAGGGATGTCCACGCGCTTGCCGTTGATCTGCACGTGACCGTGCATGACCATCTGGCGCGCGGCAGACCGGCTGGACGCGAAGCCCAGACGGAAGATCACGTTGTCCAGGCGGCTCTCGAGGAAACCCAGCAGGTTGTGGCCGGTGACGCCCTTCTTGGCGTCGGCCTTCTCGAAGTAGTGGCGGAACTGCTTCTCAAGCACACCGTAGATGCGCTTGACCTTCTGCTTCTCGCGAAGCTGCAGGGCGTAGCCAGTGGGCTTCTTGATCTTCCCCGCGCCATGCTGGCCGGGGATCTTGCCTTTGCGGGTCTCGAAGGAACACTTTTCCTTGAAGCAGCGTTCGCCCTTCAAGTAGAGCTTCATGCCCTCGCGGCGGCAGAGGCGGCAAACGGCGTCTGTGTAACGTGCCATGTCTCTCCTCCTCTCTTAAACCCGGCGCCGCTTGGGCGGCCGGCAGCCGTTGTGGGGAATGGGTGTGACGTCGCGGATGCTGGTCACCTGGATGCCCGCTGCGTTGAGGGCGCGGATGGCGCTCTCGCGGCCGGCTCCCGGTCCCTTGACGCGGACGTCCACCGAACGGACACCCTGCTCCTTGGCGGCCTCGGCAGCGATGCCGGCGGCGACCTGGGCTGCGAAGGGCGTGCCCTTGCGGGTGCCGCGGAAGTTCTGGTTGCCGCTGGAAGCCCAGCAGAGCATGTTCCCCATCGGATCAGAGATGGAGATGATGGTGTTGTTGAAGGACGCCTGGACGTGTGCCACGCCGTGAGGAACGTTCTTCTTTTCCTTCTTCTTGACCACCTTCTTGCCGGCGGTCCGGGTCTGGGTCTTTGCCATGTGCTCCTCGCCTTACTTCTTCTTGCCGGCTACGGTGCGCCGCTTGCCCTTGCGGGTGCGGGCGTTGGTGTGCGTTCGCTGGCCACGGACGGGGAGACCCTTCCGGTGACGCAGGCCGCGGTAGCAGCCGATGTCCATGAGCCGCTTGATGTCCAGGGAGATGTTCTTGCGAAGGTCACCCTCCACGGTCTCTTCGGCTGTGATGACGCGGCGGATGCGACCAACCTCGTCCTCGGTCAGATCCCGGACCTTGGTGCCGAAGTCGACCTTCGCCCGAGTCAGGATGCTGTGCGCCTTGGAGCGCCCGATGCCGAAAATGTAGGTGAGCGCGATCTCGATGCGCTTGCCGATGGGCAGATCAATACCTGAGATGCGTGCCATCGTTTCTCCTTAACCCTGACGCTGCTTGTGCTTGGGGTTTTTCTTGCAAATGATCCGGTTGATACCTTCGCGGCGGACCACTTTGCAGTGCTCGCACAGCTTCTTGATGGAGGGCCGTACTTTCATGGTGTCCTCTCGTTCACTTGAATCGGTAGATGATGCGGCCACGGGTCAGGTCGTAAGGGGTCACCTCGACGAGTACCCGGTCACCAGGGAGGATGCGGATGAAGTTCTTGCGCATCTTTCCGGAGATATGTGCCAGCACTTGATGTTTGTTTTCCAGTTCGACCCGGAACACGGCATTCGGCAAAGCCTCGACCACTGTGGCTTCGAGCTCAATGGCTTCTTCTTTGCTCAAGCGTGTTCTCCGAAGACGTGACGCAGCGTGTCAAACACCAGCTCAGGGACGCGGTTGCCATCCGCGCTCTTGAAGTTCGGCCGGTGCTTGTAGAAGCCCAGGAGGGGCTGGAAGGTCGAGTTGAACTCGCCCATCCGGCTCTTGAAGGCTTCAGAGGTGTCATCAGAGCGGTGCTTCAGGGGACTTCCGCACAGCTCGCAGACACCGGCCTGCTTGGGAGGCTTGGATTCCAGGTGGTAGATGGCGCCGCAGGCATTGTTGCTGCAGACGCGTCGGCCCACCACACGGGCTTCCAGCACTTCCTGGGGGACATCAACGAGTACCACGTGCCCGACCTTCATGCCTTTGGAGGAGAGGAAGTCTTCCAGGGCTTGAGCTTGCTGAAGGGTGCGTGGGTAGCCGTCGAACAGCACATCAGAGGTCTCGTCCAGCAGCCGCGCAAAGACAAGTCCGTTGACGGTGTCGTCGTCCACCAGTTTTCCCTCGGCCATGATGGCTTTCGCCCTCAGGCCGATCTCCGTTCCTTTCGAAACGGCATCTCTCAGAATGTCACCGGTTGACAGGTGAGTCAAAGAGAATGTTTCCACCAGGCGCTTGGCCTGGGTGCCCTTCCCGGAGCCGGGGGCCCCGAGGAGGATGTTGGCGATGAGGCTCATGCTGCACCCCCACGAGTGGAGCGACCGCGAATGCGGCCCTTCTCAAGAAAACCGTCATACCGGCGCATGACCAGCAGGCTTTCCAACTGGGCCGCGCTGTCCATGGCCACGCCCACCACGATCAGCAGGCTGGTGCCACCGAAGTAGAAGTTCAGGCCCTGGATGTTGTTGGTGATCAGGAGCGGAACCAGGGAGACCAGGGCCAGGTAGATGGCGCCCACGAAGGTCAGCTTGGACAGGATGCTGTCCATGAAGATGCTGGTCTCCTTGCCGGGACGGATGCCCGGAATGTAGCCGCCGGAGCGCTTCATGTTCTCGGCGGTCTCATCGGGATTGAAGACGATGCTGGTGTAGAAGAAGGCGAAGAAGATCACCACGCCGACGAAGACTGGGGTGTAGATCCAGAAGTGGGTCTGCGGGCTGAGGTAGGAGGCCGCCTTGGCCAGCCACTCCCAGCGGGTGAACTGGGCGATGGTGGCCGGGAAGAAGATCACAGAGCTGGCGAAGATGACGGGCATCACGCCGGCAGTGTTCACCTTCAATGGCATATAGCTGCTGCGCTGGCTGGACATGCCGGCTGAGTCGGCCCGGCGGGCGTAGTGGATGGGGATGCGACGGTAGGCGTTCTCGACCAGCACCACGGCCAGCAGCACCACGGTCATCGCGGCGAGCAGCAGGATGAAGATGCCCGGAGGGGGCACGTTCGGAGCGTTCTTCAGGGACTGGGTGATCATGACGGTTATGGTGGTCATCGCCTGGGGCAGGCCCGCAACGATGCCGGCGAAGATCAGCAGCGAGATGCCGTTGCCGATGCCCCGCTCGGTGATCTGCTCACCGATCCACATGACGAAGATGGTGCCCACGGATAGTGTGAAGGCAGCCAGGAGCCGGAAGGCGGTCGGGCTGATGGCGGTGGTCACCACCTCGAGGCCCGGGGCGTTCTGGCTCTGGGCCAGGGATGCGATGCCCATGCCCTGCACGAAGGCCAGGGCCACGGTCAGGTAGCGGGTCCACTGGTTGATCTTCTGGCGTCCAGCCTCGCCTTCCTTCTTCTGGAGGTTCTCCAGGTAGGGCACCACGGCTCCCATCAGCTGCAGCACGATGCTGGCGGTGATGTAGGGGGCGATACCCAGGGCAAAGACAGAGAACTTCTTGAAGGCGCCACCGGAGAAGAGATCAACGACGTCGAAAAGCCCGCCGGCCCCGCGGCGAAGCGCGGCCTGCAGGTTCTCGGCGTTCACCCCGGGCACGCTGACGTGCACGCCCAGGCGATAGATCGCCAGGAGCACCAAGGTGAACAGGAGCCGCTTGCGCAGCTCCGGGTTTGCGAAGAGGTCTTTCAGGCGGTTCATCGGCGGTTACTCGGCGGACTTCGCGCAGGGCTCCTGGATGGTGCCGCCCTTGGCCAGGATGGCTTCCCGGGCACCCTTGGTGATGCGGTCGGCGACCACGTTCACCTTGGAGGTGAGCTCACCGCTGGCCAGAACCACGATCTTCTCGACGCGGCTGTTGACAAGCTTCTTCTCGCGGAGCGCCTCGAGGCAGACCGTATCGCCATCCTTGAAGTGGATGGAGATCAGGCTGAGCGGGACTTCCTTCGTCTCGGGAGCGAAGATGTTGGTGAAACCGCGCTTGGGCAGGCGGCGGACCAGAGGCATCTGGCCACCTTCGAAGCCGCGCTTGCTGCGGTAGCCGCTGCGGGACTTCTGGCCCTTCTCACCGCGGCCGGAGGTCTTGCCCAGGCCGGAGCCCTTGCCGCGACCGACGCGCTTGCGGTTCTGTGTGGCGCCCTCTGCGGGCCGGAGTTCATTGAGTTTCATGACCTACCCCTTCACCTTGACGTCGAGGAGATGAGGGACAAGCTTGACCATCCCGTGGACGTTGGGGGTGTATTCGCATTCGCGGGTGTCACCGGGCCGCTTGAGGCAGAGAGTCTGCATGAAAGCACGGTGCTTGGGAGTGGTGCAGATGATGGAACGCTTGAGCGTAATCACCACCTGTTTGCCGAGGAATTGCGACATGTCAAACCTCCGCCTGGTCGAGACCGCGGTTGGTCAGGACCGTGTAGGGATCCATGAGTTCCTTCAGCCCTTCGAACGTGGCGCGAACCACGTTGTGGGGGTTGGAAGAGCCCAGGCTCTTGGTCATCACGTTGTGGACGCCGGCGGCTTCCATGATGGCGCGGACCGCGGCGCCGGCGATGATGCCGGTGCCCTCGGGGGCGGGCTTCAGCAGCACGCTGCCGGAGCCGAAGTTGCCCAGCACCGGGTGCGGCACACTGCCGGTCGGGGTGAGGGGAACCCTGATCATGTTGCGCTTGGCGCTCTCGATGCCCTTCTTGATCGCGGAGGGCACTTCGAGGGCCTTGCCGAGGCCGAAGCCAACCTTGCCATTCCCGTCGCCCACAACCACCAGCGCGGAGAAGGAGAAGTTCTTGCCCCCCTTCACCACCTTGGTGACGCGGCCCACGTAGATGACCTGGTCCTTGAATTCCCCGCCTTCAGATCCGCGGGAGTCCTTGTTTTCTTTGAGCTCTGCAGTCGCCATCGTCATCCCCTAGAACTGGAGCCCGGCTTCGCGGGCGCTGTCAGCCAGCGCCTTGACGCGGCCGTGATAGACGTAGCCGTTCCGGTCGAACACCACCGAGGTGATGCCCTTCTCCTTCAGGCGAGCGGCGATGCTGGCACCGACAGCCTTGGCGGCTTCGATGTTGGCGCCGTTCTTCAGAGAGGCGCGCAGGTCCTTTTCCAGGCTGCTGGCGGTGGCAAGGGTGATGCCCTTGGTGTCGTCCACGGCCTGGACATAGATGCGCTTCAGGCTCTTGTAGATGGTGAGACGGGGCCGCTCGGGCGTGCCGCTCACGCGGCCGCGGATGCGGGCCTTGGTCTTGTCGCGTCGAATGTTGATTGAGTTCGCCATGGTTTCCCCTTACTTCCCGGTCTTGCCGGCCTTGCGGCGGATGACTTCGCCGGTATACATGACACCCTTGCCCTTGTATGGCTCGGGCTTGCGGTATTTCCGGATGTCGGCGGCGACCTGGCCCACGAGCTGCCGGTCAGTGCCGGTCACGACGATGTGGGTGGTCTTCTCGACGGCCATCGTGATGCCGGCGGGGGCTTCGTAGTTGATGGGGTGGCTGTAGCCCAGCTCCAGGTGGAGCTTGGCGCCATCCATGGAGGCCTTGTAGCCGACGCCGACGATGTCCAGTTCCTTCTTCCAGCCCTCGGTCACGCCGACGACGGCGTTGTTGAGGAGGGCGCGGGTCAGGCCGTGGTAGGCACGGGTCTGGGCTTCTTCATTGGCGCGGAGCAGGGTGACGGAGTCGGCCTGGATGTCGAGCGTGATGCCACCAAGGATCGGGCAAATGAGCTTGCCCTTGGCGCCTTCGACGACGGCCTCGGACCCGGTGACGGTGACAGTCACGCCCTTGGGCAGTGTCACGGGCTTCTTTCCGATTCGAGACATGGTTGATTCCTTAGATGAGGGCGGGGTTGCCGCCCTTTTCAGGATGGGTTACCAGACGTGGGCGAGGATTTCGCCGCCAACGTTCTGCTTCCGAGCGTCCTTGCCCGTCAGGAGACCCTTCGGGGTGGACAGGATGGCGATGCCGAGGCCGCCGTGCACATCAGAGATATCCTGGGCGCCCGTGTAGATGCGAAGGCCGGGACGGGACACGCGGCGGAGGCCGTGGATCACGTTCTGCTTATCCTTCACGTACTTCAGGTTGAGGATGATGTAGGCGCGGCCCTCGTGCTCCACTTCCTTGTAGGAGTGGATGTACCCTTCCTGCTTCAGGATGATGCAGAGCTGGGTCTTGATCTTGGAGGAAGGCACCACCACAGCATCGTGACCGGCCATGATGCCGTTGCGGATGCGGGTGAGGTAGTCAGCGATGGGATCGGTGTTCATGGTCCCCTCTCCTTACCAACTTGACTTCTGGACGCCGGGCAGTTCGCCGTTGAGGGCGAGCTTCCGGAAGCACAGACGGCAGAGTTCAAACTTGCGCAGATAGCCTCGGGGACGACCACACACCTTGCAGCGATTGCGGTGCTGGGTCGAGAACTTCGGCTTGCGCTGATCCTTGACGATTTTGGAAATCTTGGCCATCGGTATGATCTCCTTGGCTACTTGCGGAAGGGCATACCGAGGTGACCCAGCAGGGCCCGCGCTTCGGCGTCATTCTTGGCTGTGGTGACGAAGGTGATGTTCATGCCCTTCATCTTGTCCACCTTGGAATAGTCGATTTCCTGGAAGATCAGCTGATCCTTCAGGCCCAGGGTGTAGTTGCCGCGGCCGTCGAAGGACTTCGTGGGCACGCCACGGAAGTCACGGACGCGGGGCAGGGACAGGGTCACCAGGCGGTCGAAGAACTCCCACATGCGGGGACCGCGCAGGGTCACCATGCAGGCGATGGGCATGCCGGCGCGCAGCTTGAACTGGGCGACACTCTTCTTGGCCTTGCGCACGATGGCCTTCTGGCCAACGATGGCGGTGAGCTCGTCAACGGCGACGTCGAGCACCTTGATGTTCTGGATGGCATCACCAACACCCATGTTGATGACGATCTTCTGCAGGCGGGGAACCTGCATTGCGGAGGTGAAGGCAAATTCCTCCGTGAGCTTCGACACCACCTCCTGGTGGTAGCGAGCCTTGACGCGGGGCTCCGCGTGGCCTTGCGTGGCAGTCATGGATTCCTCCATTTCCGAGAGGCGGCAATGCCCCAGGGGTTCGGGAGAGCGGGGGGGCTTGGGACGGCGGTCCGGCCCGTTTCCCCCCAACCTCAGTTGTCATGGCGCAGGATGCGCCGTGGATCTCCACCCCGCTCACGGGGCAGAACGGCTATCTTCCCACAGGAAAGGACCGGAAGGAAGCGAAAAGGTCCGAGTGTGCACAAAGCAGGAGCAATCGGAGAACGATAAGCGAGGGACGGGCTCAGCCCGACCCAAGCGCGGGGGCCCGGGGGGAGGCTCCATGTCCACGAGCCCGGCGGGCGAGTGGGAGCAGCGCATGGCGTTGCGTAACATGGAGGCGCGCAGCGCGGAACCCCCGGACAGCACTAGGCCCGCTTGCGCGTGCCCTTGCCCGTCTTGGCGTCGAGGAGCATGACGTTGGAGGCGTGAATCGGGGCCTCCTTCTCCAGGATCCCCCCACCCTCACCGGTCTGGGGGTTGGGCTTGGTGGCCTTCTTGATCAGGTTGAGGCCGGTAACCACCACGCGGTTGTTGGCGGGGCTGACCTTGGCGATGGTTCCAGTCTTGCCCTTTTCCTTGCCGGCGATGATGACGACCTGGTCGCCCTTCTTCAGCTTCATCTTGGTCGTAGTTTCCATCAAAGCACCTCAGGGGCCAGGGAGACGATCTTCATGTACTTACGCTCGCGCAGTTCGCGGGCCACGGGGCCGAACACGCGGGTGCCGACAGGCTCGCCATCCTTCTTGATGATGACGGCGGCGTTCTCGTCGAAGCGGATGTACGAACCGTCCTTGCGACGGAAGGCCTTGCGCTGGCGGACGATGACGGCCTGGACAACGGCCTTCTTCTTCACGGTGCCGCCGGGAATCGCTTCCTTGACAGAGGCCGTGATGACGTCGCCGAGCTGGGCGATCCTGCCGACACCGCCGCCCAGGGGCAGGATGCAGCAGATCTTCTTGGCGCCGGAGTTATCGGCGACGGTGAGCATGGTTCCCATCTGGATCATGTGAGCTCCTTACTCGCCGGCCTTCTGGACGATCTCGAGGACCATCCAGCGCTTGCGCTTGGAAAGGGGGCGGGTCTCTACGATCTTGACCACATCACCGATGGAGCAGGCGTTGGTCTCGTCGTGAGCCATGAACTTGGCGGTCTGCTTGACGGTGCGGTGGTAGAGCGGGTGCTGGAACTTGCGCTCCACCTTCACCACCACGGTCTTGTCGGCCTTGTTGGAGACCACCACGCCGTTACGAGTCATCTTGGTTTCGAGGCTCATGGGTTCTCCTAGGCCAGCTTGGTGGCCAAGGCCGTCTTGACACGGGCGAGCTCACGACGGGTCTTGCGGACCTCGGCAGTGTTCTCGACCTGGCCCACGGCGTGCTGGAAGCGGAGGGTAAAGCGCTTGGCGGCCAGTTCGGCCTCCAGCTGCGCCAGTTCCTCCACACTCTTGCCGGTCAACTCGGAAAAGGGATTCTTCTTGGACATGGCTCTCACTCCTCCGGCGGCGTGCGGGTGATGAACTCAGACGCCACAGACAGCTTCATCTGGGCCAGGCGCAGCGCCTCGCGTGCAGTTTCCTCGGTCACACCTTCCATCTCGAAGAGGATGCGTCCGGGACGGATCACCGCCACCCAGCCGTCCGGAGCTCCCTTGCCAGAGCCCATGCGGGTTTCCGCGGGCTTGGAAGTGGTGGGACGATCGGGGAAGATGCGGATCCAGATCTTGCCACCGCGCTTGATGTGGCGGGTCATGGCAATACGGGCAGCTTCGATCTCACGGTTGGTGAGCCAGCAGTGCTCCATCGCCTTGAGGCCGAAATCGCCGAAGGCGAGATCGTTGCCGCGAGTGGCGACGCCGCGGGTGCGGCCCTTCATGGTTTTGCGGTTCTTGACCTTCTTGGGCATCAGCATGGATTCACCTCAGCGCTTCACGGTCTCGGCAACCTGGTCGCCCAGATTCACCCAGACCTTGATGCCGATGATCCCGTAGGTCGTGCGGGCCTCGGCGAAACCGTAGTCAACACCCGCGCGAATGGTCTGCAGGGGCATCTGGCCGGAGAGGTAGTCCTCGGTCCGGGCGATCTCGGCGCCGTTCAGGCGGCCGGAGACCTTGATCTTGAA
>CAIPAY010000058.1 GCA_903863195.1 uncultured Holophagaceae bacterium
CGGGAAGGGCGCGCGGATCGGCCCCGGCTGTGTCATCGAGGACGATGCCAAGGTGGGTGCCGACACCATCCTGCATGCCCTGGTCTTCGTGGGCCAGCGCTGCGAAGTGGGTGCCCGCTGTGTGATCCACCCGCACACCACCATTGGCAGCGACGGCTATGCCTATGCCCAGGACGAGGCCCACCGGCACCACAAGGTCCCCCAGCTCGGCATCGTGGTGGTGGAGGATGACGTCGAAATCCAGGCCAACTGCGCCATCGACCGGGCCGCCTTCGACGCGACCCGCATCGGCCAGGGCACCAAGATCGACAACCTCTGTCACATCGCCCACAACTGCCAGATCGGGAAGCACGTGCTGCTCACCGGCGGGTTCTTCGTGGCGGGCTCCAGCAGCATCGGGGACCACTGCGTCACCGGGGGCCGCACTACGGTCACGGACCATGTCCATGTCTGCGCCGGGGTTCAGCTGGGCGGCCTGAGCGCGGTCACCAAGAGCGTCACCGAGCCCGGCGTCTACAGCGGCTACCCCCTGCAGCCCCTCAAGAAGTTCCTGCGGACCACCAGCTCCCTGGCCCACCTGCCCGAGATGCGGCGGCGCCTCGCGGAGCTGGAAGCCAAAGTGCAGAGCCTGGAAGGTGCCGCGACCTGAGGCGGGAGCCGACGGACACAAGGGGTGCGATTTTCTTTGTGCCCTTTGTGTTCTATGTGGTTAACCGCTTTTATTGAATTTCCTCTGCGGCCTCTGCGGTTCCTGTTTTTCGATCCTGTGGGAAGACTAGGCGCCGCCCCGGGCGCGGCTCCAGGCCACGGTATCGGCCCGCCAGTCCTTCAGGGCCGCCTGGCCCTCGGCATCGAGGATGCCCCGCGCCTCGGCCTCGGCCGCCAGCACCTCGAAGGAGCTGAGCACCGAGAGGCCGATGCCAGCCTCCGTGAAGGCCGCCTCCGCCTGGGGCAGGCCGTAGCTGAAGAGGGCCAGCACGGTCGGCACCACGGCGCCCTCGGCCCGCAGGGCCTCGGCGCAGCGCAGGCTGGACATGCCCGTGGAGATCAGGTCCTCGATGAGCACCACGCAGTGGTCCTTGGCCAGGGGGCCCTCGACCTGGCGGCCCATGCCGTGGTTCTTGGGCGTGGGCCGCACGTAGGCCATGGGCAGCTGCATGCGGTCGGCCACCATGGCCGCCCAGGGCACGCCGGCGGTGGCAGCGCCGGCGATGAGTGTGGGCTGCAAGGTGGCCGCCTGAGCCACCAGCGCCGCGATGATCTGGTCGCGGACGACCGGGAAGCCCAGCAGCTGCCGGTTGTCGCAGTAGATCGGCGACTTCAGCCCGCTCGCCCAGGTGAAGGGCTCCAGCGGCTTCAGCCGCACCGCCCCCACCTCCAGAAGACAACCCGCCAGATCACGCGCAGACAGAGACATCGCTAGCTCCCACAAGAACAGCCACCGCACTGGAGAGGCTCAATAGAACATAGCTTCGACCCGGATGGGTATCGAGGCGGAACGGAAACAAGATTGGCCCAATGGAAGCGAACTGAGCGGCGCTGCGACCCCGCACTGAGTGCAGGACTTCGGCGCTACTGAAAAGAATTTTTAGCCACCGATGAACACCGATGAACACCGATAAAAGCATGATAAAAAATGCAAAAATTTTATCCCTATAGCTTTTGTTCTTATCAGCAGTTAATCGGTGTTTATCGGTGTTCATCGGTGGTTCAAAAAAAGCTTTTGCCTTTTCATTCTGCTTTTTCGGTGGCGCTACATTAGTACCGTTCATCGCGACAACCGCTTGATCTGGGGTTTCGGTGTCCCGAAGTTGATGAGCAGGCAGGTTGGAATTCCGGTGGCCTTCAGGTAGTTCAGGCACTGGGC
>CAIPAY010000059.1 GCA_903863195.1 uncultured Holophagaceae bacterium
CCCGGAGGAATCAGAGCCGAGCCCGGGAGTGCGTAGTTGCTGTTGGTTTAGTTGTAGGCGACGGTCACGGAGAAGCTGCCGCTGTAGAGGCCGGCAGCCTGGTTGGCGCCCACGCTCAGGTTCGCACCCACGGTCAGCGCGTGCGCGCCGGTCCCGTCGAGCAGGTAGGCGGCGGCGTCGGTCACGAAGCTGTCAACCGTCATGCTGTTCGCACCCGAAGCGATCTGGATGCTGGTGGGCAGGGCCACGCTGAAGGAGGTGTTGGGCTCACCGGCCACGTCGAAGGCGGCGGCGGAGACACCCGCGGCGCTGGCGAGAACCGCACCACCGGAAGCGGTGCGCACACCGGTGACATCGAGCTTGACGGTGCCGGCCGTGGGGGTGGCGATCATCGCGCCGAAGTTCAGGTCCGCAGCCTTCTTGATGGAGATGGGCTGGTAGATCTTGGCGGAAGCCAGGGCGGTGGCGCTGGCGGTGGGGGCGCCCACGACGGCCTGGGAGAAAGCGGGGAGGCCGGCGACGACGAGCAGGGCGGGGAAGAGGGTGCGGGAAACGCGCATGGGAAACTCCAGAATCGGGTTGCACCGGTCAGGTGCGAATGGGTGTGGGGTGCTCCAGAAGGGCGATCCTCGCTGGAGGGTTGTTGTTCACACAGACTTCATATCAAGCCCTGTGCCAATTTTTTAAAATCACATAACAATAGATTTTTCAGTGTTTAGATTTTTTGAATCAAAACATCTAAAGTCTAAATTCCAGATTCAGGACGCAGATTCTGGAATCTGGAAGTTTGAATGCCGTGGCCCTTCAGCTTTACATAGAGGGTGCTGCGGGGAATCCCCAGGAGCGAGGCGGCCACCTCCACCTGGAAGCCCACTTCCTCCATCACCCAGAGGATGTGCCGCCGCTCCACTTCCTGGAGCGTCAGGCCCGAGACCCGGGGCAGGGCCGCCTCGGGGGAGCCCATCGCGATTGGGGCTTCCTCACGGGGCTGAGGTTCTACCGACGCGGGCCTGGCGGCCGGCGGGGGATCTTGGGGGGGATGTTGCGGCGATGAAGACATGTTGGCCTCAGTTGTAGGCCACGGTGACGGTGAAGCTGCCGGAGTAGAGGCCCGGGGCCTGATTGGCGCCCACGGTCATGGTGGCGCCGACACCCAGCCGCTGGCCGCCGTTGACGCTCAGCTTGTAGGGGGCGCCGTCGGTGACGAAGCTGTCCACCAGCATGCTGAACACGCCGTAGGTCATCTGGGCGCTGGCGGGCAGGAGCACGGTGAAAGTGGTGTTGGCCTCGCCGTTGACCTGGAAGGCTGCGGCCGAGACGCCAAAGACGCTGGTGTTGGCCAGGACCACGCCGCCGGTGGCTGTGCGGACGCCGAAGGGGTCCACGGTCACCTTGCCCGCGAGGGGGGTGGCGATGGTGGTGCCGAAGTTCAGGTCCGACATCTTCGTGATGGAGAGGGGCACCTGGATGTTGGCCCGGACGGTGGCCGTGGCGCTGGCGCTGGGGGCGGCGGCCTGGCTGAAGGCGGGCACGGCCAGCAGAACTGCCAGGAGGCTGATGAGGGGTCGCATGACGGGCTCCTTTGTCCCCGCACCAGGATGAGGCTAGGGTCGAGCGGGAGGGCCTGAGGGCCGCTCCGCGCCGGGCCTTTCCGCAGGCTCGGCTCTGATCCCGGAGGAATCAGAGCCGAGCCCGGGAGTGCGTAGTTGCTGTTGGTTTAGTTGTAGGCGACGGTCACGGAGAAGCTGCCGCTGTAGAGGCCGGCAGCCTGGTTGGCGCCCACGCTCAGGTTCGCACCCACGGTCAG
>CAIPAY010000060.1 GCA_903863195.1 uncultured Holophagaceae bacterium
GCCAGGGTGTCCAGCAGGCGGGCGACGATGTCCCGGTTGCGACGGGTCCGGGCTTCGCGGCCCGAGAGGGGCGGGAAGGCGGGATCGGGATCGTGCAGGTGCTGACCGACCTCGGGACCCAGGGTGGCCTTCCAGCGCGCCACCCAGTCCGGGGGCAGGTCCTGGGGCAGAGGGAGGTCCATCACGGTGTGGTAGAGGATGGTCCAGACCCGGGCCACCACCTGGGCCTCATAGCCGCCTCCGAGCGTGAGCAGCAGCCTGTCCTCGGCATGGGTCTCAGCCAGCTGCAGGATGCGGCGGAACAGGGTCTCGAAGGTCTGGGTGGTCAGGGCCAGGTCGCCCAGGGGATCGGAGAAGTGGGCATCCGCGCCGGCCTGCACCACCAGCGCCTGGGGCCTGAACCAGGCCAGGGCCCTGGGCACCACGGCCTCGAAGGCCTCCAGGTAGTCCTCGGCGCCGGTGAAGGGTTCCAGGGGGATGTTCACGGCGGTGCCGGGGGCGCGGGGGCTGCCTGTCTCCTGGATGTGGCCGGTGCCTGGGTAGAGGTAGTGGCCGGACTCGTGGAGGCTGATGGTCAGGACCTGGTCATGGTTGTAGAACAGGTTCTGGACCCCGTCCCCGTGGTGGAGATCGATGTCCAGGTAGGCCACCCGGAGCCCGCGGTCCACCAGGGCCTGGATGGCCACGGCCAGGTCGTTGTAGATGCAGAAGCCCTCGGCGCGGTCCCGCTGGGCGTGGTGCAGGCCGCCGCCCAGCTGCAGGACGCGGCGCTCGGGGCCGTCCAGGAGCAGGCGCGCCCCGTGGAGGGTGCCGCCCACCAGCCACCGCGCGGCCTGGTCCATGCCCGGGAAGATCGGATTGTCCGGCGTGCCCAGGCCGTAGGGTTCCCCCTGGGCGGCACTGGCCTCGCCCCGGTCCAGGGCCTCGACCATGGCCACGTAGTCCTCGGCGTGGACGGAGAGGATCTCCTCCCGGGTGGCGGCCGGCGGCGCGAGGGGATCGACCGGGCAACCCAGGGTGCGCAGCAGGTCCAGCAGCATCCCCAGCCTCGACGGCGTGAAGGGGTGCTCAGGCCCGAAGTCGTACCCGGCGTAGTCCGGGCGGTGGATCAGTGTGGCCATGGCTTCGGCAGGGGCCAGAGGACGTCGAAGTGGGCGGCGCGCATGGCTTCGGCCAGGGGCCGGGACTGGTTCGAGCCCACCCGCAGCACCGTGTGGACGGTGCCGTCCGGAGCCGGGGACGTCAGCAGAGAGTGGATGTTGACGTTGCGGTCGGCCATGAACACCGTCAGCCGGGCCAGCTCGCCGGGGCGGTCTGCCAGGGCCACCTCCAGCCGCGAGGTGGGCTTGGTGAGGCCCGTGAGGTTGATGAGGGCGTCCAGCAAGTCCATGCCCGTGAGGATGCCCACCAGCTCGCTGCCATCCACCACGGGGAGGCAGCCGATCTTGTGCTCCCGCATGATCTTGGCGGCGTCCTCCACGGGATCCAGGGGATCGGCGGTGAGGACGTGGGTGCTCATGGCCAGGGTCACGGGGTCGCTGGCGGTGTGGGGGGTCGTGCAGAAGGAGCTGGTGGCGAAGCGGAGATCGCGGTCCGTGAGGATGCCCACCACCCGGCCTCCATCCACCACGGGCAGGTGCCGGAAGCCGTGGGCCTCGAAGAGGGCATAGGCCTCCCCGAGCGTGGAGGTGAGGGAGAGCACGGTCACGGGACTGCGCATCCTGTCTTTGACGAACAAGGTGCCCTCCTTTGCTTACTGGGTTCGGAAACCTACCTGGGTGAAGGCGAGGCGTGGGCCGGGCTGAAGGACCAGGGCCTGCCTCGGCGCCGTGGGCTCGGCCGGCACAAGCACCTGGGCCTCGATGCTGGAGAGCCAGGGCAGTTCTTCCACCAGGTGGGTCAGGCGGCCCAGGGTCTCGGCCAGGCCGCAGTCGGGGCTGAGGTGCAGCCGCTGGATCACATCGGCGACATCGAGGTTGGTGAGCGGTGTGATGCGCAGGATGGACCCCACACCGGCGCGGCGGAAGCGCCAGATGGGCCCGAAGTCTGGATCTGCCGAGAGGCCCAGGGTGATGGCGGTGGGCTTGGGCTGGGAGAGGCCCGGGGCCGCTTCGGCGACTGCCACGCCGAAGCAGGCCAGGAGCTCCCGGGCCTGGGTGGCGTTGAGCGCCCGCGGGGCCGAGCCCTCGGCGGCGCCCTCGAGCAGGTGCTCCACTCGGCGCCGGGCTTCGCCGGCGTCCAGGTCGTCGTAGTCCAGGATCCGGCCCGGAGGCTGCAACCGGAACTGCGCATAGTCCACGACCTTGGAGAGGGCCAGGGCGGCGGACTCGGGGAAGCGGTAGGACGGGAAGGTCCGGTGCACCCCGCCACCGTCGCCCAGAGCACCGGCGGCCCCCACGGCCACGGCGCCGCTGACGCCCATGAGGGAGAGCAGCGTGGGCTTGGCGATGCCGGTGGCGCGCTCGGCTCGCACTGCCGCGCGGCGGATGGCCCGGGCCACCAGGTTCGGGTCGCAGTCCCCCACGCAGGCGAAGGTGGCGATGAGGGCATCGACGTCGGGGTGCTCCAGGGCCGCCAGGCAGGCCCGCTCATAGTGCTCGGCGGTGGCCATGGTGTGGAGGTCCACCACGCCCGGACCGGCTAGCTGCATGCCGTTGGACTCGCAGGCGTCGGCGCAGATGGTGGCGACGCCGCCGGAGTTGCTCACCACCGCCACCCGGTTGCCCCGGGGCAGGGGCTGATGGGACAGCAGCAGGGCGATGTCGAAGAGCTCTTCCAGGGTGTCCGCCCGGATCACGCCGGCCTGGTGGAACAGGGCCTCCACTTCCGCGTCGTCCCGGGGGCTGGCGCCGATGTGGGCCTGCGC
>CAIPAY010000061.1 GCA_903863195.1 uncultured Holophagaceae bacterium
AATCCCTGTTTCTTATTGCTTTATTAACAGGGATGCAGGGGATGAAGGGGATGGGCCTCTCCAGGTTGGAGGGTCCTGCCTAGACCTGCCCGGCCTTTGGCGAGCACCCCGCCAAAGCGCGAAGAACCTTAATTTTCGCCCCGCCGGAACCACCCTCCACGTCCCACCTCACCTAACGATCCTGCCGAGCCCCACCCAGAGTGCCTTACCCTATCTCAGAATGCGGCGTCAGCCGCATTCTGAGCCCGGAGCCCCCATGCCCACGCTATTCACCCCCTTCAACCTGCGCGGCCTGGCGCTGCCCAACCGCATCGCGGTGTCGCCCATGTGCCAGTACCAGGCGGAGGACGGACTGGTAAACGAGTGGCACCAGGTGCACTACGGCGGGCTGGCTCAGGGGGGCGCGGGGCTGATCCTCACGGAGGCCATGGCGGTGCGGCCTGAGGCCCGCATCAGCCCCAATGACCTGGGCCTCTGGAGCGATGCCCAGGCCGAGGCGCTGATCCCCCTCACGCGCTTCATGGCGGCCCAGGGCGCGGTGCCCGGCGTGCAGCTGGCCCACGCGGGCCGCAAGGCCTCGAATCCCGCGCCCTGGAAGGGCAGCGGCAGCGTCCCCCTCGCGGCCGGCGGGTGGGTGCCCGTGGCCCCCAGCGCCCTGCCCTTCGACGCGGGCTGGACCGTGCCCACGGCCCTGGACGAGGCCGGGATCTCCGGGGTGGTGGCGGCCTTCGTGGCCGCGGCCCGCCGGGCCCTGGCCGCGGGCTTCCAGGTGGCCGAGATCCACGCCGCCCACGGTTACCTGCTGCACCAGTTCCTGTCGCCCCTCACCAACCACCGCGAGGACCGCTACGGCGGCAGCTTCGAGAACCGCACCCGCCTGGCCCGGGAGGTGGTGGCCGCGGTCCGCGCGGAGTGGCCTGAGCGCCTGCCGCTCTTCGTGCGCCTCTCCGCCACGGACTGGGTCGACGGCGGCTGGGACCTGGAGCAGTCGGTGCAGCTGGCCGCGGCCCTGAAGGACCTGGGCGCGGACCTGGTGGACTGCTCCTCCGGCGGTCTGGTGCCCGGGGCGAAGATCCCTGTGGGCCCCGGCTACCAGGTGTCCTTCGCCGCCCGCATCCGCGCCGCCACGGGCGTTCCCACCGGCGCCGTGGGCCTCATCACCGAGTCCCGGCAGGCAGAGCAGATCCTGGCCGAGGGCTCCGCGGACCTGATCCTGCTGGGCCGCGAGCTGCTCCGGGATCCCCGCTGGCCCCTGCGTGCCGCCCAGGAGCTCGGCGTCGAAGCCCCCTGGCCCGCCTCCTACATCCGCGCCGCCCGGGGGCCAGCCGTCCTGCGGCAGCCGCTGGGTTGAACCCGGTTTTTCAGCAAACGGGTTATCCGGGATCTCAGGGAAGAGCCAAGACATGCCAAGCACACCCAGGCAAAAGCAACCACTCTCGCAGAGAAAAGACGAGGGGGCGAAGGAGCGCTGAGTCCTTCAAAACAGCCGCCCGCGGCGCTTGGAGGCCCCGACTCGGGGGATGACCACCGCTGTCCTCTGCGACCCTCAGCCATCTCCGCATCCTCTGCGAGAGTTTTGCCCTTCTCCCACGAATACGACCTGTTTAGATAGCCACTACAGCGCCCGGAACAGGGTCAGCACGCGCACTTCTTCAGCACCGCCGGCCCGCAGGGCCTGGGCGCAGCGCAGCAGGGTGGTGCCCGTGGTCCACACATCATCCACCAGCAGCACCACACCCGCGGGCTTCGCTCCGCGGCGCAGGGTGATGGCCTTCCGGGGCAGGCGGCGACGCTGGGTCTCGGTGCGGGTGGCCTGGCGGCCGCTGCGCCAGGCTTTGCTCAGGAGCAGCTCGAAGGGTCGGCCCAGCCGCCCGGCCAGGAGGGTGCCGAGCTCGGCCCCGAAGTCAAAGCCCCGCAGCAGGCGGTGGGGCAGGGTGCTGGGCACGGCGGTCACCTGGTCCACCGAGGCGGCCCAGTCCGGCAGGGCCACTACCGCCACCCGCGCCAGCAGGGCCCGGCGCCAGCCCCGTTCCCCGGCCTTGAGGCCCGGCAGCAGCAGCGCTCCCAGGGGAGGCCGCCCGCCGTGGTAGTCCCACAGCGCGTCCCCGCAGGCCCAGGCGGTGGGGTCCGGGCAGTCCCCGTCCGCGTGGACCAGGGCGCAGCGCGGACAGCGGTCCTCGGCCAGGGGCACCAGCCCGCGCCAGCAGCGGGCGCACAGCCCCGCCACCGCGTCCGCGCCCACAGACCCCAGACAGCCCCGGCACAGGAGCAGGGAGCCCCGCGCCCCGGAAAAGGCGCCCTGGAGAACCGCCGGAAGCATGCGGAATCATAGCTGGTGTACCATCGCCGAACGCCCCGCCCTGCCCCTGGAACACCTTTCCGGGTCCTTCCCCCCGGATTGTCTGGAGTTTTGTTCATGTCGAACGACCCGCGCAAGGTCTCTCAGCTCTTCGCCCGCAAGCCCCTCGCCCTGCTCCTGGAAGAGGCCAAGGGTGAGAACCGGCTCCGCCGGGTGCTCGGCCCCGTCCAGCTCACGGCCCTGGGCATCGGCGCCATCATCGGCGCGGGCATCTTCGTGGCCACGGGCGCGGCCGCCCACAACATCGCGGGCCCCTCGCTGATGCTGTCCTACGTCATTGCCGGCATCACCTGCATCTTCGCCGCCCTCTGCTATGCGGAGTTCGCCGCCATGGTGCCCGTGGCGGGCTCGGCCTACACCTACGCCTACGCCACCTTGGGCGAGCTGTTCGCCTGGATCATCGGCTGGGATCTCATCCTTGAATACGGGGTCTCCAGCGCGGCCGTGGCCACGGGCTGGTCTGCCTACTTCCAGAGCGCCGTCAGCAAGATCGGCATCCACATCCCGAAGCTGCTGAGCGAGTCGCCCTGGAAATACGACCCGGCCACGGGCCACTTCGCCGCCACGGGCGCCGTGATGAACCTGCCGGCCCTCATCATTGTGCTCATCATCACTGCGGTCCTGGTGAAGGGCATCCAGGAGAGCGCCACCTTCAATGGCGTCATGGTGGCCATCAAGGTGACCGCCGTGCTCTTCGTCATCGCCGTGGGCGCGTTCTTCGTCAACACCACCAACTGGCACCCCTTCGCACCCTTCGGCTGGACCGGCATCAGCTTCTTCGGCCACCGGGTCGCGGGCATGGTGGACGGCGGCGGCGCGCCCATCGGCACCATGGCCGGTGCGGCCATCATCTTCTTCGCCTACATCGGTTTCGACTCGGTCTCCACCCACGCCGAGGAGGCCAAGAACCCCCAGCGCGATGTGCCCATCGGCATCATCGTCTCCCTGCTGGTCTGCACGGTACTCTACATCGCCGTGGTGGCGGTGCTCACGGGCATGGTCCGGTTCGACCAGCTGGACATCAACGCCCCGGTGTCCACCGCCTTCAAGCAGAAGGGCATGGGCTGGGCCGAGGGCCTCATCGCCACGGCCGGCGTCAGTGGCATCACCTCAGTGCTGCTGGTCATGATGCTCAGCGGCCCCCGCGTGTTCCTGGCCATGGCCCGGGACGGCCTGCTCCCCAAGGCCACCTTCGGGGACGTGCATCCCAAGTTCCGCACTCCCTGGAAGTCCACCATCCTCGTGGGCATCTTCGTGGGCGCCCTGGCGGGCTTCCTGCCCATCGACGCCCTGCTGCACCTCGCCAACATCGGCACCCTGCTGGCCTTCGTCATCGTCTGCGCCGCGGTGCTCATCATGCGCAAGAAGCACCCGGAAGCCGTGCGGCCCTTCCGCTGCCCCTGGGTGCCCTTCGTGCCCGTCATGGGCGTGCTCACCTGCCTCATGCTCATGTTCTCCCTGCCGGTGGCCAACTGGTGGCGGCTCATCACCTGGCTGGCCCTCGGCTTCGTCATCTACTTCCTCTACGGGAAGCAGCACAGCGTCATGCGTCAGCAGTCCATCTAGGAGCGCCCCATGTCGATCTGGACGGACCTCACCCCCTCGAAGCGCTGCGACTGGATCGACCAGCTCCGCGGCTGGGCCGTGATCGTGATGATCCAGACCCACACGGTCAACGTGTGGCTGACGCCGGGACTGCGGCCCGAGTGGCTCAACTTCCTGAACGGCCTGCCGGCCCCCAGCTTCGCCATGGCGGCGGGCTTCAGCCTGGCCCTCAGCACCTTCAAGGCGGATGGCACCCTGCGCCCCTTCTGGCCCGACACCGCCAAGCGGCTGGGCTTCATCCTGCTCTGCGCCTACGCGTTGCACGCGCCGGGCTTCACCTTCGCCGACTGGACGGTCCTGGCCACCGTGCAGAAGCAGAAGGAGATCTACAAGATCGACGTGCTGCAGTGCATCGTCTTCAGCCTGCTGATCCTGCAGGCCCTGGCCCGCATCATCCGGCACCCCCGGGTCTACGCCTGGGTGGCCCTGCTCCTGGCCGTGGTGGTCTGCCTGGTCGCCCCCTACATCTGGGCCACCGGCGTCGGCGACGGCCTGTGGCTGCCCATCCGTGGCCTCCTCAACGGCAACTCCGACCGGGGCCTTCAGGCTCTCTTCCCGCTCTTCCCCTGGCTGGCCTTCCCCGCCTTCGGCTCCTTCCTGGGGGGCCTCTACCGCTGGGGCCGCACCGAGGCCGGAGAGGACGGTCAGGCCCGCCTGAGCGAGGCCAAGTGGCTGGCCGGCCTGGCCGCCCTGGGCTTCGCCTGCTGGCTCTTCGGCTCCACCTACCAGAAGGCCTGGCTGTGGCAGGGGACCTGGATCCAGACCACCCCCGGCACCTGGCTGCTGAAGGGGCCCATGGGGGCCTGGACCTGGAACGAGCTCACGACCCTGCACAACACCACCCTCCCCAGCGTCCTCAACCGCCTGGGCTGGATCCTCATGGGCGGCGCGGCCCTGGGCGTGATCGAGAAGCTGCGCCCCCGGCTGCCAGGTCCCAACCTGGTGGTGGCCGCCAGCCACGAGAGCCTGCTGCTCTACATGCTGCACCTCAACATGATCTTCGGCCTGATGCTGACGCCCTTCTTCGTGGGCCTCACGGGCTGGGACTGGGGCACCCTGGGCTGGACGGGCACCCTCCTGCTGGCCGCGGCCCTCATCGTCATCAACCTCTGGGCCTGCCAGGCGTGGCGGAACGTGCGCGAGACGCCGATCCTCATGCGGCGCCTCCAGCGCTACGCCGTGAGCGTGCTGGCGGTGTGGTTCTGCATCGGGGGCTGGTGGACCTTCCGCCACTTCCTGCGCAGCCCTGAGCTGGCCAAGGAGCCCTATGTCTTCCTCAATGCCGCCCGCGCCCGCAAGGGACTGGCCGCGACGCCGGACGGCCTCTGCCGGGATCCGGAGGAATACTTCCGCGAAGCGGAGCTGCGGAAAGTGAAGCTCAGCCCCGAAGCCCGCACCGAGATCACGCGCCTGATCCAGTCCCGGCGGGATTCGCGGTAGCATTGATCGGATCATGGCTGATCCCGCAATAAGTCCCACTCCCACCTGGCTCCTCTTCGCCGTCCTGGCGGTGCTGCTCTATCGATGCGCCATGGCCATCCTGCTGACGGCCTTCCACACCCTGCCCTCGCTGCAGCGGCGGCGGCTGCTGGAGGAAGGGGCGATCCTGGACCCCCGGCTGGCGGCCCTGCTGGAGCATCCCCGGTCCATGGGCATGGCCCTCCGGCTATGGAACCAGGCCCTGCTGCTGGCCCTGGCCGCCCTGGCCTGGCCCCTGGCCAGGACCTTGCTGGGCGGGGGCTGGACCTTCTCGATCCTCCTGCTGGCCTCCCTCTGGCTGCTGGACCTGATGCTTCCGGCCATGCTGGCCGCCCGGGATCCGAGCCTCTGGCTGCAGCGGCTGTTCCCCCTCTTCGCCCCGGCCATGGCGGCCCTGGCCCTGGTGGTGGACCCGGTGGCGCAGCGCATCAGACGGCAGCAGGCCGAAGACAAGGCCCGCGACATCGAGGAAGAGGAACCCACGGACGAGGCCGTCACCGCGCTGCTGGAAGAGGGCGAGGCCGAGGGCATCCTCGAGGCCGAGGACCGGGAGCTCATCCGCAACGTGGTCAGCTTCGGCGACACCGTGGTGCGCGAAGTGATGACGCCCCGCACGCGCATCATCGCCCTGCCCCTGGAGGCCACGGTCCTCGAGGCCTGGGCCGCCTTCACCACCAGCCGCCACTCCCGCCTGCCCGTCTTCGAGGGCAGCATTGACCAGGTGCGCGGCGTGCTGCTGGTCAAGGACCTGATGCAGCTGCCGGACGGCGCCAAGCCGCCTCTGGGCTCCCTCATGAAGCCCCCCCACTTCGTGCCTGAGAGCAAGCCCGTGGCCGACCTCCTGCGCGACCTCCAGCGGGCCCGCACCCAGCTGGCCCTGGTGGTGGACGAGTTCGGCGGCGTCTCCGGCCTGGTCACCCTGGAGGATCTGCTCGAGGAGGTCTTCGGCGAGATCCAGGACGAGCACGAGGCCCCCGCCGGCCTGGCGGAGCAGGCGCCCGGCGTCTGGCTCGTCTCGGGCCAGACCCATGTGGAGGATGTGACCGGGATCCTGGGCGTCGAGTGGGAGCGGGACGGCTTCGACACCGTTGCCGGCCTGGTCATGGCCCGCCTGGGTCGGATCCCGCAGGCCCAGGAGTCCGTCGACGTCGAAGGCGCCCGCCTCACCGTGCTGCGCATGGAGGGGACCCGGGTCGTGCAGATCAGGGTCGAACGCACCGAGCTACCAGAACACTCGTGAACCTGCGGTTCACGAGAACGGTAAAGCGTTTCCTATCTCCATTCTTCAGCCGCTAGGCTGGAGAATGGAGCCTTTCCGCATGATCCGTCGCCTCCTCGCCCTCATCGCCATCCTGGCCCTCCCGCTCACCCTGGCCTTCGTGCGCCGGGCCCAGCACCGGGCCCTGGTGCCCCAGCCCCGGGGCATGGTCCTGGGGCTCTACGCGGGCCTGCCGGACTACGACTACGGCGAGGAGCTGGACCGCATCGCCAGAACCGGGGCCACCTGCGTCAGCCTGCAGGCCATTTACCGCATGGACACGGGCCACAGCAACGAGATCCGCCGCCACCCCACGTCCAGCCCCTCCGAGGCCGCCCTGGTCCTGACCTTCCGGCAGGCGAAGGCCCGGGGCCTGCGGATGATGTTCTTCCCGACCCTCAACATGCGGGACGAGGCCGAGAACGCCGAGTGGTGGCGGGGCAACATCACGCCGGACAACTGGGACCTCTGGTGGCAGAACTACACCGCCTTCAACGTGCGGCTAGCCACCCTGGCCCAGGCGGGCGGCGTCGAGTGGTTCAGTCTCGGCACCGAGATGGCCTCCACCCAGGCCTATCCGGACCAGTGGCGGCGCCTGGCGGCCGCGGTCCGGCAGGTCTACAAGGGCAAGCTGGTCTACAGCGTGAACTTCGACAGCCACGACACCTTCACCTTCGGCGACTGCCTGGATGTGATCGGCATCAACACCTACGACCCCATCGCCAAGTACGACGAGTATCCCAGCGACGAGCAGGTGCGGGACGCCTGGTGGTGGGTGGTCTACAAGGCCCGCACCCTCACGGCCCGGTTCCAGCGCCCGGTGATGATCACCGAGGTGGGCTATCCCTCCGTGGCCCACGCCCATGTGGGCCCCTGGGACTTCCGCACCGAGAAGCCCCTGGACCTGGCCCTGCAAAACCACCTGCTGAAGGGGGCCTTCGGCGTCCTGCGGCACTGGAGCGACGGCGACGCAGTCTTCTTTTACCTCTATGGCGAGAACCTGAACCAGAAGCCCGTGGGCGGCCCCCTGGACCGCACCTACGCCGTCTGGGGCAAGCCCGCCGAGGCCACCCTGCTGAAGTACTTCCATGAGCCCATCTGGGAAGGCCACATCGCGCCCAGGGCCGAGAACATCCACGAGGCCATGGTGCAGTCCCTGGTGAGCTGGCACCGGAAGCTGCGGGACTACGAGGACGCCGAATTGCCCCCCTGGGTGGTGGCCTGGGAGCTCCAGAACCCCGGGGATTCTGCGGAAGCCCTGGCCATCCTGGCCAAGGAGCCCAAACCTGACCGGAAAATTCCCAAAGGCGACGAGCGTTAAAGAGTTACCCTGGGCGGAGCCGATGAGCTTTGTCCATGAGCATCTCTAGTCATATTCGCTCCCTCCTCCCAACCGAGGGCCCCACCAAGACCCTGTTGGTGGTGGAGGACGACCGGGCCACCCTGAGCCTCTACCGGGCTGGGCTCAAGGGACTGCAGGGTTTCAAGATCCTCATGGCCCAGGATGGCGGCCAGGCCATGGAGATCCTGCGCGAGGAGCCCGTCCACGTCCTCGTCACGGACCTCAACATGCCCGTCATGGACGGCTTCAACCTCATCGCCAAGGCGAGCCGCTTCTTCCCGCAGATCCCCATCATCGTCATGACCGGCCTGGACGAGAGCCAGCACCTCAACACCCCGCTGCAGCTGGGGGCCATCCGCATCCTCACCAAGCCCCCGCGCCTGACCATCCTCATGGACGCCATCCGGACGGCGTCCCACTTCGAGCCCACGGGCATGATCCGCGGCATCGGCCTGAACAGCATCCTCCAGCTGCTCAACTGGGAGAAGAAGTCCTGCACCCTCACCGTCAAGTCTGACGCGGGCATGGGGCTGCTCTACCTCAGGAATGGCGAGCTGATCCACGCCGGCTTCCAGGCCGAGGAGGGCCTGCCCGCCGCCTACCAGATCCTCAGCTGGAGCCGGCCGGACATCGAGTTCGTGGAGACCTGCCGGGTGGAGCAGACCATGGACCTGCCCCTCACGGAGCTGCTCATGAACGCGGCGATGCTCACCGACCAGCGGGATCGGGAGTTCGGCGAGGCCTGACTCAGGGACGCGCTCTAAGCCACCCCGGGCTTGACTCTCTGGACCTGAAATCTTCGGAGATTGGGACTTTTGTCAAAATTCCCAGACTTCCTGCCGCCAAAGGGCACCCATGGGGGAATAATGGCGCCTGTGCGGCCCCGCGGGGGCCCCTTCCCATGGCAGGTTCCCATGTCCCAGCTCAAGCCCTTCTGCGCTCACCGTCCCCGACCCGAACTCGCCGCCCTGGTCGCTGCCGTCCCCTATGACGTGGTGAACACCCAGGAGGCAGCGGAGCTGGCCAAGGGCAACCCCTACTCCTTCCTCCACGTGGGCCGCCCCGAGATCGACCTGCCCGCGGGCATCGACATCCATGCCGACGAGGTCTACGCCAAGGGCGTGGCGAACCTGCGCGGGCTCATCGAGAGCGGCACCCTGTTCAAGGAGAACACGCCCTGCCTCTACATCTACCAGCAGCGCATGGGCGACCACGTGCAGGCCGGGCTGGTGGGACTCTGCTCGGTGGAGGAGTACGAGAACGGCCTCATCAAGCGGCACGAGTTCACCCGCAAGGACAAGGAGGACGACCGCACCCGCCACGTCACCGAGCAGGCCGCCAATGCCGAGCCCGTCTTCCTCGCCTACAAGGCTGTGCCATACATCGACCACATCGTGAACGACATCCGGAAGCAGGTTCCGATGTATGACTTCGTGTCGCCCGACGGCATCGGCCACACCGTGTGGGTGGTCTCGGGCGAGACCGTGGTCTACGAGCTGGTGCACCTCTTCAACGGCGTCCCCGCCCTCTACATCGCCGACGGCCACCACCGCACCGCCGCCGCCATCCGCTATGGCCAGGCCCGCCGGGCCGCCGAGGGCCCGGGCACCGGCGACGAGCCCTACGAGAGCTTCATGGCCGTGGTGTTCCCCGACGACCAGCTCAAGATCATGGACTACAACCGCGTGGTGAAGGACCTGAACGGCCTGAGCCAGGAGGCCTTCCTGGCCAAGGTGGCCGAGAAGTTCGAGGTGGCCGTGTCGGCCCATCGCGCCCCCCAGTCGCCTACCACCTTCGGCATGTATCTGGGCGGCAGCTGGTACGAGCTCAAGGCCAAGCCCGGCAGCTTCCCCGCCAGTGACCCCGTGCGCGGCCTCGATGTCAGCATCCTGCAGGAGAACCTGCTGGCGCCGGTCCTCGGCATCCAGGATCCCCGCACGGACACCCGCATCGACTTCATCGGCGGCATCCGCGGCATGGACGAGCTGGAGCGCCGGGTGAAGGAGGGCTGCGCCGTGGCCTTCGCCATCTATCCCACCTCGCTCACCCAGCTCATGTCCGTGGCGGACGCCGGCGAGGTGATGCCACCCAAGTCCACCTGGTTCGAGCCCAAGCTGCGCTCCGGCCTGCTGGTCCGCATGTACGAAGGTTGAAGTGACCACTCATTCAGGAGAACCGCAATGCTGATCCTCATCGCAGACGCCTTCGACGCCAGCCTGCCCAAGCGGCTGGCCTCCTTCGGCGAGGTCACCGATGACATGGCCCGCCTGCCCGAAGCCACGGTCATGCTCGTCCGCAGCAAGACCAAGGTCACTCCGGAGACGCTGGCCCAGGCCCCGGCCCTGAAGCTGGTCATCCGCGGCGGCGTGGGCATGGACAACGTGGACAAGAAGGCCTGCGCTGAGCGCGGCGTGAAGGCCGTCAACACCCCGCGCGCCAGCAGCGTGGCCGTGGCTGAGATGGCCATGGCCTTCATGGTCGCCATCCCCGCCCGCCTCATCGAGGCCCACATCTCCATGAAGGAGGGCAAGTTCCTCAAGAGCGAGCTAAAGCGCACCGAGCTGTTCAAGAAGACGCTGGGCCTCGTGGGCGCCGGTGCCATCGCCAGTGAAGTGGCCAAGCGCGCCCAGGCCTTCGGCATGAAGGTGCTCGCCTATGATCCCTTCCTCAAGGAGCATCCCATCGCCGAGCTGGTGAGCCTGGAGGCCCTCGCCGCCCAGTCCGACGTCATCAGCATGCACACCCCCCTCACGGACGAGACCCGCGGCATGATCAATGCCGCCCTCCTCGAGCAGATGAAGCCCGGCGTCATGATCATCAACACCGGCCGCGGCAAGTGCGTCAACGAGGCCGACCTCGTAGCCGCCCTGCAGAGCGGCAAGGTGAAGGCCTACGGCACGGACGTCTGGCCCAGCGATCCGCCCCCGGCGGACTGCCCCCTGCTGAGCGCGCCCAACGTCTTCATGGCCCCGCACATAGGCGCCAGCTCCAAGGAGAACCTCGGCCGCATCGGCGACGAGGTCGTGCTGATCCTCAACGACTTTAAGGCCTAACTACAACCACTCTCGCGGAGGGGCGCTGAGGAAACAGAGGCTGCAGAGGAACAACAAGACACCTTTCTCTGCCATCTCTGCCATCTCGTCTTTTCTCTGCGAGAGTTTTTCGATTTTCTAATCCCAGGAGGTTCCCATGACCCATCGCATGATCAACTTCTACGCCGGCCCCGCCGGTCTGCCCCTGCCGGCCCTCGAGCGCGCGCAGGCGGAGCTGCTGGACTTCGCCGGCACCGGCATGTCCGTCATGGAGATCAGCCACCGCGCCAAGGAGTACGACGCGGTCCACGAGGAGGCCATCGCCCTCACCAAGGAGCTGATGGGGCTGCCCGCCAACTACAAGGTGCTCATGCTCCAGGGCGGCGCGCACCTCAGCTTCGGCATGATCCCCCTGAACCTGCTGCGCAACGGCCAGAAGGCCGACTATCTCGTCACGGGCAACTGGGCGGAGAAGGCCACCAAGGAAGCCAAGCTGGTGGGTGGTGACAACGTCCGCGTGGCCTGCAGCACCAAGGACCTGAAGTTCAGCCGCCTGCCCTACGCCAGCGAGATCTCGATCGGGCCCGACAGCACCTATGTCCACTTCACCAGCAACAACACGGTGGAAGGCACCCAGTGGCATGAGTTCCCGGAGACCAACGGCGTCCCGCTCGTCTGCGACATGAGCAGCGACTTCATGTGGCGACCCTTCGACGTGGCCCCCTTCGGCCTGATGTACGGCGGCGCCCAGAAGAACCTCGGCCCCAGCGGCGTGACCCTCACCATCATCCGCGAGGACTTCCTCGAGCAGTGCCAGGCCCAGGACCTGCCCAGCTACCTGCGTTTCAAGATCCACGCCGAGAAGAACAGCCTCTACAACACCCCGCCCACCTTCGGCATCTACATCCTGCGGAACGTGCTGGCCTACAACAAGAGCATCGGCGGCCTGAAGGCCATCGAGGCCAATAACCGCAAGAAGGGCGAGCTGCTCTACGGCTGCATCGACAAGCACGCCGGCTTCTACCGAGGCTTCGTCACCGAGAAGGCCCACCGCAGCCTCATGAACGTGGACTTCTTCCTGCCCACGCCCGAGCTCGATGACCAGTTCGTCAAGGAGGCCAAGAAGGCCGGCATGGTGGGCCTCAAGGGCTACCGCGACATCGGCGGCATCCGGGTCAGCTGCTACAACGCGGTGACCGTGGACAACGTGAAGACCCTGGTGGACTTCATGGAGCAGTTCGTCAAGACCAACGGCTGAGTGCTCGGCAGGCTCTAGAGAAGGACCCCGAAGCCGGATCGGCTTCGGGGTCTTTCTCTTTGCAGGAGCGAAGGCTCGAGCTTGCCGGCAACCAATTACTTGACCAGGAAGGGGCAGGAGCCGATGACACTCCAGCGGGCACCCACCCGCCTGGAGACTGCCCCGATCGCTCATGGACCCGACCCCGACTGGACTCGACTGCCTCAAACTCCTGGCCGCCTCTGAGACGGTGCGCCTGGAGGTGCTGGGCCGTACGGGGCTGGAGGAGCTGCTGGCCGAGGGCCTCATCCAGAAGGACGAGCGGCCCAAGCAGGCCAGCCTGGAGACCCGCTACGAATCCCTGCAGGAGGTCCACCGCCTGATCCTCGAGGCCCGGGGCTGCGCCGACCGCATCCAGCGCCGGATGGCTCCGCGCTTCCGGCTGGCGGGCCTGCTCCCCCTGGGGGCCCCGCCCACCCTGGGGGCGGAGGATCCGGATGTGAGCCAGCTCTTTGAGCTGCTCCGCCTGCTCAAAATCCAGGTGCGGGGCGTGGCCGAGCCCGCGGATGTGCCCGCGCACCTCGACCGCATCCAGGAATACCTGCAGGTGGAGGGGCGGGATCGCCTGGACCGCCTCGCGGAGACCGACCGCGAGCTGGACCTGCTGCAGAAGCAGGCCCCGGCGGGCACCCTGGTGGAGCCCGAGGGGTATTTCACGCTGACGGCCGCGGGGGAGGCGGCCCTGCCCGAGGCGCCGGTATTCGAGGCCTTCGAAGCGGTGCTGCAGACCGCCTGTGGGCCCCTTGCCAGCCACGGCGCCGGCCTCCGGCACCTCCGGGAGGACCCCGGCGGCCTCCTGTCCTTCTATCTGGAAGGCGTGGCCCGGGGCGGGCGGCCCTCGGCCCTGGTGTCGGACTACGAGCGCCTGCTGGAGGCCTATGACCGGCTCTCCCTCTTCTCCCAGGTCCGCAGTCTCCGGGCCAAGGTCGGCTTCCTGGTGCGGCTGCTGCGCACCGCCCGGGAGGAGCCGAAGCATGCCTACCTCCTGTGCAACCGCGAGCGGCTGAGCGCACTCCTCGGACGCATGCGGGCTCTGGTGCCCGCCTCCGTGGCGGCCTCCGGCTGGCACCTGCCCTATGCCGCCGACCTGTTCCTGGCGGATGGCGGGCTGCTCGGCGGCGAGGACCTGGCCCCCCAGCGGACCCTGCTCTTCGAGGCCGTGCACCGCCTCCAGACGGACCTGCTGCAGGACACCCGCATCGGGGATGGCCAGTTCGTGCGGCTCTGCATCGCCATCACCCACGCGGCCAGGGTGCGCAACTTCACCCCGGGCATCCTCATGGAGCGGTTCGTCCGCCAGGCCCTCGAGACCGCCATGGAGGCCGCCCACGCCGCCCCCTACGACCTCGGCGACCGCGGCACCAAGCTGCTCTTCGGCGCCCACCTGGCCCACGCCGCGGGCTATACCAAGGCCAGGCTGCCGGGGCCCGTGGCAGCCTTCGGCGCCCTCCACGACCGGCTGCACGAGGACCACAACCACTTCCGCCTGCCCGCCCAGGCCCTCCTGCACGCCTTCACCACCCTGGACCGCCTGGAGCGGCTGGGCACCCCCCTGCCCCTGGAGCGCTATGCGGCGCTCGTCGAACGCGTCCACCGGCGGCTCCGCCACCACAAGGGCCTGAGCCGCGCGCTGCGCACCGGGCAGGCCCTGGATGGCGACGAGGCGGCCCTGGTCTCCAACCTGTGCGCCCGGGCCTGCTTCCTGGGCGTCACCCCTTCCGCCGCCGCCCGGCACCACGCAGATGTCGGCATGGCGGGGTTCTACGAGGAGCGGGTCCCCGGCCTGCCACCGCTGCTGGGCTCGCCCTTCGGCACCCTGATGCTCAGCTGACGCTCGAAGCCTGCGGCCCGGCTATCAGCTCCTCGATGTGACGGTCCTTCTCGGCCCACAGCTGCTGCACCCAGCCCTGGATGCGGGCCCGGAACTGCGGGTCGCCTTCGTAGTCGCCGCCCAGCAGGTCCCGGGGGATCTCCCGCTCGCGCACCCGCACCACGACCTTGCGCACGCGGCCCGAGAGCAGGTCCCAGAAGGTGGGCACGCCTTCGGGGTAGACGATGGTGACGTCCAGCAGGGCATCGAAGCGCTCACCCATGGCGCCGAGCGCGGCCGCGATGCCACCCACCTTGGGCTTCAGCAGGTGCCGGTAGGGCGACCGCTGCTGCTGGTGCTTGGCCGGTGTGAACCGGGTGCCCTCCAGGAAGTTCATCACCGAGGTGGGGATCTGGCGGAACTTGGCGCAGGCCGCGCGGGCGGTGGCCAGGTCCCGGGTCCGGCTGCCGCTGCCCCGCCGCATGAAGGGGAAGTCCAGGGCCCACCAGGCGAGGCCCATGATCGGCACGAAGAGGAGCTGGCGCTTGAGGAAGAACTTCAGGAAGGGCACGCGACGGTGGAAGACCTTCTGCAGCACCAGGATGTCCACCCAGCTCTGGTGGTTGCTGCTGACCAGGTACCAGCCGCGACGGCGCAGGCCGTCGAGGCCCGTGACATCCCAGCGAGTCTGCCGCACCAGGCCCATCCACCCGCCGTTCACGGCGATCCAGCCCTCGGCCAGGGCGTTGAGTACCCGGTCCGTCCCCCGGCGCACCGCCCCGAAGGGCAGGGCCAGCTTCAGCAGGGCGAAGGGGATCATGCCCGAGAACACGGCTACGGCATTGGCCACCAGCACGGAGCCGGCGAAGGTGCCCTTGAGGGCGGGCCAGAGGCGGTTCAGCATGTCGTTCCCCGGAGCCGGAAGCGGTGGCCCCTACCCAGAATACTGGGTCGCCGAGGCGCAAACACTACCTAGCCCCAGCCCAGTTCCTCCAGCCGCTCCTCGCTGATGCCGAAGCGGTGGGCGATCTCGTGGATGACCGTGGTCGCGATCTCGTCCCGCAGCTCGGCCTCGTCCGCGCAGTCCTCCAGCAGGGGGCCTCGGTAGAGGGTGATGCAGGGGGGCAGGTCCCCGGGCTCCGGCGGGCCTTCCGTGAGCGCCCGGCCTGAGAAGAGGCCGTAGATCGTCTCGTCCTCCGGGACGCCCAGGTCGTCCAGCAGCTCATCCGAGGCCCAGCCTTCGATGACCACGGGCAC
>CAIPAY010000062.1 GCA_903863195.1 uncultured Holophagaceae bacterium
GAAGTGGCCGGCATCCTCAGTCCCAAGGACGGCTGCTCGGGCGAGGGCGTCTGCGGCTGCTGCACCATCCTCGTGGAGGGCAAGCCGCGCCTCAGCTGCCGCATGAAGATGAAGGAGCTCGAGGGCAAGAGCCTCACGACGGTGGAGGGTCTCAGCCAGGCCGAGCAGGACGCCTTCGCCGATGCCTTCGTGGTCAAGGGCGGCGTCCAGTGCGGCTTCTGCACCCCGGGAATCGTCATGAAGGCCGCGGCCATCGTGCGGAAGAATCCCGACCCCAGCCGCCAGGAGATCACCGAGGGCCTCTCGGGGAACATCTGCCGCTGCACCGGCTACAAGAAGGTCGTGGACTCCATCGCCTGCGCTGCCGAGGCCCTGCGCGAGGGTAAGCCCGTGGCCTATCCCGGCGGCACCGGCAAGGTCGGCACCCGGCACCCCAAGTACACGGGCCGCGAGGCCGTGCTGGGCCAGCGGGTCTTCGTGGGCGACATGAAGGAACCGGACATGCTCTGGGCAGCCCTGCGCTTCTCGGACCACCCCCGGGCCAAGGTCCTGAAGATCGATATCTCCGAGGCCCTAGCGACGCCCGGCGTCGTGAAGGTGCTCACCGCCCAGGACGTCCCCGCCAAGCGTCAGATGGGCTCCATCACCATGGACTGGCCGGTGCTGGTGGCCGAGGGGGAGACCACCTGCTTCGTGGGCGATGTGCTCGCCACGGTGGCCGCCGAGACCGAGGCCATTGCCCGGGCCGCCGCCGCCAAGGTGCGCGTGGAATACGAAGTGCTGGCGCCCGTCACGGACGTGTTCGAGGCTCTGCAGCCCGGCGCCGACCAGGTCCATCCGATGTTCCCGGGCAACGTGCTGCACCGGGCCTCGGTGACCGTGGGCGATGCGGAGACGGCCCTGGCCGGCTCAGCCTTTGTGACCCGCAACCGCTTCACCACCCAGCGCGTCGAGCATGCCTTCCTGGAGCCCGAGGCCACCCTGGCCCTGCCCTGGCAGAAGGACGGCCGGCCCGGCGTGAAGCTCTACAGCTGCAGCCAGGGCGTCTATGAAGATCGCCACCAGGTCGCGCTGCTCCTGGGCCTGCCCAAGGAGCTGGTGAACGTGGTGCAGGTGCAGAACGGCGGCGGCTTCGGCGGCAAGGAGGACATCACCACCCAGAGCCACGTGGCGATGCTGGCCTGGTCCACGGGCCGTCCGGCCATGCTGCGCCTCACCCGCCAGGACTCCCTGCGCATGCACACCAAGCGGCACCCCATCGTCATGGACTACGCCGTGGGCTGCGACAAGGAGGGCAACCTGACGGGCATGGTGGTCACCATGCACTCGGATAGCGGTGCCTATTCTAGTGTCGGGTTGGCGGTGATCGAGCGGGCCGTGTCCCACTCTGCGGCTGCCTACTATGTGCCCAACGTGAAGGTGCACGGCACGGCCGTGGTCACCAACAACGCGCCCTGCGGAGCCTTCCGGGGTTTCGGCGTGAACCAGTCCAACTTCGCCTTCGAGTCCTGCCTGGACGAGCTCTGCAAGCAGGGCGGCTTCGATCGCTGGCAGTTCCGCTGGGACAACGCCCTCACTGAGGGCCGAACCATCGCCACCGGCCAGACCCTCACGGCGGGCGTGGGCGTGCGCAAGTGCCTCGAGGCCCTCAAGGATCGCTTCCGCGCGGCGAAGTACGCGGGTCTCGCGGCTGGCATGAAGAACACCGGCATCGGCTGCGGCCTGGCGGACTTCGGTCACGCCAAGATCATCATCCGCGCCGAAAACCGGGTGGAGCTCCACCACGGCTGGTGCGAGATGGGCCAGGGCAACTTCACCATGGGCGTCCAGTCCCTGGTGGAAGAGACAGGCATCGACCCGGCCTTCATCGAGGTCATCGTGGAGACCAACGAGGAGGCCGAGTCCGGCATGACCACCGGGTCCCGCGGCACCTCGCTGCTGGCCAACTCCGTCATCGCCGCCTGCAAGGACCTGAAGGTGGACCTGGCCTCGGGCAAGACCCTAAAGGATCTGGTCGGCAAGGAGTACCGGGGCAGCTGGGTCTGCGACTGGACCGTGCCCCCCGGC
>CAIPAY010000063.1 GCA_903863195.1 uncultured Holophagaceae bacterium
ACCGAGAATTCAAGCAGGCCGTCGGGATCAACGTTGGGAAGCAGTGCGGTCATGGCAGATTCTCCAGAGAGGGGCTCAGAGCCAGTTGATGTCGGTGCCGGTCGGCAGGTGCGGAGCGAAGATCGAAAGGAACTGGAGGCCCTCCTCCGGGGCCCGGGTGCTGTGGACGACGCCCCGGGGGCACACGTGCACGTCGCCAGCCTTGACGGTCTTCCACTCGCCGTTGATCAGGAGCTCGCCACGCCCCCCGGTGATGACCACAACTTCGTCGCACACCGTGTGGAAGTGCGCCGCGATGGTGGAGCCCTTGACGAGGGTGCGGAGCATCAGCTGGGTCCGCGAGGAGTCGAAGGCGAGGTGGCTGTCCACCCCGGTGTCCGGCAGGGTCCGACCCGCGTGATGCTCTGCCAGGTGGACGAGAACGCTCTCGCCGGGGGTGGAGTCGATCAGGCCTTTCAGATCCCCAGGGGCATAAGCCAGCATGAGGCACCTCCTACGGCCCTTAGGCTGGACCTGATGTCCTTTGAATACAAGTCCATCAAGAAAGGAATTTCTGGAGCGGCGGTGGGGCGGGCCAGGACGCTTCCGGAGAAGGGCTCTGCTTGCCCCTCTAATCCTACCTCCAGCATAGAAAAGGGCGGCTTTCGCCGCCCTTTTCTGGGATCGGAGAGGCCAGAGCCCCTCGGTATTCGCTAGAACAGGAAGCGCACGCCCAGCTGGGTGCGGCGGGGCGAGTAGAACGTCTGGGCCAGGCCGGGGTTGGCCGAGTGCACGCTGCTCTGGATGTTGTAGCCCGTCTGCTTGTTGAACACGTTGTAGACGTCCACCATGCCTTCCAGCTTGAAGCGCTTGGTCTTCCAGAAGATCTGGGTGTAGCTCAGGTCCATGAAGTAGTGGGGCGCCGTAACGTGCGACCCGGCGGACTCGGCGTAGCGGTTGGTGTCGCTGGTGCTGTTCAGGTTCTCAGCAGCCTTGTCCGCGGCGTAGCCGGCGAACGCGTAGTCCTGGTACTGCCAGGGCTGGCCAGACTGGTAGTTGAGGAAGACGCCCAGCTGACCCTGCCAGAAGAACTTGTAGGTGCCGAAGAGCTTCAGCTTGTGTCGCCGATCGCCGGACAGGTTGCCGTACTTGTTGTTCCAGACCTGGCGGCCCCAGTCATCCCCGATGTTGGAGGAGCCGACGAAGACGTTGGAGTCATTGGCGACGGTGGTCGAGGAGTTGTCCTGGTCGAAGTTGCCGTAGTAGTGGCTCCAGGAGTAGGAGAGGTTCACGTAGGCGTTGGTGCCCTTCCACTCAAGTTCCATGCAGGCTTCGTAGTACTTGGTGAAGGCGTTGTCCAGCTGAGCCACGACGAAGGAGCTGTTCTGGTTCGCCAGGCTGAGGGCCTGCCCCTGGAGCTGGTTCAGCATCACGTTCAGGTTGGGGATGTAGTAGTCCTTGGGGATGCCGGCAGGCGTGGCGAACATGACCCGGGCACCGTTGTTGGTGTCTTCCCAGAAGTTCACGCTGTGCCGGTAGCGGCCGTAGAGGCGTCCGCTCAGGCCATCGCCGAGGTCCTTGGTGGTGCCGATGAGGAACTCATCCGTGTGGCGGGGCTTCATGTTCGCCTGCCAGAGCTTGCCGGTGGAAGAGGCATCCACCGAGTGATCCACCTGGCGACCGGTGGCGTCGAAGTAGACGTTGACAGTTGCGGCCAGGTTGCGATCCCAGGAGGAGGCGCGGGGCAGGGAGGACACGGAGGGGACGAAACGGGCGTAGTTGGCGTAGACCGTGTCTTCCTTGGCGTAGTTGTAGGTGATGCCCAGGCGGGGCTGCAGGGTATCGGCGGCCTTGACTTCATGCTCCAGATACTTGTTGCCGCGGGCCTGGACATAGCCAGAGACCGTGCTGGGATCCTCGCGGAGGCCCGACCCGTAGAGCTTGTCGTTGCTGATGACCAGGCCCACGTTGAAGGTGAACTTGTTCCACTTGATCTTATCGTTGAGCTCGTAGTTCAGGGTCTCGTATTCCGAGTGGATGGTGGGCACCCCGGAGATCCCCTGCTGGTTCACGGCTGCCACAAAGTAGTAGGGGGACAGGGTGTTGGGGGAAGTCGAGGGGCTGGTCGTGTAGGCGCCAACCGTGGTGATGAGGCCCCAGCCGTTGGAGACGCGGTAGAGATCTTCCATCTCCTTGGACCACTGGACCCCGGCGTGGAAGGTGTGGGTCACCGAGGCGCCCCAGGTGGCGTCGTAGGCCAGTTCGTAGTTCCGGCGGAAGAAGTTCTGGTTGTTGATCTGGTTGTAGCCGCCGACATAGCCGCCGCCCGTGGCGACGCCCGCGCTGTTCAGGAAGCCATACTTGGTGATGAGTGGCGCGACGAAGGCGTTATAGGCGGTCTGGGCGGTGGTGCCGGGGACCGGCACCTTGAACTGGCCCTGCGTGTTCAGGGAGTTCACGTCCAGGTTGCCGGAGAAGGAGGGCACGGCGCTGGAGAGATAGTCCGGATGATCGGCGCTCTTGAAGATGAAGTTGGTGGTCTTGAAGTTGAGGAAGCTGTTGGGGGTCACATTCCAGGTGGCCTCCAAGGTCGCGATCTTCATCTTGGTGTTGCCGCCCTGGCCGGTGGTGTCCGCGTAGGCGGAGCCGCCGTAGCCCGAGTGGTTGACCGTGTCATCGGAGTCCCGCAGGCTGGCGTGGATCAGGATGTTCTGGGTCGGGGCGTAGGTCAGCTTGCCGAAGTATTCCTTCCGGGTTTCCGAGTAGTCGGGGGTCGTCCCGTAGTTGTTGGCGCTGTTCTGCTGGCTGACTGTGGGCCGGTAGAAGGAGAGGAAGTAGAAGAGCTTGTCCGTCAGGATGGGCCCGCCCACGTTGAGGACCGCGTAGGTCTTCGTCTGCTCGTAGACGGCGGCCGAGGTGTAGTTGCGCTTGGCCACCAGGCTGTTCGGGAGGGTCTGATAGGAGAGCTCTCCCGTCAGAGCGTTGGTGCCGGACTTGCTGATGGAGTTGATGCTGTAGCCCGCGGAGCGGTTGAAACCCACCGCGTCGGCGCCGCCCTTGCTGATGGTGATCTGGTCGATGTCGTGGCCCGAAGGCTGGGAGGACATCGTTCCATACATGGGCAGGTTGACGTTCACACCGTCGAACTGGTGCACGTTGTCCTGGCCGCTGCCACCGGCGCTGGGGCCGCGGACCGCATCCTGGGTGTACATGACGCCGGGGATGAGCTTGACCAGATCGCGATAGTCCTGGCCCACGGGGAGGGCGTTCATGGTCTCGGAGCTGAAGGAGGTCTTGAGCTCGGCTGAGGTGGCATCCACCAGGCTGGCCTTGTCGGCCACGACTTCCACCTGGGCGCCGACGACCGTCGCATCTGCAAGGGTCACATTCATGGTGGTGTTCTGACCCAGGACAACCGTGATGGCGCGCTTCTGGGCGGCCTTGTCGGCCAAGGTGTAGGTCAGCACGTATTCGCCGGGGGGCAGGAAGGGCAGGCGGTAGTCACCGACCTCATTCGTGGTCACCCGCCGGGGCTGAGGCAGCACATTGCCGGTCACATCGATGCGAACCCCGGCGAGGGCCTGCCCCTGCTTCCCCGTCAGCTTGCCGGAGATGGATCCTGACTGCTGGGCCATGGCCGGTAGAGCCACAAGTGTGAGCGCCAAGGCACTCCAGTACCGCTTCTGCATCACTTTCTCCTTAATAGGACCTGAGGGTGGTAAATTGTGGCCCCTCATGAGTTGGAAATAGGAATCTCTGACCTAACTGTATACGTCAGGTTAGGCCTTTTGGATCGAAAAAACTGAAGAGCCAAGTGAGACAGAATCTCATTTCTCGTCTTTCTCGTATCAGGGTGAAGGGGTTGGGTGGAGATGGTGAAAGAAATTGTTTAAACAGGAGCTCTCGGCTCTGATGCGCTGAACCATTGTTCACGCAAGAGTCTGCTGATATTCCCGACGAGGATCGTCACCGCGCAGCCGAGGAAGGTGTGCCAGGTGAAGTCGATGCGGGTGAAGGCCAGGATCGCCACCATGGCGAGCAGACCGGCGATGAAGCCGAGCGTGGCATCGACCTGCTGCGTCCGCCGGAAGAAGAGCCCCAGGAAGAAAGTCCCAAGCAGTCCGCCGTAGGTCACCGAGGCGATCTTCAGGCCCAGCTCCACCACCGGGTTCTTCGTGTTTGTGAAGAGCATGGCCCCGCCGATGAGCAGCAGGCCCCAGAGCAGCGTGAAGAGGCGGGACCAGCGGACCTCCCCTCGCTCATCCAGGGCGCGACCCCAGCGCGTGGCCTTGAAGAGGTCCAGGTAGGTCGCGGAGGCCAGCGAGCTGATCGATGAGGAGAGGGTGCCCATGGCAGAGGCGAGCACCCCCGCCACCACCAGTCCGGCGACGCCGGTGGGCAGGTTCTCGACGATGAACTTCGGGAAGACCTCATCCGAGGCGCTCAGCCCGAGCTGCTGGACGGTGACGCCGCCATAGAAGGCGTAGAGGCACAGCCCCAGCAAGAGGAAGAACCCGAACTGGAGCAGGATGAAGGTCGCGTCGAGCATGAGGGCGCGCTGGCTGTCCCAGCGGGTCCGGCAGCCCAGGAGCCGCTGTACCAGCAGCTGATCGGTGCCGTGGGAGGCCATGGTCAGGAAGGTGCCCCCGAGCAGGCCCCCGAGCAGCGTGTAGGGGGTCATGAGGAAACCGGCCAGGGTGGTGCCGGTGTGGCCGTTGATGAAGGCGAACTTGTTCTGCCCGTGGGCGGTGGCGAAGGCGACCACGTCCGACCAGCCGTGGGGGAGGTGCTGGAGGATCAGCACCATCGCGGCCACCGCGCCGCCCAGGTAGATGAACAGCTGCACCACGTCCATGGCCACCACGGCCTTCAGGCC
>CAIPAY010000064.1 GCA_903863195.1 uncultured Holophagaceae bacterium
CGGTCCAGCACCAGGCCGGCGGTCTCTTCGATGCTGCGGCCGGTGACGTCCAGCACGGGCCAGCGGCGGTGGGTCTTGAAGACCTCATCGGCGTAGGCCAGCTCGTCCATGATGCGGCCCAGGTCGCTGTAGCTGTCCGCGCTGCCCGTGGCGCCCAGGCGCTTCAGGCGGTAGGCGCGTATCTCCTGCAGGCGGTCCGCCTGGATGGTCAGGCCCACGATGCGGCCCTGGGGGATGGGCGCCAGCTCCGGGGGCAGGGGCACGCCCGGCACCAGGGGCACGTTCATCACCTTGAAGCCCTCCATGGCCAGATACATGGACAGCGGGGTCTTGCTGGTGCGGCTGATGCCCACCAGCACGATGTCGGCGTCCGCCAGGCCGGTCATGTCGATGCCGTCGTCGAACTTGAGGGCGAACTCGATGGCCTCGATCCGGCGGAAATACTTGTCGCCCACGGCGTGGAAGCTGCCGGCCTTCTCCTCGGGGCGCTCCCGCAGGTAGAGGGTGAGGGTGTCCAGCAGGTTCCCGAAGAGGTCCACCTGGGTGATGCGCAGCTCGGCGCAGCGGACGGCCAGGTAGGTGCGCAGCTCCTGCGAGACCGTGGTGTGGACGATGACGGCCCGCTTGTCGCCGGCCATGCCCAGCACGCGATCGAGGTCCTCATAGGACCGCACATTCTGGAAGCGGCGCACCAGGGAGGAGCTCTCGCCCTTGGTGAACTGGGTGAGGGCGGCCTGGACCATCCGGTGGGCGGTCTCGCCGGATCCTCCTGACACGATGTAGATGGGCTGTCTCTCCATCCAATCAGATTAACCTGATGGCATGAATCCCCGCGTCCTGACTTGGCTGCTCCTGGCCCTCCCCCTCGGGGCGGTGCTCTTCGGGCTGGTCCTGCTGCTCGTGCGCTGGGCCCGCTCTCGCCGTCGGACGCCGGCGGATCCTGAGGCCCTGCTGCTGTCAGCAGTGTCCGGCAGCCTGCGGGAACGGGGCGAGCTGGCCGCCTCGCTGGGGGAGCTGCGCACGGTCCACGAGCGCCTGCTGGACGCCCTGCCCATGGGCCTCCTGTGGGTGGACCAGCGGCAGCGGCTCGCCGCCCTGAACCTCCGGGGCCGGGAACTGCTGGGGGTGACGCCTGGCGTGCTGGGCCTCGAGGCGGCCTTCGTGCTGGAGCCCTTTCCCTGGCTGCGGGAGGCCCTGGGCCGGGAGCCCGGTCCGTCCCATCGGCTGGAGGCCGCCGGGCGCCGCTGGCGGCTGCAGCGCATCGAGGCGCCGAACCGCATCGGGGCCCTGGTCCAGTTCGAGGACGTCACCGAGGCAGAGCTGGAGGACCGCCGTCGGCAGCTGCGGGAGCGCTTCGCGGAGCTGGGGGAGATGACCGCCGGCGTGGCTCATCAGCTCAAGAACGGGCTGGCGGTCCTCAAGGGCCAGGGCCAGCTGCTGCAGAGGGCGGGCCACGGCGACGCCGCCCACGCCCTGCTGGAGGAGACCGAGGACCTGGAGCGGCTGGTGCAGCGCTTCCTGCAGTGGGCCCGGCCCCTGGAGCCGGTCCTGGAGGTGCTGCGGCTCGAGGAGGTGGCGGGCCAGGCCCTGGCGGAGCTGAAACGCCGCCCCGTGAGCCAGGGGCGCACCCTGCTCAGCGAGGGCGAGGGCAGCGCCACCGGCGATCCGGTGCTGCTGCATCAGGCGCTGGTCAACCTGCTGGAGAACGCCTGCCAGGCGACGCCTCTGGGCGGGCGGGTGCTGCTCCGCATCAGCGAGGGCCGCCTGGACATCGAGGACGGCGGGCCGGGCCTGACCGAAGACGCGGCCGTCCGCATGCTGCGCCCCTTCGAGAGCGGCCGCCCCGACGGCACGGGCCTGGGCCTGCCCCTGGCCCTGAAGTGGCTGAATGCCCAGGGGGCGGACCTGCACCTGCGGCCCCGCCCTGAGGGAGGCACCCGCGCGGAGATCCGCTGGTAACTTGGTGGGATGAAGATCGCCCTGCTTCAGCTCAATGCCCGCCTCGGGGATCCCGAGGGGAACGGTCGCAGCCTGGAGGCGGCCTACGCGGCGGCCGTGGCTGCCGGCGCGCAGCTGGCGCTGGCGCCGGAGCTGGCCATCCCCGGCTACCTGCTGGAGGACCGCCTCTGGGAGCCCGCCATGCGACGGCGCATCGAGGCCGAGTCCCACCGGCTGGCGGCGCTGACCGGGGCCGTGCCGCTGGTGTTCGGCACCGCCCGCCCGGCGCCCTCGGGCAGACTCTGGAACGAGCTCTGGTGGTGCGAGGGCGGCGCCCTGCGACACTGTGCCCACAAGCGCGTGCTGCCCAGCTATGACGTCTTCGACGAGCACCGCTACTTCGAGCCGGACGACCGGCCGCAGCCCCTGGTGCGCTTCGGCGGCCACGGCATCGGCCTGTCCATCTGCGAGGACCTCTGGGCCGACCCGCAGCTCGGCAACGTGCCCGTGGGCTACGGCGTGGATCCCATCGCGGACCTGGCGGCGGCGGGCGCCACCCTGATCCTCAACGCCAGCGCCAGCCCCAGTGCCCTGGGCAGCTTTGTGCCGCAGGGCCGCAGCGCCCCCTGGGCCATCCCCTCCAAGGACGCCCAGCGCCGCCGCCTGCTGCCGGGCCTGGCGCAGAAGCATGGCCTGGCCATCGCCTACGCCAGCCGCGTGGGCGCCGAGAGCTGGCTGCTCTTCGATGGCGGCTCGGGTCTGGCCCTGCCGGACGGCCGCTGGCAGGGCTGCGCGGCCTTCCAGGAGGGCCTGCTGATGGTGGATCCCGGCGCGCCGGGCGAGGCCTGGGCGCCCGCCGAGGAGGGGCCCTGGCTGCGGAAGGCCCTGGTGACGGGCATCCGGGACAACCTGGCCAAGCAGGGGCTGGAGGCGGTGGTGCTGGGCCTGTCCGGCGGCATCGACAGCGCCGTGGCTGCGGCCCTGGCCGTGGAGGCCCTGGGCACGGACCGGGTCTTCGGCGCGGCCCTCCCCACCCGCTTCAGCAGCGCCGAGAGCTCCGCCCTGGCCGAGCAGCAGGCGCGGCACCTGGGTATCGGCTACCTCAGCCTCGATGCGGAAGCGCCCTTCGCCGGCTTCACTGCAGCCCTGGAGCGCGCCTTGCCTGGCCGCGACTTCGGCCTCACAGACGAGAACCTCCAGAGCCGCTGCCGCGGCAGCCTCCTCCTGGCCCTGACCTCGGAGCCTGAGATCCAGCGGCGGCTCGGCACGGACCGCGTGGCCGTGCTCAACACCGGCAACAAGAGCGAGGCCGCCACGGGGTACTTCACCCTCTATGGCGATGGCATCGGCGCCTTCGCACCCCTGGGTGACTGTCTCAAGGCGCGGGTGTACGCCGTGGCGCGGGATCTGGGAGAGGCCGTCCCCCGCGGCGTGCTGGAGCGCCCGCCCACGGCGGAGCTGCGGCCGGGCCAGACCGACGAGGCCAGCCTGCTGCCCTACGCGCAGCTGGACGCCATCCTGGGCACGGCCCTGGAGGCCCAGCGGCCTGAAGAGGGGCTGGCGGAAGACTTGGCCCTGCTGCTGGACGGGGCCGCCCTGGACCAGGCCCGCGCCGCGCTGCCCCGCATCCTCGCGCTGCTGCGCCGCACCGAGTTCAAGCGCCGCCAGCTGCCCTTCGCCTTCAAGGTGAGCCCCAAGGCCTTCGGCACCGGCCGGCGCATTCCCCTCACCGCGCTTTGAACCACCGCGCCAGCACGGTATCCTGACCCTTCTGGCCGGTGTGGCGAAATGGCAGACGCGACGGACTCAAAATCCGTTTCCCCCTAAAGGAGTGTCGGTTCGAGTCCGACCACCGGTACCAAAGGTGAGCCCCGCAGGGGCTCTTCTTCTTTCGGGGGTCGGGCTCGAAGTCGCGGATGGCGCTCAGGGGCCTGCGAAGCCAGGCGCTCGGCTATTTCAGCTCCGGCGTAGCCCTGGCGGCATAGCGCAGGGCGGCGTGGGGTCC
>CAIPAY010000065.1 GCA_903863195.1 uncultured Holophagaceae bacterium
ACGGCCTCCTGGCGCCCTGGCTGGAGCGGGTGGCCGCCCGGCTGTTCCGGTTCCACCGGTTCCAGACGGGCTACCTCTCGGTCTACATCCTCTACGTGCTGGTGACCCTCCTGGGCGTCTTCCTCTGGCTCCTGCTGCGCGCGAGGCTGCCGCTGTGAGCCTCTACCTCCTCTCACTGCTGCTGGCGGCGGGCTCCGGGATCCCGGGCCTGTTCCTGCGGCGCCGCGGTGCGGAGGTGGCGGCGGGCCTGATGACGGCCTCGGCGCTCGCTGGAATCGGGGCGGCCCTGGGGGTGCTGGCGGGTGGACCCGTGCCTAGCCTCCGCCTGCCGGCCCTGGCCCTGACCTCCCCCAGCCTGCTGGTCCTTGATGCCATCGCCGCCTGGTTTCTGATCCCCGTGCTGCTGCTGGCCGCCTGTGGCGCCTGGTATGGGGTCCGCTACTGGGAGGATGCGCATGGCCACCCCCGCTGGGTGCGCCTGGTCTTCGGGGGCCTGACCGCCGCCCTGATTCTGCTGGTCGCCGCGGCCCACACCTGGCTGTTCCTGCTGGCCTGGGAGGCCATGGCCATCGGGGCCTTCTTTCTGGTGAGCACCGAGGACCGCCTGCCGGAGACCCGCCGGGCGGCCTGGATCTACCTGGTGTCCACCCACACGGGGACGCTCTGTCTGATCGGCGCCTTCGCGCTCCTGGCGGGGGTGGCCGGAACCTGGGATCTGGGTGCGCTGCCCCGGGGCTTCGCCTCATCGAGGCTGGGCACGCAGACCTTCCTGCTGTTCATGGTCGGGTTCGGCCTGAAGGCGGGTGTGATGCCCATCCACATCTGGCTGCCCCCGGCCCACGCGGCAGCCCCGAGCCACGTGTCCGCGCTGATGTCCGGTGTGCTGATCAAGATGGGGATCCTGGGCATGGTGCGGCTGATCGCCTGGGTGCCGGATCCCCCCCTCTGGTGGGGGGCGCTGTTCCTGGGGCTGGGCGGGGTGTCCGGCATTCTGGGGGTGGCCTTCGCCCTGGGGCAGCACGACCTGAAGCGCCTGCTGGCCTACCACTCCATCGAGAACATCGGCATCATCCTCCTGGGCCTGGGCCTCGGGCTGATCGGCAAGAGCACCGGCCAGTCCGCCCTGGCCGCGCTGGGCTTCGCGGGGGCCCTGCTGCACGTGCTGAACCACAGCCTCTTCAAGGGGCTGCTCTTCCTGGCGGGCGGGTCCGTGGTGCACGCCACGGGCACGCGGAACCTGGAGCGGATGGGCGGCCTCGCCAAGGCCATGCCCTGGACCTCCGCGGCCTTCCTGACCGGCTCCTGGGCCATCTGCGGCCTGCCGCCCCTCAACGGCTTCGTGAGCGAGTGGTTCATCTACCTGGGCGCCTTCCGCGCCATGGCGGGAGCCCGCTGGCCCTGGTCCGTGGGGGTCCTGGCGGCGCTGGCGCTCATCGGTGCGTTGGCCCTGGCCTGCTTTGCCAAGGCCTACGGGACTGCCTTCCTGGGGACGCCCCGCACCCCCGCTGCCGCCGCCGCCCACGAAGCCCCGCGCATGATGCTGCTGCCCATGGCGGTGCTGGCCGGGGCCTGTGTCCTGATCGGCGTGTTCCCCATGGTGATCGCCTCGGCCCTGGACCGGGCCATCGCCGGGCTGGGCCAGGCTCTGCCGGCCAGCTCCCGGCTGGCGCACCTGCCCCTGGTGGCGGTGCTGGCCCTGACCCTGGCGCTGCTGGCCCTGGGGCTGGCCCGCTGGGCTTGGGCGGGGCGCCGCTCCGAGCCAGTCCCGGCGGAGCTGCCCACCTGGGACTGCGGCTATGCGGAAGCGCTGCCCAGGGCCCAGTACACGGCGTCATCGTTCGCGGATGGTCTGGTCACCGGCGCCCGCTGGGCCCTGTTCCCGAAGGTCCATGAGGCCCAGGTGCAGGGTCCCTTCCCGGAGCCCGCCCGCTTTGAAAGCCATGTGCCCGATCTCGTGCTGGACCGGGTCCTGGATCCCGCCTTCCGCCTGGGCTCCCGGGGCTTGGCGCTCCTGCACGTCTTCCAGACGGGCCAACTCCCGGTCTACCTGCTCTACGTGCTGCTCACGCTCCTCTTTCTGCTGATCTGGATGGTGGTCTGAGATGTCCCAAGCCCTGGTGCCCGCCCTGCTGAACCTCCTCTTCCGCGCCTTTGTGGTGCTCCTGCTGCCGCCGCTCATTCCCGGCCTCATCACCAAGATCAAGGCCTGGATGGCTGGCCGCTCCGGGCCGCCGGTGCTGCAGCTCTACTACGACCTGGCCAAGCTGGCCCGCAAGCAGGCGGTCTTCAGCCGGACCACCACCTGGGTCTTCCTGGCGGGCCCCGTGGGCACCGTGGCGGCGCTGCTGGTGGCCTCGCTGCTGATCCCGCTGGGGCACACCGCGCCGCTGCTCGCCTTCGAGGGCGACGTGATCCTCTTCGCCTACCTGCTTGGCCTCGGTCGGTTCCTCACGGTGCTTTCGGCCCTGGACACAGGATCTGCCTTCGAGGGCATGGGCGCCGCGCGGGAAGTCTCCTTCAGCGCCCTGGCGGAGCCGGCGCTCTTCTTCGGTTTCGCGGCCCTGGCCCGGGCCACGGGCAGCCTGTCGCTCACGCCCATGCTGCAGTCCCACGGCATGTGGACCGCCGGGCATCTCTCGGGGCCGCTGATGCTGATCCTGGCCGGGTGGGGCATCGTCTTCCTCGCCGAGAACTCCCGCATCCCGGTGGATGATCCCAACACGCACCTGGAGCTGACCATGATCCACGAGGTCATGGTGCTCGACCACTCGGGCCGTCCCCTGGCGCTGATCCTCTACGGAGCCAGCCTCAAGCTGGTGGTGCTGGGGGCCCTGCTGGTGGACCCCCTGCTGCCGGTGCTCAGCAAGGGCTGGCTGAACGGGCTGGCCTTCCTCGGCGGGATCACCCTGCTGGCGGTGGTGGTGGGCCTGGTGGAGAGCACCACGGCCCGCTTCCGCATGAACAAGGTGCCCCAGTTCCTGGTGGCGGGGGTGCTGGCCTCGGCCTTCGCCTTCCTGCTGCTGCTGGTCTAGGAGGATCAGATGTCCCCGGATTTCCTCATCGCCCTAACCATGCTCACCAACTTCACCCTGGTGGCCACCAGCCGCGTCAACAAGGCCATCCAGCTGGCGGTCTTCCAGGGCATCCTCATGGGCCTCATCCCCCTGGCCATGGGCCTCGGGAAGCACACGCACATCCTGCTGCTGGCCCTGGTCGCCATCGCGGTGAAGGGCGGGTTCATCCCCTACCTGTTCCGGCGTGCCCTGCGCCAGGTGAAGATCCGCCGCGAGGTGGATCCCTATGTGGGCTACACCGTGTCCCTGATGCTCTGCGCCGCCGGGACGGGGCTGAGCCTGGTGCTGGCCCACGCCCTGCCGCTCAAGGCCGGGACGACCCCGACCTTCCTGGTGCCCGCCGCCCTGGCCACGCTGTTCACGGGGTTCCTGCTGCTGGTGTCGCGGCGGACGGCCCTCACCCAGGTGGTGGGCTATCTGGTGTTGGAGAACGGCATCTACCTCTTCGGCCTGCTGCTGGTGGAGGAGATGCCGGTGCTGGTAGAGACGGGCATCCTGCTGGACCTCTTCGTGGGCGTGTTCGTGATGGGGATCGTGATCAACCACATCCACATGACCTTCGACTCCACGGACACGGGGTTCCTGGCTGAGCTGAAGGACTGACCGATGGCCCTGCTGCTCATCCTTCTCCCTCTGCTGGCGGCCGCGGTCGCCGTGTTCATCAAGGTGCCCGCGATCCGGGTGCGGGTGCTGCCGGTGACGGCCCTGGTGCACCTCGGGCTGCTGCTGGTGGTGCTGCGCGGCTGGCGGGAGCTGCCTCTCAACGCCTGGCTCGGCCTGGACGCCCTGGGGGGCTGGGTGCTGCTGGTGATCAGCGTGCTGTTTACCATCTGCGCGCTCTACGCGCCGTCCTACCTGGCCCTGCGGCCCGACCGCGACCACCGGGTCTTCACCGTCTGCCTCCTCGCCTTTCTGGGCCTAGCCTCGCTGCTCTGCCTGGCCCGGCACCCCGGGGTGGCCTGGGTGGCCCTGGAGACCATGACGCTCACGACGGCCCCCCTGATCTACTTCAACCACAATCGCCACTCCGTCGAGGCCACCTGGAAGTATCTGGTCCTTGGCTCCGTGGGCATCGCCCTGGCGCTGCTGGGCACGCTCTTCGTGGCCTACGCGGCCCACATGGGCAACCTTGAGGAGCCCCTCCACTACACCCGCCTCATGGCCGAGGGCGAGCGGCTCTCGCGGCCCTGGCTCCGTGCAGGCTTTGTCCTGACCCTGGTGGGCTACGGCACCAAGATGGGCCTGGCCCCGCTGCACAGCTGGAAGCCCGATGCCTACGGCGAGACGCCGGGCATCGTGGGGGCCCTGCTGGCGGGCGGGGTCACGAGCTGCGCCTTCCTGGCCCTGCTCCGCATCTATGGGGTGGTGGCCGCCGCGGGGGAGGGGGCCTTCGCCCGGGAGCTCTTCCTCGGCTTCGGCATCCTCTCCATGGCCTGGGCCCTGGTCTTCATGGTGGGGCAGCTGGACTTCAAGCGGCTGCTGGCCTACTCCAGCGTCGAGCACATGGGCATCCTGGTCTTTGGCATCGGGATCGGCGGCCTGGCCGCGCGCTTCGCGCTGTTCCACCTGGCGGCGAACGCCCTGGTCAAGAGCGTGCTCTTCCTGTCCGCGGGCAACATCCACCGCAGCTATGCCAGCAAGCAGCTGCCCCAGGTGACGGGCGCCATCCGGCGCACGCCGGTGTCGGCGGGGCTCTTCTTCCTGGGCTTCCTCGCCATCACCGGGCTGCCGCCCTTCGCGCCGTTCATCAGCGAGTTCAACATCGCCTCCGCGGCCCTCACCCTGGGACACCCCCTCGCCGGCACCCTGTTCCTGCTCCTGCTGGGCGGCATCTTCCTGACCATGAGCGACACGGTGATGCAGGTGGTCTTCGGCGTCCCCAGTCCCCAGCGGGTGCGGACCCCCTACAAGGACACCTTCGCCACCACGGCGCCCCTGGTGGTCGCCATGGTGCTGGCGCTGGGCCTCGGTCTGCACCTGCCCGCGCCCCTGCGGGCGATGCTGGAGGCGGCTTCCCAGACCGTTGACGGAGGTCCCCCCGCCACGTCCGCAAAGGTGGCCGAGGCCCCGCGGGGTCTGGCCTTGATGGAGGTGCGCCCATGACCCGCCGCGCCCTGAAGATCGTGAAGAACGGCCAGCCCCTGGCCCTGGCCGAGCTGGCCCCGCTGGCCGTCGCCGACTTCCGGGACGCGATCCTCGCGGCGGTGCACGAGGGGGATCGTCTGGCCTGTCTCTGCGCGGACGCGCAGCTCCGGCTCTTCGCGGTGCTGGCGGATGACGCGGGCAAGACGCTGCGCGTGGCCCGCACCCAGCTGGACCAGCCCAGGTATCCGGCCCTGACGCCGGCCTGCCCCCAGGCCCACCTGTTCGAGCGGGAGCTGGCGGAGCAGTACGGCATCGTTCCCGAGGGGCATCCCTGGCTGAAGCCCGTGCGCTACCACCGGCCCTGGACGGGCGGCGAGTCCCAGCCGCAGCCCCTGCCCGGGGTGATGGACTTCTACCGGGTGGAGGGCGACGAGGTGCATGAGGTCGCCGTGGGTCCGGTGCATGCGGGCGTCATCGA
>CAIPAY010000066.1 GCA_903863195.1 uncultured Holophagaceae bacterium
CCCAGAATCCTATGGATCGGAGGCGCCGATGCTGCACTGGCGCAAAGCTTTCCACTCCACGGTGCACGTGATCGACGCTGAACATGCGCACCTGTTTGAGCTCTTCAACCGCCTGGAAGTGCAGGGCGGGCTGCAGCGGGCAGGGGATCTGGATGAGGTCAACCGCAGCATCGATGAGCTGCTGGAGTACGTGGTTGATCACTGTGCGCGTGAGGAGCAGGCCATGCTCAAGGCCGGGTATCCCGACCTTGAGCAGCATGCCCGCCATCACGCCTACATCCGGGAGACCTTCATCGAGATCCTCCGCCCGCTGACTGCGGGGCAGATCTCCCTCGCCACGTTCGTGCAGCTCATCCGGGGCCACTTCATCAAGCACTTCATGCGCGAAGACTTCCGCTTCGTGAAGTGGGAGCGGCTGAAGGACAGACGTGGCCAGATGGATGCCAGGGCCGAGCGCAGGCACTTCGGCGAGATCCTCCTGCGGGCCCGCGCAGCCCAGCCCCAGACAGGGCCCCAGCGGTAGGTGGCAGAAAAAAACTCTTTGCCACCAAGGCACCAAGACACCAAGAAAAACTGCGGCTCTGCAGTTCTTGGTGTCTTGGTGTCTTGGTGGTGAGTCTTTTCTTTTGAGTGCAAACCGGGACTACAGCCCCAGCAGGGTGCGGGCCTCGGCTTCCATCTGGTCAAGCTGGGCCTTGCCGGTCCGGGACTGAAGGTAGACCTTGAGCTTGGGCTCGGTGCCGCTGGGCCGGAACGCAACGAACCCACCGCTCGGCAGGCGGAACTTCAGCGCATTACTGCGGGGGATGGGCAGGGCGGCGCCGCGGTTGTCGGGCCGGTCCAGGATGGGCTCCGTGCGCCCCTCGCCGTGCCACTGGCAGGCCTGGAAGTCCTCCCAGCTGGCGACGGTCTCGCCACCCAGGGATGCCAGACCGGCGGTACGGATGCGGCCCATGGCCTCGGCAAAGCGCTTGGCTCCGCCGGGGCGGGGATCCTCAAGGTTCACCAGGCGGTTGTGGAAGCTGCCAACCCGGCCCTGGAGGGCCTCGACGGCCTCGAAGAGGGTCATCCCCTTGGCCTTGAAGTGCCCGGCCATCTCACCCACGACCAGTGCCGCGGTGACACCGTCCTTGTCGCGGAGGCTGGGGGGCAGCAGCATGCCATAGCTCTCCTCGGCGCCGAAGGCGTAGGCTTCGCCCAAGGCCTCCAGGCGGTCCATGCACACGGCGATGTATTTGAAGCCCGTGAGGGTCCAGACGACCGGTAACCCGTGGTGGCGCGCTACGGTAGCCATGAAGTCCGAGGTGACCACGGTGCTGACCACGGCGCCCAGGCGGCCCTTCTGGCCGCAGAGGTAGTCCAGGGTGAGTGCGGCGAGGTCGTTGCCGCTCATGAGCTCCCAGACCCCGTTGCGCTTCGCCACCACCCCGATGCGATCCGCATCAGGGTCGTTGGCAAGGACGACGTCGGCGCCCATGGCCTCGGCTTCCCTCAGGGGCGCGGCATAGGCCGCCAGCTCCTCGGGGTTGGGGCGGGGCGCCGTGGGGAAGGTGCCGTCCTGGATGCCCTGGCTGGGGCTCACCGTGAGGGGAAGGCCCGCCGCCTCGAACAGGGCGGGCACGAAGGCGACGCCGGTGCCGTGGAAGGGCGTGTAGAGGATGGACGCCGGGGTGAACGGCTGGGGGTGTTGCAGCAGCTCCAGGCCCATGGCCACGTAGGCCGCCTCCACCTCAGCGGGGATGGGCAGGATGCTGCCGGGGGGCGCCACCGGCGGCACCGGCACCAGGGGCAGGGTGGCCATGTGGGCCTCGATCTCCGCGTCCCAGGGCTCCACCACCTGGCCGCCCAGGTCGTTGTAGGCCTTGTAGCCGTTGTATTCCTTTGGATTGTGGCTGGCGGTCACAATGGCCCCGCAGCCGGAGCCCAGGGCCTTCATGGCGAAGCACAGGAAGGGCGTGGGCAGGGGCCGGGCGCCCAGATACACCGTGTAGCCCGCCGCCGCCAGCACCGCCGCCGTCTCGGCGCTGAATACATCGGAATTCAGCCGGGTGTCGGAGCCCACCACGGCGATCTTCTTGTCCGGTGCGTGGCGCTGGGCCACCGCCGCCAGGGCCAGGGTCACCCGACGCACGTTGGGCTGGTTCATGCGGCGCAGGCCCGCGGCCATGAAGCCGCGCAGGCCGCCCGTGCCGAAGGCCAGGGGCTCGAAGAAGCGGTCTTCCAACTCGGCGAGGGCGCCGGCCTCGCCGGCTTCCGCCGCGGCGAGCAGGGGCTCCAGCTCTGCCCGCAGCTCAGCTTCCAGATGGGGGAACGAAAGATACTTTTTCGCCGCGTCGAGGCTCATGGGGAATCCTGGGTGAACCCCCAGATTACCTCCAACTGGGACCGGAATCAGTGCCTGCGTGATAGGCGGGGTCGAGATCCCCTACGCCCCACCCAGAGAGATGTCCTCCAGCAGAATGCTCAGGCCGGCGCTGCTGCCATACCAGCGCAAGTCGCTGCCCAGGGCCACGATGCGGGTGAGGAAGTCGCGCAGGTTGCCAGCGAAGGTGAGCTTGTCCACGGGCTCGGCCAGCTCGCCGTTGCGGATGCGGATGCCGCTGGCGCCCACGCTGAGGTCGCCGCTGACGGGATCCACGGTGTGCAGGCCCATGATCTCGGTGATGAGCACGCCGTTGCCCGCCATGCGGTAGAGGGCCTCGGCGGAGTCCTTCCCGGCCAGGGGGAAGAGGTTGAAGGTGGTGGCCCCGGGCTGGCTGCCGAAGCCCCGGCCTGCGCTGGCCGTGGGCGCCATCCCCATCTCGGCGGCGGTCTTGAGGGTGTGGAGGTAGGTCTGCAGCACTCCGTCCTGCAGCAGCACGTTCCGGCGGGTGGGCAGGCCCTCCGCGTCCCAGGGCTCGGTGCCCAGGGCGGGGCAGCCCGGGGCCTCGGCCAGGCGGCCGTCATCGATGAGGGTCAGCAGGGGCGAGGCGATGACCTGGCCCAGCTTGCCAGCGAAGAGGCTGCGCTGCTTCAGCACCGACTCGGCATCCAGCATGCCTGCCACGATGCCCAGCAGGTCCACGGCCACTTCCGGATGCAGCACCACGGGATACTTTCCGGCGGGGAGCCGCTGGGGGTTCAGCTTGCGCTCGCCCTTGAGGGCCGCCTCGGCGCCGATGGCCGCAAGGTCCAGGTCGGGTCGCCGGGAGACGCCCCAGTGCCAGGAGGCCTGGCGGTCCTCGCCCTCGGCCACGGCCAGCTCGATGCTGGCAGAGCAGCTGGAGCCCGTATCCGGGGTGCGCACGCCCTTCTGGGTGAGCAGCAGGCTGGCGCCGGTGCCGTCGCCCCAGGCGGACTCGCGCACGGCGGCGACCTTGGTCGAGGCCCGCCGGGACTGGGCTTCCAGGTCCAGGGCCCAGGCGATGCGCTGCTCGGGGGTGATGGCCTCCACCGCCGTGTCGTAGCGGCTGGGCAGGTCGTCGGTGCCGGAGGGATCGGCCTGGCGCAGCCAGGGGTCCTCGTCGCCCAGGGCGCTCAGCTCCCAGGCCTGGGCGAAGAGGCCGCGGAAGTCCACCGCCGCCAGGTCCGTGGTGGTGGCCAGCCCCGCGCGCAGCCCCTTGGCACCGCCCCGCAGCACCCGCACGCCGAGCCCGCCGCGCTTGCTCACAGTAAGGTCCTGCAGCGCGCCGTTCTGGACCTTGGCCTTGCGGCTGTGGGACACGGAGATGAACGCCTCCGCCCCCTCCGCACCCAGGCTCATCGCATGAGCCAGGCCGTCCTGGAGACGGGCTTCGAGGGCTTGCGGAATAAACGACTCGAACGGGTTGGACATTGAGTTGGGTCCTGGAAAAGAAGAAAACTGATCACCACGAAGACACTAAGGCACGAAGAAAAGCGAAAAGAGCAATAAGGTGAAGGAAAATGCTGAGCAAAATGGGGCTAACGAACCAGGCGGTGGAGGCCTTCTTTATACGTCGGGACGTTGAAGTTCATGAGGAACCCAAGACGGCGGCCTGAGAGTTTCAGGTAGCTCAGTAGTTGCGCTTTGTGGAGGGCCAGGATGACATCAACCGCCTTGACTTCCAGGATGATGGAACCCTCCACCAGGAGGTCCAGGCGCAGTGGATCCTGGAGAAGGATTCCCTTGTAGCAGAGGGGAACCATTACCTGGCGCTCGACTCTGAGGCCCTTGGCCTCAAGCTCATAGACAAGAGCGGTTTCGTAGATGCGTTCCAAAAGTCCTGGCCCAAGCTCCAGGTGGACCCGGAACCCAGCATCTACAACCTCGCGGGCCACCGCTTCTATATCATCCCCAAGATCCAGCACGTTTAGACCTCAAAAATTAACTGATCACCACGAAGACACGAAGGCACGAAGAAAAGCAAAAAACAAGAAGCATGTGAAAATTACGAATGAATAGGTTGTGCCACGATGCTGTTGGGTTGTATTCAGGGCATAGGCTGAGATCGTAAGTACCCAAGTTGTTGCACTCCAGCCTGTTCGTTTTTATTACATATATTCTTTGTTTTTGCAGTTCTTCGTGTCTTCGTGTCTTCGTGGTGAATCTTTTTATCTATTAATTCTCGTTACAGCACGTTCGGCAGGGCTTCGGCGGTGCCGCCGACGACGAGGGCGGGGCAGAGGATGGTGGGGAGGGCGTCGCTGACGGGGACGCCCTGGCCGTCCTTGCCGCAGGTGCCGATGTCGAAGTGGTGGAGGTCGCTGCCGATGCGGGTGAGCTGCTTCAGCACCTCGGGGCCGCAGCCGCTGAGGGTGGCGTTCTTCACGGGGTAGCGGGCCACGCCGTTCTCCACCCAGTAGCCCTCGGTGACCTGGAAGACGAAGTTGCCCGTGACGGTGTCCACCTGGCCGCCGCCCATGTGCTTCACGAGCAGGCCACGGTCCAGGTCGCGCAGGATGGTCTCGGGGGCCTCGGTGCCCGCGGCCAGGAAGGTGTTCCGCATGCGGGGGATGGGCAGGTGCCGGTAGCTCTCGCGGCGGCCATTGCCCGTGGCTTCCGTGGCCATCTTCCGCGAGGTCTTGCGGGACTGGAGGAAGGCCTTGAGGATGCCGTTCTCGATGAGCACCACGCGGCTCACGGGGTTGCCCTCGTCATCGATGGCCTGGCTGCCGCGCTTGTGGGGCAGGGTGCCGTCGTCGATGATCGTCACGCCCTCGGCGGCCACCTGCTGGCCCAGCTTGCCCGCGAAGGAGCTCATGCCGGCCAGGGCCAGATCCGCTTCCAGCCCGTGGCCGCAGGCCTCGTGGATCATGGTGCCCCCGGCGCTGCTGCTGAGCACCACGGGGAAGGTGCCGGCGGGGGCGGGCTGGGCCTCCAGCGCCTGCAGGGCCAGGCGCACAGCCTCGTGGACCATGCGCTGGACGGCCTCGGCCGTGAACAGCTCGAAGCCCCGGGTCTCGCCCAGGGCCTGGTAGCCGGTCTGGAGCTGCACGCCGTCCCCGGCGGTGGCGTTGAGGCGCAGCACCACCTGGGTGCGGTGGTCCTCGGTGAGACGCGCGCTCCAGGCGCCCTCGGCCAGCTCTGCCGCGGCGATCCAGACCCGCTGGGTGCTGTCGCCGTAGCCCACGGAGACCTGCTTCAAGGCGCCGGGGCGCAGGCTCTCGGCGTGCTCCCGGGCCAGGGCCTCGGCGCGGCGCACCAGGGCCACCTTGCCGGCCAGGGGCACGGCGCCCGGATCCTGGGCCACAGGGCTGGGCGTGGGGAAGGTCCGCACCACGAGCACCGGCACCGCGGCAGCGGAGCCCTGGCCCGGGGCGGCCAAGGTTGCTGCAGAGGCCAGCAGCTCCGCTTGGCTTGGGGAGATCAGGTCGGCGAAGCGGGTGGTCTCACCGTCCACCAGGCGGAGGCTGACGCCGAAGGTCTCCGAGGCCAGCACGTCCTCCATGCGGCCGTCATCCATGCCCAGGGCGTGGGCCCGGCGGCGTTCCACAAACACCTCGCCGTAGTCGCCGCCCCTCTGGAGCAGGGCGGAGAGGACGGCGCGGAGCTGGTCGGCGGTGAAGGGTGCGGGCATCGGGGCTCTCCAGGTCCGCGCGCGGCGGACCCTCCAGTCTGCCAGAAGGGCTGCTTCGGCCCCGGCGAGGAGGTCCGCCAGGTCCCTGCCGTCGTTGTTGATGATCAGGTCCGCATGGAGGGCCCGCTCCGGCGCTGTGGCCTGGGCGCGCAGCCGGGCGGCGGCGGCCTCGGGGGTCAGGCCGTCCCGGGCCATGAGGCGCTCCATCCGCAGGGCCTCCGGGGCGTCCACGGTCCAGAAGGCGTCGAAGTGGTGGGCCCGGGCCCGCTCGACCCAGAGCGCCGCGTCCAGCACCGCGCCGCGGGTGTCCGCAGGCAGGGCCCGTAGCCGGGCATCCCGCAGGGCCTCGATGCGCGGGTGGAGGATGGCGTTGATCTGGGTCCGGGCGGCGGGGTTGGCGAAGATGTGGCTCCCGACCCAGGCCCGGTCCAGGGTGCCGTCCGCCTGGAGGGCTTCCGGACCAAAGGCCAGGGCCACCTCCCGCAGCCCCTCGCTGCCCGGGGCCACGGCTTCCCGGGCCAGGGCGTCCGCGTCGATCACCACCCAGCCCCGCTCCGCCAGGCACTTCGCGACGAAGCTCTTGCCGGCGGCGATGCCGCCGCTGAGACCGAGGACCGGGAAGGGATGTGAGAAATCGGGAGAAGTCGAGAATTTCAAGGCTTTACGCTCCGAGAAAAATCCGGATGCAATGCAAGAGATCACCGGGAGTGGCGCATGTGGATCCGTTGGCTGCTGATCATGACGATGTTCACGGTAGCACCGGCCCTGTGGCCCGGGGGGTGGGCGCCGATTCCTGCGGAGGTCTGGGCCCTGAAGGAGGACCCGGCCAAGGGCATCAAGGGGGCCGTGATCCTGGAGCAGCGCTTGATCCTGAGACGGTTTCAGATCGAGCAGCTGGTCCGGATCCGCGTCCTGAGCGAGTCCGGCCGGGCCGCTGCGGACCTGGCTGACTTCGGAGAGGCGGCCCACAGCTTCGAAGGCAGGACAATCTATCCGGATGGGCAGGAAGTGCGGTTCAACCAGCGCAAGGACTTCAAGTCCCGGACTGTGGCTTCCGTGGGGAACTCGGACATCAAGCGCACCCTCATGGTCCCACCCGGGGTGACTCCCAACTGCGTGGTGGAGGTGCGCTGGCTGGAATCCGCTGACCGGGAGGCCGCCAGTCCTCTGCCCAAACGGCTGGGTCGGGCCGCAGAGTGGATGCTCGGCGGCGAGTGGGCCATCCAGTGTGCTGCGGTGGAGATCTTAACCAGCTTCCCCTGGGCCTACACCCTCTACCCCGGACCGGTCCATTCCCCCACCGTGAAGGAGGCAGGCGGCTACAAGGTCTTCACGTTCACCAGTCTTCCCGCCTATCAGGAAGCGCCCTACTCGCTCCAGGTCAACCGGCCCATCCCGCGCCTTGCGGTGTACTACCAGCCAGAACGCCTCTTCAGCTACTCGCGGACCACGCCCCAGGAGTATTGGGACGCGGTTGCTCGGCTCCTCCTGAAGTCCTGGTACGTGGAGGATGTCCGCACTGGCGGACCCTTCAAGGCCCTGGCCCAGGAACTGACCACGGGCCTGGTGGGAGGCCCCCAGGCGGAGGCCCGGGAGATCTTGCGGCGCCTGGACTCACGCATCAAGAACCGCAGGCGCCTCACCCACCAGGAGGCCGCGGCGGTTGGGAAGGCCCCGGATTATCCTGAGGACGAAAACCTAGGGGCCACCGTCAAGATGGGTAGTGCCAGTTCCTCTGGTATGGGTCTCCTGTTGTTCCACCTCCTGAAGACCCACGGCATCCAACCCAAGCTGGGCCTGGTGGCGGACCGGGATGTGCGCGTCGTGACGGCAGGGGGCAAGAATCCCTTCCAGTTCACCCACCACCTGATCGGCGTGGATGAGCCGGGACGCTCCACCCTCTGGTTGGATTCCTCTCTCCGCTTTGCTCCACCGGGGACCATGCATCCGGACTACCAGGGCACGCTTATGATGGTCGTGGACACCCAGGCCTGGACCACCAAGTTCGAGACCCTGCCGCCCCCGCCAGCCCGCGAAAACCGACGGAGCTATCAGTTCCGGGTCCAGATGGGTGATGGGGAGGATGCCTTCACCATGGACGCGTCCTACGCCGGGTATCCGGAATACGCGGAGCGCTATCGCTTCATTCCTCTGGAGGCCAAAGAGCAGGAGCGGCTCCTCAAGGAAGAGCTGGAAGGCTGGATGAAGGGAGCAACCTTCAGCCAGGTCCGCGTCCTGAACGCCCAGGACCCGACCCAGCCCCTTGCCCTGCATGTGGAGGGCCGGATCGAGCGGGAGGAGGGCCGCCGCCGCGAGGTCTATCCCTTCCCAGGTATGGCGGCTCCCCTCTACCAGCCTTCGGCTTGGCCGGAGGTGCGGCAGGACCTGATCGTGCTGCCCTATCTCCGCACCCACCGGGCCGTGTCCAGGATCCAGGTGCCCAAGGGCTACCAGATCCCCGCTTACCCCCGCTTCCACCAGACCAACACCTTCGGGACCGTCACCTGGGAGGTCCGGGCCCTCGAGACGCCGGGCGAGTTGGAAGTGGTCCTCGATGTAGTGGTGTCCGCCTTCGCCGCCCGGCCTGGTGCCTACCAGGAGCTCAAGGCCTTCCTGGGCTGGGTGGCGGATGCCAACTCGCGGACCCTGGTCCTTGGGGGTTCCTGATGCGGGCCCAGGTGATCTGCTTCCTGGCGCTGGCCTGCTTCCCGCCGCTCTGGAGCCAGCCGCTCAACAAGCTGCCCGACTGGGCCATGCCCCATGTCCAGGCGGTGGCCGCCGAAGCAGCCCCGGACGGCGCAGACGCCTGGGTGCTGCTGGACCGAACCCAGGTCGCCTATGCAGGGGATGGCGAGATTCGGACCCGGCGCTTCCGCCTGGTAAAGGTGCTGTCTGAGCGGGGCCTGGGCCAGGGGGCCTTCATCCTAGGGGGACTGGGAGATCAGGCCAGCCGCGTGAGGGAACTCCGGGGCTGGAACCTCCGGCCAGATGGGGACCTGGAGAAGCTCAGCAAGGATGCCACCGCCACCTGGGAATCGGGCGTGGGTGGTGGCTACAGTACGGACCAACAAATCCTGGCGGTCCTGCCCCGGGTGACGAAGGGGAGTCTGGTGGCCTTCGAGTCCCTACAGTCCTTCCGGCATCCGCTGGGACCCCTGGATGCCACGGAGGTGCTGGAGGTCGTTCCCATCCGTCAGTGGGAGCTGGAGGTGGTCCTGGACGCCGCCTGGTTCCGCTCGGTGGAGGGTGTGGCCGTGAACCTGGACCTGAAGCACTTCGCCCCCTGGATTCCTGCACCCGTGGTGCAACCAGGGCGGAGTGTCAAAGCCTCGAACCTGCCCGCCCTGCCCAGGGGGGAGTCCATGCACCCCCACGCTTTTGACCAGCTTCCTTTCGTGCTGGTGCGCTTCCTGGATCCCCGACTGAAGGAGACTCCCTCCCTTGCTACCTGGGACTCCCTGGCGATTTGGCTGAACCGCCAGTACCAGGAGCGGTGCCCCCGCAGTGAGGCTTCCGGGGCCGTTGGGAAGGGCCCGCTGGAGGGCCTGAAGGCCATCCATGCCTGGATGGGGCGGGACTTCCTCTACAAGCAGGTCTACCTGACCCCCTCCCGGGGCTGGCTGCCGGAGACGGCGGTGGAGGTGGTGCGCAAAAAATACGGTGACTGCAAGGATCTGGCGGGCTGTTTCCTGGCGGAGGCCGCGGGCCTAGGAGTTCAGGGCAGCCCCGTGCTGGCTCGGATCGGAGGCGGGGAGATCCAGCCGGACCTGCCCCCCTCCCTCACCCATGACCACGTGGTGGCGGCCCTTCGGTTGCCTCAGAGCCTGGGACTCGCCGCAGAGGTCGAGACGCCGAAGGGGCGCTACCTGCTGGTGGACCTCACGGATCCGGACACCCCCCTCGGTCAGCTCGGGGAGGCCCACCGGGGGCGCTGGCTCATGATCTGTGACCCGTCGGGCGCACTCTGGGTGCGGGCTCCGGAGGCGGCCATCCTGCAGCCCAGGATTCGGGTGGAAGTAACCGGCGAGGTCAACCTCGGTGGCAAGCTCACGGCCACGGTCCGCTTTGTAGAAACGGGCGACAAGCTGGACTTGCGCTCTGCTGCCCGAGGCAGCGGTAAGCTGGTGGACTTCATCGCCCGGGAGATCCTGGACGTTCCCCCCACGGGCTCCATCACCCTGGTCAGCCAGTCCGATCCCAGGGACATACACAGGCCCTTCGAGGCGGTGGTGAAGGTCGTGCATCCGGACGGATTTCACCGGGTCGGGCAGGAAGGCACGTTCGTCCCCTGGGGGCTCCCCGCCGCGCCGTCTCTCATCCAGCCCGCAGGAAAGCCCCGGGTCCAGGGTGTGAAGTCCCGCAGGGGGGATGTCTGGGAGTTTCATGCCGAGTATCGGGTTCCCGGAAAGGCCCAGCCCGCGCTGGAACGCAAGGAGGGCGAGACTCCGTTTCGCACCTATGCCTGGCACGCCGAGGTGCGGCCCCAGGACCAGGGCACCCTCGCAGTAATGGACTTTAGACAGCAGCGGAAAGATGTGGCATGGCTGCCCCCGGACCAGGAAAAAGGGGTTGCCGAAGCTCGCAAGGACCGGTCGGTTCTGCGGTCCATCCGGGAAGACGGACTGAGCCTCAAGCTGGTCCCCTGACCTTGTTCTGGGGCAGACAAGGGGGCCCGGTGGAGGTTCGGCTACACTGGACCGCTCATCCTCATTACCCGAGGTCACATGAAAGACTCGTCCCCCGAACAGGTCATGGATTTCTCGCAGCTGGAAAAGCCGGTGCTTGAGATGGAGGCCCAGATCCGGGCCATGGAGATGGACCCCTCCCAGAACAAGGAGCGGGAGAAGCTGATCAAGAAGCTCGATAAGCTCAAGGCCGACCTGTTCTCGCACCTCACGGACTGGCAGCGGGCCCAGCTGGCGCGCCATCCCAAGCGGCCCTACACCCTGGACTACCTGGAGCGCGTCTGCGAGCGCTTCGACGAGTTGCACGGGGACCGCCGCTTCGGCGACGACGCCGCCATCGTGGCGGGCATGGGCTGGATCGAGGGCAATCCCGTCATGGTCATCGGCCAGCAGAAGGGCCGCGACACCAAGATGAAGATCCTCCGGAACTTCGGCATGCCCAAGCCCGAGGGCTACCGGAAGGCCCTGCGCCTCATGAAGCTGGCCGAGAAGTTTCAGCGGCCCATCCTGTGCCTCATCGACACCCCCGGCGCCTACCCCGGCGTGGATGCGGAGGAGCGCGGCCAGGCCGAGGCCATCGCCCGGAACCTGCTGGAGATGGCCAAGCTCCAGGTGCCCGTGGTGGCGGTGGTGCTGGGCGAAGGCGGCAGCGGTGGGGCCCTGGCCCTGGGCGTGGCCGACCGCGTGCTCATGATGGAGAATGCCATCTACTCCGTGATCTCGCCCGAGGGCTGTGCCTCCATCCTCTGGAAGGACGCCACCCAGGCGCCCAAGGCCGCGGCGGCGCTGAAGCTGACGGCCCCGCACCTGCTGGAGCTGGGCATCATCGATGCCATCATCAAGGAGCCCCTCGGCGGGGCCCACTCGGACTACGACGCCGCGGCGAGCGCCCTAAAGGAGGCCGTCATCGAAGCCTTCTCCGAGCTGTCCGAGCTGACAGCGGAGCAGCTGGTGGAGGAGCGCTACCAGAAGTTCGCTCGCATGGGCAGCGTGGGCTGAGATGGGCGCGAAGCTCTGGCGCCTCCGCCGGGAGCTTCCGGCGGGACTGGCGCCCTGGCGATCCCTGGGCGAGGCCTGCGGCCTGGATCCCCGCCTGGCGCGGCTGGCGTGGCTGCGCGGCCTGGACCGGCCCGAGGCTCTGGCCTGGCGGCTGGATCCGGCCTGGACCCGCACCACCGATCCCCACCTGCTGCCGGGCGTGGACACGGCGGTGGCGCGCATCCGCCGGGCCGTCGCGGCCCGCGAGCGCATCGTGGTCTACGGGGACTACGACGTGGATGGGGTCACCGCCACGGCCCTGCTCGTGCGCACCCTGGAGAAGCTGGGGGCCGAGGCCTCGTACTTCATCCCCAACCGCTTCTCGGACGGCTACGGCCTGCACCTGGACTGCATCCAGGAGCTGAAGGCCAGCCGCGACCCGGGCCTGCTCATCTCCGTGGACTGCGGCGGGCGCAGCGTGGAGGAGGTCCGGGCCAGCGCGGAGCTTGGCCTTGATTGGGTGATCACGGACCACCATGCCCTGGGCGCGGAGCTGCCCCCGGCCTGCGCCGTGGTGCATCCCCACCTGGACGGCTACGCGAACCCCCACCTGGCGGGGGTGGGCGTGGCCTTCAAGCTGGCCCAGGCCCTGCTCGGGGCGGTGCCCCAGCCAGACGCCGCCGACGCGGCCTTCCTGGACGGCCTGCTCAAGCTGGTGGCCATCGGCACGGTGTCCGACATGATGCCGCTGGTGGACGAGAACGCCCTGCTGGTGCGCCGGGGCCTGGAGGCCCTGGCCCAGCGGAATGGGCCGGGCCTCGCGGCGCTGCTGCGGGCCGCGAAGAAGGAGGGCGCCCTCGGCGCCCAGGACATCGCCTTCGGCGTGGGGCCGCGGCTCAACGCCGTGGGTCGCATGGGCGGCGCCGAGGATGCGGTGCGCCTGCTGCTGACACGGGATGCCAAGGAAGCCGAGACCCTGATGGTGCGGGTGGAGGCCCTGAACGCCGAGCGCCGCGCCACCCAGCAGGCCCTGACCCGGCAGCTGCCGCCCCCGGGCGACGAGGCCTTCGACCTGGTGCTGGAGCCCACGGCCCACAAGGGTGTCATCGGCATCGTGGCGGGCCAGCGCATGCGCGCCAGCGGCCGGCCCGCCGGGGTCTGCACCGTGGTGGACGGCGTGGCCCACTGCAGCCTCCGGGCCCCGGAAGGCTATGACCTGGGCCCGCTGCTGGTCATGGCGCAGCCCTTCACGCTGGGCGGTGGCGGCCACAAGGTGGCGGCGGGCCTGAGCTTCCAGGCGGCCCGATTCCCCTTCGTGCGCTCGGCCCTCCAGCGCGGCGCCGCCGAGCAGGCCCTGGGCCGCGAGCAGCCGCCCCTGCTGCTGGACGGGGATCCCTCAGAGCTGGCGGCGGACGGCTCCCTGGCCCGGCTGGAGCCCTTCGGCCAGGGCTTCGCGCCGGTGCTGGCGCGGCTGGAGGGTGTCGTCGAGAAGTCGGTGGTGTTCAGCGCGGACCACTGGCGCCTGGGGTTGTCCGGCGTCAAGGGTTCCGTCACCTGGTTCGCGGGCGAAGGCCGCCCGGAGCAGCCCCGTCCCGGGGACCGCCTCTGCCTGGCCGCCACGCCCCAGGACAGTGACCGCTGGGGTCGCTCCTGGCTGGTGGACACGCCCCTTGGGGAGGCGGCGCCGTGAGCCTCTACAGCCTGCTCCAGGCGGTCCCGCCCGCGCGGCATCCCCTGTGGCGGGGGCTGGGCTGGGCCCTGGTCGCGGGCACCCTGGCGGTGACCGCCCGGTTCCTGGTGCAGGGTGTGGACGGCATGCCGGGGCGCACCAGCGGCGGCGACCCCCTCTTCGGCGAGGGCACCCTGGGCAGCATCGGAACCCTCACGGAGCAGCTCGGGCCGAACCGCATGGTGCTCGCCTACAAGACCATCACGGGCACGGAGGATGACTTGCGCCTGGACGTGGTGAAGGGCAGCCTCGACGAGCCCGCGGGCCAGTGGCGCCTGCTCTCGCCCAAGGCCCGGCGCCAGGCGGGCGTGTGGACGCTGCAGGCCCCCATGGAGCTGGGGGTGGCCCAGCCCGGGACCACCACGCCCCTCGGCAAGGGCCGCATCGAAGGCGAGGGCCCGGCGCTGCGGTGGACCGGCGGTGAGTGGGAGGGGCTGGCGCCGCTGCGCTGGGAGTCGCTCGAGGGCTCGGCGCAGGGCGTCTGGAACCTGCCCACGGGCTGGCGGCGCGAAGTGGACGGCCGCCTCCGGGTGGAGCGCGGTCCCGTGCGCTGGCAGGCGCCTCCGGATCGCGCCGCCCCGGCCACCCTCCGCAGCATGGACGCCGACCGCCTCTGGGCCACGCCCGGCTTCCTCACGGGCCACCTGGAGGGTGTGAAGGCCACCCTGAGCGAGGGCTCGCTCCAGGCCAGCGTGGCGGATCTCACACCGGAGCAGGTGAGCTGGCCCGGGCCCCTGGCCTTCCAGCGCAGCGATGGCTGGCGCGGCGACGCCCAGGGCGGCGTGGCTCCCCGGCCCTCGCCCGGCGCCACGTTCCAGCAGGTGGAGCTCCGGCACTTCCGGGCCCGCCGCGCCGTGCCCACCGGCGAGGAACAGCTCAGCACCGAGGGGGCGCGCTGGACGCCCGCCGGTCTGCGCCTCGAAGGCAGTGTGGTCTGGGACCAGCCCGTGGAGGGCCAGCGCCTGGTCCTGCGGTCCCCTCGGGTGCTGATGCGGGAGGCGGCGGGGCGGGACCTGCCGGACAGCCTGGCCGTGGGTCATGCGGTGGCCGAGGGTCAGGCCGTGCTCACCTGGGGGCGCCGCAGCCTCTCCTCCCCGCGCATCGAGGTGGAGCGCGCCACCCGCCGCTGGAAGCTCCAGAGCCCCGTGTTCGGGCGCGGCGAGGACGGCACCTTCACCGGGGGGGCCGGGCAGGGCGATCCCCGTGGCTGGACCATCGAGGGGCCGGTGCAGGTGAACCTGTTCACCGGGGGCAGCGTGCGGGGCGCCCGGCTGGTCTGGGAGGACGCGCTCTGGACGCTCACGGGCCGCCCGGCGGCCTGGAGCCGCCTGCGGGAGCGGCTCTCGGGTCCGCGCATTGTGCGCCGGGGCGAGGTGGTCACCTTCCCCGAGGGCCTCAGCGGCACCCTGGCCGCCGCGGACGGGGACCTGGTCCTGCGGGCGGAGCGGGGCCAGAGCGAGGCTCAGAAGATCGTGCTCAGCGGCAACGTGGAGTGCCAGGGCCAGGGCTGGCGGCTGGCGGCGGACACCGTGACGGTCACCGTCGGCGCGGACCGCTCGGTGAAGTTCGTGCAGGCCCAGGGCGCGGTGATGCTGCGCGGCCGGCTGGGCGAGGGGCAGGGCGAGGCGCTGGAGCTGGAGCCCGGTCCGCAGACCGTGAAGTGGCAGGGGCGGGTGCGCGGCAAGGGCACCGGTTCCGGTTGGTGACGGCCCCCGCACTTCGGGCATGATGGTGGTTCCATCGTATTAGGAGGCACCATGCCCCGGTTCCGCTCGCTCCCGCTCCTGGCCCTGCTCCTGGCGGTGGCTCCCCTGGTCGCCGCGGCGCCCAGCGACAAGGACGAGGCCCTGGCCAAGGGCTCGCCCCTGGCCGCGCTGCCCCTGCGCAGCATCGGCCCCGCCGTCACCTCGGGCCGGGTGGGGGACATCGCCGTGGATCCGCAGCGGACGGACACCTGGTTCGTGGCGGCGGCCTCGGGTGGCCTCTGGAAGACCGTCAACGCAGGCACCACCTGGAAGCCGGTCTTCGACAAGGAGGCCTCCTTCTCCATTGGCTGCGTCACCGTCGATCCCCGGGACTCCAACGTGGTGTGGGTGGGCACCGGCGAGAACAACAGCCAGCGCTCCGTGGCCTACGGCGACGGCGTCTACCGCAGCCTGGATGGCGGCCAGCACTGGGAGAACCTGGGGCTGAAGGCCAGCGAGCACATTGCCAAGATCCTGGTGGATCCCCGGGACAGCAAGGTGGTCTACGTGGCCGCCCAGGGCCCGCTCTGGAAGGAGGGTGGCGACCGGGGGCTCTACAAGACCACCGACGGCGGCAAGTCCTGGAAGGCCGTGCTTACCGTCGATGCCCACACCGGCGTCACGGACGTGGTGTTGGATCCCCGCCATCCGGATGTGATCTATGCCGCCACCTACCAGCGCCGCCGCCACGTGTGGGGCATGGTGGACGGCGGCCCCGGCAGCGGCATCCACAAGAGCACGGACGGTGGCCAGACCTGGACCCGGCTGAAGGAAGGCCTGCCCAAGGAAGACCTGGGCCGCATCGGCCTGGCCGTGCCGGCCGGGGCGCCGGACACGGTCTACGCCACCATCGAGGCGGCCAACAAGGCCGGCGGCTTCTTCCGCAGCGTGGACGGGGGGCGGAACTGGGAGCGGCGCAACGAGCAGGTAAGCGGCAGCGCCCAGTATTACCAGGAGCTCATCTGCGATCCGAAGGAGCCCCAGCGGGTCTACTCCATGGACACCTGGATGCAGGTGACCGAGGACGGCGGCAAGACCTGGCGGCGGGTGGGCGAGAAATACAAGCACGTGGACAACCACGCCCTGTGGATCGACCCCGCGAACACGGACCACCTGGTCTCGGGCTGTGACGGCGGCGTCTACGAAAGCCGCGACCGGGGCGCGACCTGGGAATACAAGGCCAACCTGCCGATCATCCAGTACTACCGGGTGGCCGTGGACGAGTCCCGGCCCTTCTACACCATCTACGGCGGCACCCAGGACAACTTCAGCATGGGCGGCCCCAGCCGCACCCGGAACCTGCATGGCGCCACGGGCTTCGACTGGTTCGTGACCCGGGGCGGGGACGGCTTCTACACCCAGGTGGATCCCACGGACCCGAACACGGTCTACTCCGAGAGCCAATACGGCGGCCTGGTTCGCTTCGACCGGCGCACCGGCGAAGGGGTGTCGATCGTGCCGCAGCCGGCCCCCGGCGAGGCGCCCTACAAGTGGAACTGGGACGCCCCGCTGCTGCTGAGCCCCCACAATAGCAAGCGGCTCTACTTCGCCGCGCAGCAGCTTTTCCGCACCGACGACCGGGGTGAGAGCTGGAAGGCCGTGAGCCCGGATCTGACCCGGCGCCTCGACCGGAGTCGCATGAAGCTCATGGACAAAGTCCAAAGCGTAGATGCAGTTGCGCGGAATACCTCAACCAGCTTCTTCGGCAACATCGTGGCCCTGGCGGAGAGTCCCAAGGCCGAGGGGCTGCTCTACGCGGGCACCGACGACGGCCTCCTGCAGACCAGCGAGGACGGCGGTCAGGCCTGGCGCAAGCTGGACCGCTTCCCTGGCGTGCCGGACCAGACCTACGTCTCCTGTCTCGCGGCCAGCCCGCACCAGGCCGGAACGGTCTACGCCGCCTTGGACAACCACAAGGCCGGGGACTTCAAGCCCTACCTGCTGCGCTCCCGGGACCGCGGCCGCAGCTGGGAGTCCCTCGGGGCCGGCCTGCCCGAGCGCGGCAGCGTCTACACCGTCCGGGAGGACCCGGCGCGGGAGGGGCTGCTCTACTGCGGCACGGAGTTCGGCCTCTACTTCAGCCTCGACGCGGGCAAGGTCTGGTCCCGGTTCAAGGACCTGCCGACCATCGCCGTGAAGGATCTGGCCATCCAGGCCCGGGAAGGGGACCTGGTGGTGGCCACCTTCGGCCGCGGCTTCTACGTCCTGGATGACCTTACGCCCCTGCGTGAGGCCAAGGCCGAGGACCTGGACCGGGAGGCCCACCTCTTCGGCCTGCGGCCCGCCCTGGCCTATGTCCCCGCCGTGCCCTTCGGGGGACCCGGGAAGTCCTTCCAGGGGGACTCGCTCTTCCTGTCGCCCAACCCGCCCTTCGGCGCGGTGTTCACCTACCACGTGAAGGCCGAGCCCAGGACCAAGAAGGAGCAGCGCCAGGCCCAGGAGAAGGAGGCCGTCAAGGCGGGCAAGGATCCGGTCATGCCGTCCTGGGACGCCCTGCGGGCCGAGGACCGGGAGTCGAAGCCCGCCGCCGTGCTGACCATCAGCGCCGCCGACGGCCAGGTTCTCCGCCGCATCAGCGGCAAGGCCGGGGAGGGCCTGCACCGGCTGGCCTGGGACCTGCGCCTCCCCAGCCCCGCGCCGATCCGGCTGAAGGTGGCCGACGAGCGGGATCCCTGGGACTACGGCGCTCACGGCGCCCTGGCCGCCCCCGGCCGCTATCAGGCCAGCCTGGCCCTGCAGATCGACGGGGTGCTGAAGCCCGTGGCGGGGCCCGTGGCCTTCGAGGTCAAGCCCCTGGACGCCGACCGGCTCACGCCCGACCAGTGGGCGGAGTTCAGCGCCTTCTGTGCCCGCATGGGCGAGGCGCAGCGCCGGGCGCAGGGGGTGGGGGAAGGCCTTGCCGAGGCCCGGAACCGGGTGGACCACGTGCGCAAGGCGCTCCTCGAGACCCCGGCCGCCGACGCGAGCCTGCTGGAGAAGGCGCGCCTGCTGAGCTTCGAGCTGAAGGACCTGGGCGACCTGCTGCATGGTGACGCCATCGTCGCTGCGCGCCAGGAGCCCACGGGCCCCGGCATCCTCGGCCGGATCCAGGAGGTCACCTACAGTGTCTGGGGCACCACCCAGCTGCCCACCGCCTCCCAGCGCCAGAATCTGGCGTGGGCGGAGGAGGGCCTGAAGGTGCTGGGCGGCCGGTTCGATGCCGCCCTGACGACCCTCAAGAGCCTGGAGGACGCCCTCGAGGCCGCCCATGCCCCCTACACCCCGGGCCGGGTGGTCCGGTAGGGGGCCATCCGCCGGGCAGTGTGTTCTGATAGAGCCATGACCGATCAACCTCCGTGTCTCGAGGCCGTGAACCTCCAGAAGCGCTATGGCGACCGCACCGTGGTGCGGGATGTCAGCCTCTGCGTGGGCACGGGCGAGGTGGTGGGCCTGCTCGGTCCCAACGGCGCCGGCAAGACCACGACGTTCTACATGGTGGTCGGCGTGGAGGCCCCGGACCGGGGGGGCATCCGGTGGCTCGGCCAGGATGTGACGGCCCTGCCCATGCACCGCCGGGCGCGGCTCGGGATCGGCTACCTGGCCCAGGAGTCAAGCGTCTTCCGGGGGCTCACCGTGTGGGAGAACCTCATGGCCCTGGGCGAGCTGCAGCCCATCCCCAAGGCCCAGCAGAAGGAACGCTGCGAGCGGCTGCTGGCGGACTTCCACCTCGAGAAGGTGCGCGACACCCTGGGCATGAGCCTGTCGGGCGGCGAGCGGCGGCGCTGCGAGTTGGCCCGGGCGCTGGTGACCGAGCCCCGCATCATGCTGCTGGATGAGCCTTTCGCCGGCGTGGATCCCAAGTCCGTGCTCGAAATCCAGGGCCTGATCGGGGACCTGAAGGCCCGGGGAATCGGCGTCCTTATCACGGACCACAACGTCCGGGAGACCTTGCAGATCGCCGACCGGGCCTATATCTTGGCGGACGGGATGATCATGAAGAACGGCTTGCCCAGTGAGATCGCAGAAGACCCCGACATCCGTCGGGTGTATCTGGGCGATCGGTTCAGGTTGGATTGATGGCAGGCCCTTTCCTCTCCCAGCGGCTGGCCCAGAGCCAGACCCTCGCCCTCACCCCAGCCATGCAGCTGAAGCTGAAGCTCTGGCAGATGAACCTGCAGGAGCTGTCGCAGACCATCGAGCGGGAGCTGGAAGAAAATCCCCTGCTGGAGCTGGCGGAGGATGCCGACGACATTCCGACCCTGGAGGCCATCGAGGAGGGCCGCGACTCCGACCTGACCGAGTCTCCGGTGGACCAGGTCTCCGACGGCGGCGATCTGCCCGAGGGGGTGGACATCAGCGACCTGGGACCGATGCTGGACTCGGCAGGCGAGATGAACCCCGAGAGCGATCTGGAAAAGTTCACCGAGGAAGGCGTGGCCCAGGTCCAGGAGACGGAGCTGGGCGCCGAGAACAGCTGGGACCAGGATCTGCCCCGCACCAGCAACCTGCCGGACGAGGACCGCCTGTCCTGGGAGGACCGGCTCAGCGCCTTCGAGTCCCTGCAGGACCACCTGGTGGGTCAGCTCTACGAGACCCTGGAGCACGAGGATCCCCGGGCGCCCCTGGTGGAGCGTCTCATCGACCGGCTGGATCCCAAGGGGTTCCTCCGCATCGATCCCGACCAGCCTTCCGTGGAGGCCACGCCGACGACCCTGGCCGCGGATCTGGGCGTGTCCCTGGAGGACCTGCTCACCGCGGTGGAGGTGCTGCAGGAGTTCGATCCTTCGGGCGTGGGCTGCTACACGGTGCAGGAGTCGCTGCTGCTGCAGCTGCGCCACGCGGGGGCGGAGCCCGACGACCTGGCCGTGCGCATCATCCAGGACTACTCCGTGCTGCTGTCCCAGCGCGACAGCGGGAAGCTCCGCAAGGCCCTCGGCTGCACCGAGGAGGAGCTGGCCCAGGCCATGGACCAGCTGAAGCACCTGAACCCCTCGCCGGGCCGGGCCTTCGACCCCGAGGGCGAGCGGGTGGTGAAGCCGGACGTGGTGGTGCTGAAGGGTGAGGACGGCAACTGGAAGGTCTACCTCAACGACGAGGGGCTGCCCCGGCTCCGGGTGAACGGCGAGTATCCGCGCTTCATGGCCTCCAGCGAGGCCAAGTCGGACAAGGACTTCATCCGCGGCGTGGAGGACCGGAACCGCACCGTCCTGCGCGTCTCGGCCCAGATCGTCGACCTGCAGAAGGAGTTCATCGAGCACGGCATCGAGTACCTGCGGCCCATGGTGCTGCGGGACGTGGCCGAGGCTACGGGCTTCCACGAGAGCACCATCAGCCGCGTGGTGA
>CAIPAY010000067.1 GCA_903863195.1 uncultured Holophagaceae bacterium
AAACACAAGGGTCTCAGAGGACTGCCGGTGTCCCTTTCCTCACGCTATTCCGCGATGACCCACAATATGGGTCCTACTGCCCGCGCTGCAAAGTCTCAACCTCTTTACCGATGCCTTGGCTGCCTAGTGCTATTTCTGATCCAGGGCGCTGCATGGATCACGGGGAACGGTTGAACACGCTTACTCACCTGCTGGGTCTGGCCCTGGCGGTGGTCGGTACGGCAGTCCTGATCCTGGAGGCGGCCCACGGAGGCAGCGCCCTCAAGCTGCTCAGCTTTACTGTGTTCGGCCTGTCGATGATCAGTCTTTACGTGGCCTCCACGCTGTTTCACAGCCTGCGCGGCCCCGCCAAGGAGCGGTGGGCGAAAGCCGACCACTGCGCGATCTACCTCCTGATCGCCGGCACCTACACGCCCTTCAGCCTCGTCACGCTGCACGGTCCGCTGGGCTGGGGCCTGCTGGGGTTCGTGTGGACCCTGGCAGTTGTGGGGATCACCAAGGAACTGTGGTGGCGCCCCGATGGTGCGCCGCTGGTCATGCTCTACATGGTGATGGGGTGGTGCGGCGCCGTGGTGGGTCTCCCCCTGGTCCGCGGCCTCCATGGCCACGGCTGGATGTGGCTCCTGGCAGGTTGCCTCTGCTACACCCTGGGTATCGCCTTCTATGCGATAGGCAAGCGGATGCCCCACGCCCACGGCATCTGGCACCTCTTTGTGCTAGGGGGGACCGCGAGCCACTACGTCACGGTGCTGCGCTTCGTCTCATAACGCATCGGAAATCCTGGCGTCAGGGATCCACATCGTTACAGGGTCGTCCCTCGGGTGCGACCGGCGGCTGGAAGGATTGAGTGGGAGGCTTTCATGAAGCACCAGAAATCAATCGCCCTTGTCGCCCATGACAACCGCAAGCGGGACCTCATCGAGTGGGTCTCCTGGAACCACGCCATCCTGGCCGAGCACAACCTGATCTGCACCGGGACCACCGGCCGTCTGGTGGAGCTGGCCCTGGCCCGGCAAGCCCTGGAGACGGAGGGAACCTTTCCTACCCCCGGCATCCGGAAGCTCAAGTCCGGCCCCCTGGGCGGGGACCAGCAGCTGGGGGCCCTGATCTCGGAGAGCGCGATCGACGTCGTGATCTTCTTCTGGGATCCCATGCAGCCCCATCCTCACGACGTGGACGTGAAAGCCCTGCTGCGCATCGCGGTGGTCTACAACATCCCCATCGCCTGCACCCGCAGCACGGCAGATTTCCTCATCTCCTCTCCGCTGATGACCCGCCCCTACGAGCCCGCCACCACCGACTACACGGCCTACATGGGGCGCAAGGTGGAGGGGGACGCGGTCCAGACAGACGCGCTCTAGCTGTAACCCAGCCAGGCGTGGACTTCGGCCACGACCCAGGCGGGGTCGTCCAGGGTCAGGTCGTGCCCCGCCCAGGGATGCACCGCCAGGGGGCAGTCCCAGCGCCGGGCGATCCCCCGCGAACACCGAGGATCAACCAGTTGGTCGCCCGCCCCCAGGAGCAACAGGGTTGGCACAGGGGCCTGCCGTGGCGCCCGAAAGCGTGCTGAGGCGACCAGCTGGCGGATGGCATTGGCCAGCCTCACCGGATGGGCCACGCGCAGGGCGGTCCAGTGCTCGACGATCTCGGGGCGGGTCTCCCCGGCGAGGTTGCTGGTGAGGTCAAAGATGAGCGCTTCCCGGCCCCGGGCCGAGGGCACCAGCAGGGTCTTGAGGAGGCGCGGCCAGGCGCCGGGGCGCAGCCGGTGGTGCAGGGGGCTGCAGGCGCCAAAGCTGGTGTTGAGCAGCACGCAGGCGCTGATCTCTTCGGGATGGGCCGCCGACCAGGCTGCGGCTACCATCCCGCCCATGGACATGGCCAGGAGGTGATAGGGAGGAGGCACACCCTGTGTTGCCAGATTGCTGCGGCAGTGCTCTGCCATCCCTTCAATGCTCGCGGGGCTGCGGTGATCGTTTAGGCGGCCATTCCCGGGAAGGTCCAGCGCGAGCACCCGGGCCTCTCGCAATTCGGCGGCGAGCAACTCCGGGAAGCCTCCCCAGTGCCCCGTCTCACGTACCAGGCCGCGCAGCAGGATCCAGGTGCTCATGGGATCGTCTCCGCTACCTGCTCGGGGTACCAGCTCGACATCGCCTGCTGCCGATGAAACAGGCGCTCGGCCCCACGGGGCAGCCAGCGCTCGGCGCTGATCGCGGCGCGGACGAAGAACTCCAGTAGGGGAAGGTGGCGGCGGAGGACCCGCTGCTGCCGGTGCTCAATCAGAGGATTGAACATGCCAACCAGGGAGAAGAACTGCCGCGGGTTCTTCTTCACCCAGGTCCAGGATCCCATCTCCAGGGTCATGGGCATGAAGACATGGTCGCCCTGGCCGACGGATTGCAGGTACAGGTAGTCCCACAAGTCGCCATGGGCAAGATACTGTCGGCTCTGGGGCTCGAAGATGTAGCGGTAGTTGCAGAGGGTGTCCTGAAGGAGCTCCTTGAGCGCGTGCATTTCCGCCAGGTGCTCGATCGGAACGCGCGTGTGGGCATAGGGGAACCAGATCCTGTCGCTGACTCCGAACCCGGAATGGCAGTCCACGCTGAGGCTGAAGCGACGGGGCAGGAACTCGGCCTGCAGCAGGTCGCAGATGGCCCGGTTTTCCACCTCCATGGGCTGGCCGGCCTCGCCCCGGAACCAGGGGATCTGCGGGCTGTGCCGCTGGCCTCCGATGAGCCAGGGCACCCGCTCCTGGGAGTCGACCGGTGCGTTGCGCATCAGATCCACCCCGTTGGGATTGGCCCTGGTGCCGAGCCGGATCCCGCCCGGGTTCACCAGGGGCACGAAGACCAAGCGCACCGACGCGAGCTGCTGGTGCAGAGTGTGGTCCCATTTCAGACGGGAGGTCAGGTTGCGCAGATAAGCCAGCACCACTTCCGCGCCGATCCGCTCCAGGCCGTGAAAACCGCCGAAAAAGCCGACCGCCGGCAGCGAGGGATCAGGGTTGCCCAGGAACACGGCCTGGACAGGCATGCGCTGGCCCAGGCACTCCACCTCGCAGAGCGTCCGCGACTGGAGATCGGCACCCCCGGTGTCGATGATCTTCGCCAGTTCGTCGAGGTAAGGCAGCGGCAGCATGGGGGTGATTATGGGATGAGAGTTGGCCCTGCGTTGGCAGAAGATGGGCAACTCGACCACCGGCGGGAGAGCCTGGTGTTTGTTACAGAATGGTAACGATCAGGGCATGTTCGGAGGGCGTCCAGGCCTTACCCTTTCGAGTGGTCTGCTGGCTGCCACGCTTGGCGTCATGCAGTGAACAGCCGCTGGAGGACCGTGCCATGCGTACCTTTTCCGCACGTTCAGCATTCATCGTCTCTGCGGCCATAAGTGGTGCGGTGATCTTGGGCATGGTGGAACTGCTTGCCCTCCTGTGGACGCGCTTCACGGGTCGGTACCGGGCGATGAACACCTCCAGGGTTGGCTGATTCTTCTTTGATCAATCTTGGATTTGACGGAAGTTGGAATCTCTGCTCCATGCCCAGCAGGTCTGGGCCGCTGCGTGCGGATCCTCGATCATCAGGGGCTCGCCGAACTCGATCCGGGCCTTGACCGGGCCGGATCGAAGCAGCCGGTAGAGGTGAGGCAGCAGGGCATCCTTGCCTACAAAGGCTGCTTTAGCTCTCGGTTCGTAGGTCAGGCGGAACGGCTGAACAGGGATCTTTCCCGCTCTGGCAATCCGGAAAGCCCCGGCGCGCCAGGGACGATCCTCCTCCAGTGTGGTGGTGCCAGCAGGAAAGAGCCCGAGGCTCATCCCGCGATTCTGCAGGCAATCGAGGATGGCCCGGGTGGCCTCCCGCCGGGAGCCGTCTGAGTCGCGCTTGACGAAGACCACCCCCGCGAGCTGTCCTGCGGAGCCCAGGATCGGCCACTTGGCGATCTCGGCTTTCCCAAGAAAGACCACCGGTACCTGGCTCATGAGAAGTGGAATATCGAGATAGCTCAAGTGGTTTCCCACGAACAAGGTGGGCTGCTGAAGCGGAAGAGTTGGGCCGACTCGCTCCAGCTGCAGGTTCAGCAGCGGCAGTGCCTGATTGGCCCAGGACGTGATGAACCCCTGCAAGTCATTCAGGGGCAGGCTACCTCCCTGTTGGGAGGCAGCCCGGGCAGCCATCCGGTGATAGCGGATGATAGAGGCGAAGACTCGGTAGAGGGTGCGCAGGGCATGGAGGGACCCGACAATGGCTGTCTTAAAGCCGCCCCTGGCCTCTGGGCCATCCAGGTTGGCTGGAGCCCCACTGCCAAGGGAAAGGCTGGCCACCCGCAGCCGGCCTTGATCTGCACGAGGGGGTGAGGGTGCATGGGCATGGGTAGGCACAGGCCTCCTCGGGCAGGACAATTCGCGAACCCGGAGGGCACCGCAGTTGCCTCGATGGGACTATGGCGCATATTCGTAAATTAGAAGTGACGGGCAGGTACCCGATCTGTGTTTCTGCCGTGCAAGCGAATAGTGATCCGATCACGGTGTCCTTTGAGAAAATTTTGCGAGTTGTTCTCGGCTCAGCTGAGTTGCCGTTTGCTAGAATAGAAACAGCGGTTCGTGGTCTTGCCATGAGTCGCTTTCATGAAACGACCCGCATCCCCACCCAAGGCCCAGACGGCTTGCCATGAATGCTCGGATGGCGTTCTTCGAGTGACCGTTCTCCCAACCAAGGTGAACCGATGATGGCCCTCTCTGCCCCTCCCATGTATCACCAGACCAGCCCGACTGAGTCGAAGGGAACCCTCGAGGCCTTGATCAAGGATCTCGAAGCAGGCGTCGGTCCTCTCGGTCATGCCACCCTGTTCGTCGGAGAGACGCCCAGGCTGGACATCCAACTGCAGCGGAAGGAGGGGGACGGTCCACTCCGCTGGGGTGTCAAAAGCCATGAAGACTGGGCCTTCAAGGCGACGCTGCTCCGCTTTGCCAGGGGGACGGAGCCCGTTCATCTGCTTGTCGACTCAGGGCAGGATGGCGCTGAAGGCACCCGGGTCTGGGTGGTGCGCCGCGGCATGGAGACTTTCTGGGCCTCGCCCTTGTCCTCGGAGCAGGCTCATGACTTCAGGGATCAGCACCTGAGTGCCGCCTCCATTCACTGAACCAGTACACCCGAACTCCTAGTCCCCACCTTCTAGCAATCGGCAAGGCCGACTGCGAGTGGAAGGAATGACTGGAAGAGAGAAAACCCTCCATCAGTCCGCGGGACCACCCAGGCGGTAGCCAACGCCGACGACGGTCTCGATGTGGGTGGCGGCGGCCTCGCCCAGCTTGGCGCGGACTCGCCGCACGTGGGCGTCGATGGTGCGGCTCTCGCCGAGGTATTCCAGGCCCCAGACCTGCTGGAGGATCTTGTCTCGGGTCAGCACCCGCTTGGGGTTGGCCAGGAAGTAGGCCAGCAGCTCGAACTCCCGGCGGGTCAGTTCCAAGAGCTGGCCGTCCACCCGGGCGGTGTGCATGTCCAGGTCCACCGTGATCGGGCCGTAGGTCAGGGCCGCCGGCCGCTCGCCGCCTTCGCTGGGAGTGGCGCGGCGCAGGATGGCCCGCAGCCGGGCCGCCAGCTCCCGGGCGGAGAACGGCTTGGAGATGTAGTCGTCGGCGCCCAGCTCCAGGCCCAGGATGCGGTCGATCTCCTCGCTGCGGGCGGTCACCAGCAGCACGGGGAGGGCCTTGTAGGTCGGATGGCTCCGGATGGCGCGCAGGACGTCGAGGCCGTCCATGTCCGGCAGGCTGAGGTCGAGCAGGGCCGCGTCCAGCTTGGGACCGGAGGCGTTCAGGGCCAGCAGGGCGTCCCGCCCGGTGCCCACGGGCAGGGGACTGAAGCCCTCCCGCCGGAGGTGCTGCTCCAGCCCGAGGCGGATCTCGGTGTCGTCTTCCAGCAGGAGGATGCGCGGCATGGGTTCCTTCTACTCCGAGTCTACCGGAGCGGGGGGACCCTGGAGGTAGGTGTGCTTGGCATTGCGCCCCTCCAGGATGAAGAGCACCTCCTCGGCGATGTTGGTGGCCTCGTCGGCGATGCGCTCCCAGTTCTTGATGACCAGGATCAGGTGGCTGGCCCGCTCGATGCAGAGCGGGTCCGCCAGCATCAGCTGCAGGAGCTTCCGGTAGATGGTGCCGTAGAGCTCGTCCACCGAGTCGTCGGCCTGGATGACGGAGCGGGCCAGGCCCGCGTCACTGCCGATGAAGGAATCCACCGCCCAGCGGACCATGGCGCGGGTCTCCTGGGAGAGGCGCTCCAGCAGGCCGGCCGGCAGGATCGGCGGGTGGACATAGGTGGCCCGGCGGGCGATGTTGCAGCAGTGGTCGCCGATGCGCTCCAGCTCCGGCACGATCTTGAGGCTGGAGGCGATGAGGCGGAGGTCCCGGGCCGCCGGGGAGCGGAGGGCCAGCAGGTCCACGCACAGGCGGTCCAGGCGCAGCTCCCACTCGTCCATGGTGCGGTCCATGGCCTGGACCTGCTCGACCTTGGCCGCGGACCGCTCGGCCATGGCCTGGTTGGTCAGGTCGATCATCTCCTCGGCGAGGCCGGCCATGGTGAGGATGCCGTCCCGCAGCTCTTTCAGTTCCTGGTCGAAATGTCGCATCAGCCAAACCTTCCCGTGAGGTAGTCCTCGGTCATCCGCTGCTCTGGCGTGGTGAAGAGCTTTTCGGTGAAGCCGGTCTCGATGAGCTTACCCATCCAGAAGAAGGCCGTGTGGTCGCTCACCCGGGCCGCCTGCTGCATGTTGTGGGTGACGATGACGATGGTGAACTCCTGCTTGAGCTCCAGGATCAGCTCCTCGATCCGGGCCGTGGCGATGGGATCCAGGGCCGAGCAGGGCTCGTCCATGAGGATGACCTCGGGCCGCACCGCCAGGGCCCGGGCGATGCACAGGCGCTGCTGCTGGCCGCCGGACAGGCCCTGGGCCGAGTCCTTCAGCCGGTCCTTCACCTCGTCCCACAGGCCCGCGCCCTTGAGGCTCCGCTCCACGGCATCGCCCAGCACGTGGGGGTCTTTCTCGCCCTGGATGCGCAGCCCATAGGCCACGTTCTCGAAGATGGACTTGGGGAAGGGGTTCGACTTCTGGAAGACCATGCCCGCCCGCTTCCGGAGGGCGATGACATCGGTGCCGGGGGCGTAGAGATCCGTCCCGCCGAGGAGCACCTTGCCCTCCACCCGCACGTCGTCGATGAGGTCGTTCATGCGGTTCAGGCAGCGCAGCAGGGTGCTCTTGCCGCAGCCCGAGGGGCCGATGAAGGCCATGACCGAGTTCTTGGCCACCTTGAGGTTGATGTCCACCAGGGCCTGCTTCTGGCCGTAGAACAGGTTGAGCCCTGCCACCTCGAGCATGGTCGGCGCCGAGAGCACGGACGGATCCGTGAGCGGCAGGTCGGCCTTGCCCGGAGGCCCGGGTCGGACGCTGAGCGGGACGTAGGCCGAGGGCGCCTGCACTGGCTCGGCCACGGGGCGCGGATCTTCGATTTCCATGTCGATAACTCCAGTGGATGGCATTAGAAAGTACTCCCTCCCAGGCGGGCCCGCAGCTTCCTGCGGAGGTTCAGCGCGAAGATGTTGAGGATCACGACCACGGCCAGGAGCAGGAGGCTGGCCATGAAGACCATGGGCTTGGCCGCCTCGGAGTTGGGGCTCTGGAAGCCGACGTCGTAGATGTGGAAGCCGAGGTGCATGAACTTGCGGTCGAGATGGAAGAAGGGGAAGGTGCCATCAAGGGGCATGGAGGGGGCCAGCTTCACCACGCCCGTGAGCATGAGGGGCGCCACCTCGCCGGCGCCGCGGGCGATGGCCAGGATCAGGCCCGTGAGGATGCCCGGCGTGGCGGCGGGGAGGACCACGTTCCACAGGGTCTGCCACTTGGTGGCCCCCATGGCCAGGCTGGCCTCCCGCTGGGACCGGGCCACCGACCCCAGAGCCTCTTCCGTGGCAACGACCACCACCGGGACCGTGAGCAGGGCCAGCGTCAGCGAGGCCCAGAGGATCCCGCCGGTGCCGTAGGTGGGTGTCGGCAGGCTCTCCGCGAAGAACATCCGGTCGATGCTGCCGCCGAGGGTGTAGACGAAGAAGCCGAGGCCGAACACGCCGAAGACGATGGAGGGCACCCCCGCCAGGTTGTTCACGGCCACGCGGACGGCCCGGACCAGCCAGCCTTGCCGCGCGTATTCCCGCAGGTAGAGGGCCGTGACGACGCCCAGGGGCACGACCATGACGGACATGACCAGGACCATCATCACGGTGCCGAAGATGGCCGGGAAGATGCCACCCTCGGTGTTGGATTCCCGCGGATCGCCCGCGACGAACTCCCACAGCCGGGCCAGGTAGACCCCCAGCCGTCCGGGGGTACTGAGGGTGTTGGCGGGCACGATGCGGACCACCGAGGCCAGGGGCCACTCCTTCTTCTGGCCGTCAACGGTCTCCAGGCCAAGTACCCAGGCCTTGGTGTCAGCCCGGGTCTGGTCGAGGGAGGTCTGTAGGGCATCGTAGGTGCTCTGGAGCCCCGCGACCTCCGCGTCGAGCGTGGCCAGGCGGCCCACGTCGCCGCGCAGTTCAAGGCCCTTGCGGGTCACCCGGAGCTTCTCGATGCGGCGGTTGAGTTCGCCCACCTTGCCGACCTCGATGCTGTGGAGCTGGTCGAGGAGGCGCCGGCTCTCGGGCAGGCGGGCCTGGGCCTCGGCCAGGGCCCGGTCCCCCTCGGCGACCACCGCGCCCAGGTGGCTGATGGAGGCGATCCGGCCCAGGAAGGGGCCGTATTCCGAGCGCTCCAGCAGCACCGCCTCCCGGGGCTGGGTCGGGGTGCTCATGCCGGTGGCGGGGACCCAGCGGAAGTCCTGGCCGTAGATGTCGCGGTTCCCCACCCGGAACTGGACCTTCGCGGATTCCTCCCCTCGGGCGGGCTCACGGTCTGTGATCTCGCCCAGCACCACGCCCTCGGTGGTCTGCACCTGCAGCAGGGGGCCAGGCCAGAAGAAGCCCAGGCCGCGGGCGGCGATGTAGCCCACCAGGCTGATGATCATGGCCAGGGAGAAGGCCAGGGTGGCTCCCGAGAACCACACGAAGCCGCTGCCGCGACGGAGGTGTTCAGCCAGGCGCGTCATCAGATGGACTCATAGCGGCGGCGCAGGTGCTGGCGGACCAGCTCGGCGACGGTGTTGAGGACGAAGGTGAACAGGAACAGCAGGAAGGCCGCCAGGAACAGCACCCGGTAGAGGGTGCCGTGCAGGGGCGCCTCGGGGATCTCCACGGCGATGTTGGCGCTGAGGGTGCGCATGCCATTGAAGGGACCCCAGTCCATGACCGGTGTGTTCCCCGTGGCCATGAGCACGATCATGGTCTCGCCGATGGCCCGGCCCAGGCCGACCATGGTGGCCGAGAAGATGCCGGGACTGGCGGTGGGCAGCACCACCCGCCAGGCGGTCTGCCAGGGGCTGGCGCCGCAGGCGAGGCTGGCCGAGGTGAGGGAGCGCGGCACACTCGAGAGCGCATCCTCGCTGATGGTGAAGATGATGGGGATGACCGCGAAGCCCATGGCGAAGCCCACCACCAGGCTGTTCCGCTGGTCGTAGGTGACCCCCAGCGCCGACTGCAGCCAGGTCCGGTAGCTGCCGCCCATGAGGCCGTGCTCTACCCAGGGGCCGACCAGGACCGCGAGGCCGACGGCCAGGAGCAGCACCGGGGCGATCCAGAGGGCCTCCTGGCCGGTCCCGAAGCGGTTGCGGAAGGGCTGGGAGAGGCGGGTCCAGAAGGGGGCGGCGAGCAGGACGGCCAGCAGCACGCAAAAGGGGTAGACCAGCACCTCCACGGCGCTGCGCTCCAGGAGGGGGGCCATCACGAGCCCCGCCAGGAAGCCGAGAACCACCGAGGGCAGCGCGGCCATGATCTCGACGGCGGGCTTGATGATGTTCCGGAAGCGGGGGGCCGCGAACTGGGAAGTGTAGAGCGCCCCAAGCACGGCCATGGGAAAGGCGAAGAGCATCGCATAGAGCGTGCCCTTGAGGGTCCCGAAGACCAGCGGCACCAGGCTGAACTTGGGCTCGAAGTCATCGGTGCCGCCCGTGCTCTGCCAGACGTATTCAGGCTTGCCGTAGCCTTCGAAGTGGGTCTTCCCCCAGAGGACGCCCATGCTGACTTCGGGGTGGGGGGCGTCCAGGGTCCACAGCTGCATGGCGCCGCTGTCGGCCCGGGCATGGAGGATCAGGTCGCCCCGGGGGGCCATGGCCGCGAGGCCGGTCCCGCTGACGGCAACCGACAGCAGCCGCCGCTCGGTGGTGAGGTGATCGACCACGGCCTCGGTCGGCGTCCAGGCCAGGAAGCGCTTGTCCCGCAGGCTGGCCTGGAAGCCCAGGACCGGACCCGACAGGCGGGGGAACTGGTGGAAGGGCTGCAGCTGGAACTCCTCGCCCAGCCGCGCCCGCTGGTAGGCCACCAGACCGCCCCGGCTGCCCCCCACCAGGATGCTGGACTGCCCCAGGGCATAGCCCAGGGCCGTGATGGGCTCACCGAAGACTGCCGAGGCGATAACCGTACCGGAGTCCGGCTCCAGGATCAGGAGGCGCCCCTCCCGGGTGCCCACGGCCAGGGTGGCGCCATCGGCGCTCCAGACCGCGGCGGTGGCTTCCAGGGCCGCTTCAAGGGGAATGGTCTTCCAGGAGGCAGGCGCTTCGCCCGCCAGGTCCGCTTCCAGCCACCCCAGGCCGGAACCGAGCTGGGCGGCGATCAGCAGTTGGGGGGCCGAGCCCAGGCCGCCGCCCTCCTTGAGCCGGAAGGCAAGGATCCGAGTGGGGGCGGGGTTCGGGAGGAAGCCGCCCTGCCACTGGGGACTAAGCTCCCAGTGCGAGGGGTCGTTCTCTCCCGCGGGCTTGGTCCAGGTGAGGCGGGCCAGGAACAGGCGGCCGTCCGCACCGGTCACCAGGGACTCGCCCCGGGTGTTCGGAGGGGTGACATCCCGCCAGGGGAGGGTTGGTCCTCCGCCGGGCGCGGACAGGGCGCTACCTTCCGGCAGGCGCATCGCCTTCAGGCCCGTCTCGCGGGAGAGCGTGACCGCGGCCTTCCCGGACTCATCCAGCCAGACACCACTGGCAGGAGTGCTCTGGAGGGTGCCGGCCTGGCTGACTCGGGGCGGCAGGAAGAGGGGGGCTGCTTCTTTGAGGATGAAGAGCAGCATGGCGAGCACGGCGCCGATAATCAGGAGACCCCCGCCGGAGATGGCGAAGGTCATGAAGCGATCCACGCGTTGGGCGCGGGCCTGGATACCTGGATTGCTGGCCATGGAAGCTCAATCAGAGAATCAGGCGGAGGGGACGGGGATCCCGAGCCCTCCGCCTGAGGTTGGCGACTACTTCAGCTTGGAGGTCTCTTCGCCTTCCATCTTCGCGGTCAGGGGCAGGAAGCCGTCCTTGACCACGATCTCCTGGCCTTCCTTGCTCAGGACGAACTTGAGGAACTCGCGGGTCAGCGGGTCGATGGGCTTCTTGGGATCCTTGTTGAGGTAGACGTAGAGGAAACGGGAGAGGGGATACTTGCCGCTCAGGGCGTTCTCGTAGGTGGCCGGGAAGGCGGCGCCGCCGTTCTTCTTCTCGTCGGACAGGGGCACGGCCCGGACGCCGGAGGTGGCGTAGCCGATGCCGCTGTAGCCGATGGCGAAGCGGTCGGAACCCACGCTCTGGACCACGGAGGAGGAGCCGGGCTGTTCCTTGACGGTGTCCTTGTAGTCCCCCTTGAAGAGGGCGTGCTCCTTGAAGTAGCCGTAGGTGCCACTGGCGCTGTTGCGGCCATAGAGGCTCAGGGTGCGGTTCGCGGCCTCGCCGGTCAGGCCCAGCTCACCCCAGGTCTTGAGGTCCTTGGCGGCGCCGCCCTTCCGGGTCTTGGAGAACATGGCGTCCACCTGCTGCAGGCTCAAAGCCTTGATGGGGTTGTTCTTGTGGACGAAGACCGCCAGGGTGTCGATGGCCACGGCCACCTTGGTGGGCTTGTAGCCGTATTTCTTCTCGAACTTGTCCATCTCCTCGGCCTTCATCTCCCGGCTCATGGGGCCCAGCTGGCTGGTGCCTTCGATGAGGGCGGGGGGGGCGGTGGTGGAGCCCTTGCCTTCGACCTGGATCTTCACGTTGGGGTATTTCTTGTTGAACCCTTCCACCCAGTAGGCCATCAGGTTGTTCAAGGTGTCGGAGCCGATGGAGTTGAGGTTCCCGCTGACGCCGGAGACCTTCTTGTAGGTGGTGAGCTTGCTGTCCACCTTGACGGTCTGGGCCTGGGCGATGACTGAGAGCAACAGCCCCGCGACGATGGTCTGGGCCAGAGTTCGGATCCTCATGGATTCCTCCTGTGTGAACCCCAGCCTGGGCAGGCCAGGTAAAGGGGGGTACTCAGGCGCGTTACATCGGTGTAACTTCACCCCCGGCCGATCCTGCTTGCCCTCGGGAAAATAAGTGGGTTTAATGTTTATAGATCCCGCGTGCCGTTCGAGGCGCAGCCCAGGTACGGGGGTCGCGACCATCCCGCTTTTTCTCCCCCGGGTGGCCGAAGTCAGGGCAGGGCCCCCTTCGGTTTCCCGATTCACCCATCCCAACCCCATCAATCCCCAGGGCCGCTGAGCCTGCCGGGCGTAAGCCGCAGCGAAGCCCCTGGCCCCCGAGAGGAGGCCCTTTGAGCCCCAAGAAAACAATGCTGATCAACGCCACGGATCCCGAAGAGATCCGCGTGGCCACCCTGATCGACGGTGTGCTGTTCGACTTTGATGTCGAATTTTTACACAACGAAAAAATCAAGGGCAACATCTACAAGGCCCGGGTCGTCCGGGCTGACACCAGCCTTCAGGCCGCCTTCGTGCACTTCGGCGGCCAGAAGAACGGCTTCCTGCCCATGGGCGAGCTGCCCCGGGACCTGAGCGGCGATGGCCGCCGCGGCCGCATCCAGGACGTGCTGTCCCGGGATCAGGAGATCCTGGTCCAGGCCGTGCGCGAGGAGCTCGGCTCCAAGGGCGCGATGATGACCGGGCAGGTCAGCATGGCCGGCCGCTACCTGGTGATCACCCCCGGCAACCCCGTGAACGGCATCAGCCGCAAGATCGAGAGCACCGAGGAGCGCCGCCACTTCAAGCAGCTCATCGACACCCTGGAGATCCCTGAGGACATCGGCGTCATCGTCCGCACCGCGAGCCTGGGCGTCACCAAGGAGGACTTCCAGCGCGATCTGGACTACCTCCTGGACTCCTACAAGGAAGTGCTGGCCCGCTACAAGCACCGGCAGGGCCCTGGCCTCGTCTGGCAGGAGGATGACGTCGTCACCCGCACTCTGCGCGACACCTTCAGCTCCGACGTGGAGGAAGTGCAGATCGATGACCTGGACACCTTCCACGCCGCCCAGTCCTTTTTCAAGCGCACGATGCCCCAGTACCTCGATGTGCTGAAGCACTACACCGGCAAGAAGCCCCTGTTCTCCCGCCACCAGCTGGAAGAGCAGATCGACCGCATCTACGGCCGGAAGGTGCCTCTGCCTAGCGGCGGAGCCCTGGTGCTGGACCAGACCGAGGCCCTGGTGGCCATCGACGTCAACAGCGGCAAGACCTCCGGCGACGGTGTCGAGGACATGGCCTCCAAGACCAACCTGGAAGCCGCGGAGGAAGTGGCCCGGCAGCTGCGCCTGCGCGACCTGGCGGGGCTCATCGCCATCGACTTCATCGACATGAAGCGCGAGAGCCACATCCGCGCCGTGCAGGACCGCCTGGTCGAGTGCCTCAAGGCCGACAAGGCCCGCATGGAGGTCGGCAAGATCAACCGCTTCGGCGTGCTGGTCATGACCCGCCAGCGCATCCGCCCCAGCCTGCAGCACGTGAACCACGAGACCTGCCCCACCTGCACCGGCACCGGCAAGGTCAAGACCATGGAGGCCCTGGTGCTGTCCGTCATGCGCCGCGTCCACGGCATCCTGGCCAAGGGCGGCATCGGCGAGATCCGCATCAAGCTGGCGCCTTCCATCGCCGCGGCGGTGCTGAACCAGAAGCGCCGCGAGCTGATCGTCATGGAGGAGCAGAGCGAGGCCCGAATCCTCATCCAGGCCGACTGGTCCATGAGCTATGGCGAGATGGCCGCCGAGATCGAGCGCGCCGAGGAGGCCCCGGTCGAGAAGGTGAGCGCACCCAAGCCGCCCCGCGAGAAGGGCTCCCCCGAGGACGAGACCGTGGTCCTGGGCGGGGACAGCCCCATCTCCTTCGAGAAGGCCCTGGGCGAGAACACCAAGGACGCCAAGAAGGAAGCCTTCAAATACGATCGCCGGGATGTGCAGCGGGCGGCCCTCGATGAGCGGGAGCGCCTCCGCGCCCTGTTCGAGAGCGCCAAGCCCGAGGACGAGGAGGCCGAGGAGGGCGGCGAGGAATCCGCGGACTCCGTGGACGAGGCCAAGGGCGAAGGGGCCAAGCGCAAGCGCCGCCGCCGTCGCCGCAAGGGCGGTGCCGACCGGGCCGAAGGGTCCACCCAGACCACAGGCGCCGAGGCGAATGACCAACAGGACGACTCCCAGCCCGTGCCGCCCGCCTTCTCTGCGGATATGGTCGCCAGCCTGCTGACGCCCAGTCCCCGGCCCCGGATCGGTGCCGCGCCCGCGCCCGCTGCCGAGCCTACGCCCGGCAAGCCCCGGCGCACCCCCCGCGCCAAGGTGGCCGCCACCCCGGAGCCGGCCCCTGTGGCTGCGCCCGAGCCCGTGGCCGCGCCGGTACCCGAGCCTGCGGTGGAGAAGCCGCTGAAGAAGAAGGCCGCACCCAAGGCCAAGCCGGCCGCTGCCAAGAAGCCCAAGGCGGAGGCGCCCGTCGAGGCCGCTCCCAAGCCCAAGGCGACCCGAGTCAAGAAGCCCAAGGCCGAGTAGCCGCCCGTGTCCCTCTACTGGCTGGCGCCCCTCGCCTCCCTGGCCACCCTCCTGGGTGGCTGGGGAGTGGTGCGCTTCCTCCAGGGACGGGCCCAGTTCATGCGCCTGCTCTCGGGCGTGGCGGCGGGCTACCTGCTGTCCCTGACCCTGGTGCGGATCATTCCCGAGTCCCTGGAGTCCAGCGGGGGCGAGGCCAATGCCCTCTGGGTGCTCGGGGGCTACCTCCTGGTCCACGTCATGGAGCACGGCATCACGCTGCACTTCCACTACGGGGAGGAGACCCACAAGGACGGGAGTCCGCTGAGCGGCGTGCTGGCCCTGGTGGGCCTATCCCTGCACAGCCTCATGGACGGCGTCGCCATCGCCGCGGCCCTCTCCACCCACAGCAACCTGGGTCCCCTCGTGGTCCTGGGCATCCTCTTCCACCGGATCCCGGAGGGAGGCACCATCGCCTCCATCTTCCTGGTGCGGGGCTTCGGCAACCGGGCCGCGCTGCTGGCGGCGGGCACCCTCGCCCTGGCGGCCCTGGTGGGAGCTGCCGGCCAGTCCATGCTGCACCTGCCCCTGGGACCGATCCTGGGCCTGACCGCGGGCCTGGCCCTCTATGTGGCCAGCTCGGACCTGCTCCCCGAGGTGCAGAAGGTCTCGGGACTCCGCGGCACCGCGGCCCTGCTGTCCGGCGTGGGCATCTTCCTCCTAAGCGCGCGGCTGCTGCCGCACCACCACTGACCGCCCCATGCGCCGGATCGGGGTGGCGTTGCTGCTGTGCACCGGACCGGTGCTGCTGAAGGCCCAGAGCCTGCCGGGCCAGCCGGTATTGGCACCGCTGGACGCGCCGACCCCCGCGGAGCTGCTGGCCCTGCGCCCCTACAGCCTCGAGGGCGGACCCGGCACGTCCCGCGTACCCTTCGACTGGCGCGGCGAGCGGGTGCGCGAGGCCGCCGATGTCTGGGTGCTGGAGCAGGGTGCCATCCAGGCGGAGGGCCTGCTCCTGCTGGCGGACCGCATCGAATACCACATCCGGGAGGGGCGCCTCGTGGCCCAGGGCCACATCCGCCTGGAAGGCCCGGACCTCCGGCTGCGCTGCGAGCGGCTGGAGATGGGCTGGACCACCCGCTCGGGCGAAGCCTGGGCGCTGCAGATGGACCTGCCGCCAACCTGGACCCTGCGCTCGGGCCATGTGGCCTTCACCACCCTGCGGACCTGGGCCTTCGACGCGGTGGAGCTGAGCCCCTGCCCGGAAGAGAAGCCGGGCTGGCGGGCCAAGCTCTCGAGCCTCAAGGTCGACCTGGACGGCTACGCCACCCTCAGGAACGCGCTCATCTACCTCGGTCCGGTGCCCACCTACTACTACGTCCCCTGGGCCATCTACCCCGCGCAGGCGAACCGGGCCTCGGGCCTGCTGCCGCCCACCTTGGGGATATCCAGCGCTTTCGGGACCACCGTGGGCCTGACTTACTACCAGGTGCTCGGTCCCTCGGCGGACCTGACTCTGGCGCCGGAATACTTCAGCAAAGAGGGCACCCTGCTGGGCGGAGACCTGCGCTGGCGGCCCGACCTGACCCACGAAGGCAGCCTCTCCGGCCAGACCATCCACCAGCGCAGCCTGGACACCACCCGCTACCGCTACACCCTCAAGGAGGTCTGGCAGCGGGAGGACGGCTGGCAGCTCACGGCGGACGTGAACCAGGCCTCGGACAACCTGGTGGATGCCGACTTCGGGAAGGGCCTCGGCTACCTGGGCAGCACCAGCTTTGACTCGGCGCTCTATCTGGGCCGCAGCTTCAGCTTCGGGAACCTCAGCCTGTCCGCCGCGGAACAGCGCAGCTTCTTCTTCACCACCGCCCAGGGCGATCCCTTCTACAGCCCCGACTTTCCCGCTTCGCTGCGCCGCCAGACGCTGCCCCAGGCGGAGTTCCGGTTCTTTCCCGTGCCGGTGCTGGGCCCCCTCTACCTGGATGGCGGCCTCCGCCTGGGACGCTTCGCCTACCGCATCGAAGGCAGCGCCACCGGCAACGACAATGGCTATGCGTGGGACCGGCAAGACGCCAATGCCAGGCTGCACGGGCGCCTGGGGCAGTGGGGTCCGTTCCGGGCTGACTTCGAGTTCATGGGACGAGGTACGCACTACAGCAGCACGCTGGCCTCACCGGTCTTCGATCCGGCGACGGGGGTGAACGGCTCCAGCGTGGACCCCGCCACCAGCCCCTTCGAGGTGGACGGGGCCTCCGCGACCCGGTTGCTTCTCTCCAGCCACGTGCGGCTCTCGGGCCCCCAGGTGGGGCGCTCGTTCACGGACGTGTCGCTCCTGGGCTATCACGGCGAGCTGAAGCATGTGGCCGAGCCCTACTTCGGCTTCACGGAGACCAGCCGCTATGGCCAGGTGGGCGTGGTGCCGCGCTTCGACAGCGCGGACTCGAACCCCGGCGTGAACGACAGCGCCTCTGGCGAGCGCAGCTTCGAGCTGGGCCTCAAGCAGCACATCCTGGGCCGCTCGGGCCCCGGCGTGACCTTCGCCGACCTTGCCCGGCTCACCGTGTCCACCCGCTTCCACCTGACCCCCATCATCCTCAGCGACGGGCGCTACAAGCAGGGCTGGTCTTCCGTGAACACGGACCTCGACGTGGAGCCGGACAACCGCTGGCGCATCAGCCTCCGCCGCTCCTCGGACCTGGGCACCGGCGGCTCGGACAATGCGGTGAGCGTCGACGTGAAGGGCAGCGAGGGGAACCGCTTCAACCTTGCCTACTTCTCCACGGGCATCAACAGCTTCCTGGTGCGCCAGCAGGGTCTCCAGTTCGGCGGCATCCAGCGCTTTTTCGACGACCGGTGCCGACTGGAGTTCAGCGCCAACTACGACTACCGGACCCACGGCTTCGCCTCCAGCCAGGTGGCCCTGGCCTGGGTGGAGCCCTGCGTGGCCTACGTGCTGAAGTTCACTCACGTGGCCCTGAACACCTCGCTGCTCTCCGGCGGCCGGGAGGACCGGGTGGACCTCACCCTCACCCTGCGCGGCCTGGGCGACCTCTTCGGCTTCCGCTACTGACCGCTGGGCCCGAGAGGGGGCTCGAGGCCGCCAAAGACCACCACGCGGTTGCGACCCAGGCTCTTGGCCCGGTAGAGCGCCTGATCCACCTGGGACAGCAGCTCTGAGATCGTGGTGGCGCCGGGACCGCCGACGCCGAAGCTCATGGTGGGGAAGATCGCCTGGCCGGTGGGCAGCACGATGGGCTCCTCATCGATGCGGCTGCGCAGCTTCTCCCCGACCTCCGCCCCGGCTCTCAGGCTGGTCTCGGTCAGGAGGACGGCGAACTCCTCGCCCCCGATGCGGAAGGCCAGATCGGACTTGCGCAGGGCGGTGCGGAGACGGGCCGAAAGCTGCCGCAGCACCTCGTCGCCCACGGGATGGCCGAAGCGGTCGTTGATGAGCTTGAAGTGGTCGACGTCCCCGATGAGCAGGACGAAGGCGCGGCGGTGGCGCTCCCACTGCCGCAGTGCGTGCTCGATGTTCTGGTCGAAGGCGCGCCGGTTGAGCAGCTCCGTGAGGGGATCCGTGAGCACCTCGTTGCGCAGGGTTGCGGCCTCGACCTCGAGCACGCTCCGGCGGGCGCGGAGGTCGTGGAGGGCGGACTCGTATTCGGCCTGGATGCGCCGGGCGTGCAGGAACTCGATGGCGCGCCTGCAGGCATGGATCAGCCGGGGCGCGGAGAGGGGCAGGGGCACCCAGTCCGAGATCCCCGCGAGGATTAGCTTCCGCTGGTCCGCGTCGGTCTTCACCTGACCCACCAGGATCGTATACAACAGGTGGTTCTGGTCCCGCAGCTGGGCCAGCCCGGCCAGGGCGCCCGCAACTCCGCCGGCCGAGAGGCCCAGCAGGAGGACGGGGGACTTCAGGCTCTGCTGGGCCTCGGCGGCGTTGCGGGCAGGCGGGGTGTAGAGCTCCATGCCGACATGCTGGAGGATCTCCCGGGCCTGCTGTCCAAGGCCCCCCTGGAGGCCCACGCCCAGCACGGGCACCCGCTGGCATCCCTCCTTGCTGAGCCCCCCGGCCATGACGGGACCCAGGCGGTTCAGCAGCTGCTGGAGGCTGCTGCTCGTGAGGATGAAGCCGTCCCCTTCGCTGGCTTTCAACGCCAGGCGCTCCTGGTCGCTGGGCGGGTGGTCGAGGATCAGGAAGATGGGCAGGTTCTGGAAGAGCACCCGGGCCTCGCCCCGCAGCAGTCGGGTGAGCCGGAAGCCGTCCATGGGGTCCCCGATGGCATCCACCACCAGCACCTGGACGTCCCCCCAGGCATCCTTGGCGAGGGCCTCCAGGGGGTCCCCTGCCTGGATGACGGCATGGCCCGCCCCCTCGAAGGCCATGCGGATCCGTTCGACGAGGTCGTCATGTCGGGAAATAACAAGTAGATTCATGAGGGGCCATAGGCAGAGGCCACCCCATGTTAAGGCTAATCGGGAGCTGATGCCGAAAAAGACGACCTGATTTCGACCTGGCAGCCCTACTCGGCGAGGCCCTTCTCGACCAGCCAGCGCTCGGCGTCGATGGCGGCCATGCAGCCGCTGCCGGCGGCCGTGATGGCCTGCCGGTAGGTGTGGTCCTGCACGTCGCCGCAGGCGAAGACACCCTCGATGCGGGTGCGGCTGGAGCCCTTTTCCACCTGCAGGTAGCCCGTCTCGTCCATGGGCAGCTGTCCCGTGAAGAGGCTGGTGTTGGGCTGGTGGCCGATGGCCACGAAGAGGCCGTCGACGGGCAGCTCGGAGATGGAGCCGTCCACGGTGTCCTGCAGCTTCAGGGCGCAGACCTTCTCGACCTTCTCGCCCATGGGGGTCTCCAGGACCGTGGTGAGCACGTCCAGGACGGTCTTGTTCCAGACCGGGTGGATCTTCTCGTTGGCCAGGGCGCGGTCCTGCATGGCCTTGGAGGCCCGGAGCCGGTCGCGGCGGTGGATGAGGTGGACCTTGGTGGCGAACTTGGTGAGGAAGATGGCCTCCTCGGCCGCCGTGTCGCCCCCGCCCACCACGGCGATCTCCTTGCCGCGATAGAAGAAGCCGTCACAGGTGGCGCAGGCGCTGACGCCCCCGCCGGACCGGGAGAGGTCCTCGTCCTTGCCGATGCCCAGCCACTTGGCCGAGGCCCCGGTGGCGATGATCAAGGCCTCGGCGGTGTAGTCGCCCTTGTCCGTGGTGAGGCGGAAGGGGCGGGCCTGCAGGTCCGCCGTCAGGACCGTCTCGGACTTGATGACGGTGCCGAACCGGAGCACCTGCTCGCGCATCTCGTCCATGAGGGCCGGACCCGCGATGCCGTGGCGGAAGCCGGGGAAGTTCTCAACTTCCGTGGTGATGGTGAGCTGGCCGCCGGGCTGGGCGCCTTCCAGCACCAGGGGCTCCAGATTGGCGCGCGAGGTGTAGAGGGCCGCGGTGTAGCCTGCGGGGCCGGTGCCGATCACGACGACTTTATGGTGGCTCACGAGCGCTCCTGGCGATGAACGGGACCCACGGTCCCGTCCCTGAGTCTACCGCGCCAGGCCCCGCTCCCGGAGGAGGGCCTCGACGGCCGGGACATCGCCGGGAACGTCCACGCCGAGGCTCAGGTGGGGCGTGTCGGCCACGCCGATGGCCAAGCCCGCGGCCAGTGCCCGGAGCTGCTCCAGCATCTCCAGCTGCTCCAGCGGGTGCTGGGGCAGCCGGGTGAAGGCCCGCAGGGCCTCGGGCCGGTAGGCGTAGAGCCCCAGGTGACGGCGGAAGAGGGCCAGCTGGCCCGGCGCCAGCCAGGGCCGGAAGTCCGGCTCGAAGACCGTGGAGTTCCGCAGGTAGGGGATGGGGCTGCGGCTGAAGTAGAGCGCCCGCTGCCGGTCGTCCACCACCACCTTCACGGCGTTGGGGTTGAACAGCTCGTCGGCGCTGGCGAAGGGGCAGGCGGCGGTGCCCAGGGGCAGGTCCGGCTGCGCCTGCATGAGCGCCACCACCGCGGCCACAGTCTCGGGATGCATGGCGGGCTCGTCGCCCTGGAGGTTCAGCACGCAGTCATAGGCCTCGCCCAGGGCGGCCAGGGCGGCGGCGACGCGGTCCGTGCCCGAGGGCAGGGCGGCGTCGGTCATCACGGCTTCGCCCCCGAAGCCGTGCACGACGCTGGCGATGCGGTCATCATCAGTGGCCACCACCACGCGGTCCACGCCCCGGGCGCGCAGGGCCGCCTCGAAGACCCACTGGATCATGGGCCGCCCGGCGATGAGCGCGAGGGGCTTGCCCGGAAACCGGGAGGCCTGGAAGCGAGAGGGGAGGACAGCGAGGGTGCGCATGGGACCAGTCTATCGGGAGCGCCCAGATTCCAGCGGTGGGGGCCGTCTGCCGAATCGGAGGAGACGGGGAGTGCCATTGGATCAGTCTTTCGACGATGTCTGGGCGGAATGCGAGGACCTGTTCGGGCAGGCCCGGCAGACCCTTGCCACGCTGAGGGAGCCCCAGCCCGCCCACGTGGTCCAGGCCTCGGTGAACGCGCTGTTCCGGACCACGCACACCCTCAAGGGCATGGCCGGCATGCTCGGGTATCCCGTGTTCAGCAAGGCGGCCCACCGGCTGGAGGACATTTTCGACCTCATGCGGAAGGGGCGGCTCCGCTCCACGGACTCCCTGATCGAGACCCTGGAGGCGGGCATCCTCGCCCTCGAGTCCGGCCTCGACAGCCTCCGCCGGGGGCGGCCCGAGCCCGAGGACTACCTGCAGCCCGTGCGGCGGCAGATCGGGGAGCTCGAGGCCCTGGCCCGTCCTGCCGAGGGCCAGGCCCAGGACCTGACGACCCTCCTGGACCTGCCCCTGGAGACGCTCAAGGCCCTGTCGGACTATGAACGGCTGCGGGTGACGGCCGTGCTGCTGGCCGGGATCCCGATCCACGCCCTGGGGGTCTGCCTCGACTTCGCCACCTTCGATGAGCGCCTCCGGGCCATCAGCGAGACCCTGGCGGCCCGGGGGGAGCTGATCTCCGCCCTCCCCTGGGACCTGCCCCCAGACCGGGAGGGCCTGGCCTTCCTGTTGCTATGGGCGGGGGAGACGCCGGAGCCTCTCCCTGTGGAAGCGGGGGAGGCTCTGGAGAGCCGACTGCTGATGGATCCCGCCCGCATCCCGGCCAGCCTGCGGGCGTCGATAGCGCCGGTGCCCGCGCCGGTCTCCGAGCGCCTGCCGGAGAGCCCCGCCGCGCCCGCGCCCCCGGTGCACGACACCGAGATCCTGCGGCTGCCCGCCCAGCGGGTGGAGGCGCTGGAGGCTCGCCTCATGACCGTGGGCCAGCTCCGGGACACCGCCAGCCGGCTGCTGCGGCGGGTCGAGGAGGCGGAGCTGGAGGCGCCCCGGGCGCTCCTCGCCGAGATGGAGACGGGGCTGCTGGATGTGCAGAAGTCCCTGCTGCAGATGCGCATGGTCAAGGTCGAGAGCCTCTTCTCCCGCATCGAGCCCTTGGTGAAGAGCCTGAGCCGGGACCTGGGCAAGCCCGTGCGCTTGCAGCTGCAGGGGGGGGAGCTCGAGGTGGAGCGGAGCCTGCTCAGCCACCTGGCCGAGCCCTTCCTGCACCTGGTCCGCAACGCCCTGGATCACGGCCTGGAGCTGCCCTCCGAGCGCCTGGCTCAGGGCAAGACCGAGACCGGCACCCTGAAGCTCTCGGCCAGCCAGTGGGGGCGGAACCTGCGCTTCGACCTCCGCGATGACGGCCGGGGCTTCGATCTGGCGCGCCTCGAGGCCCGGGGCCTGGAGCTGGGGCTGCTCGAACCGGGGGAGCGGGCCGACCCGGAGCGGCTGCTCCGGCTCTCCCTGGAGCCGGGCTTCTCCACCCAGGACCAGGCTTCCCAGATCTCGGGGCGCGGGGTGGGCATGGATGTGGTGCGGTCCGAGGTGGAGAGCCTCGGTGGCGAGATCCACCTCTCCACCGAGCCGCGCCGGGGTAGCCTCATCCGCCTCACGCTGCCTCTCAGCCGGGCGGTGGTGAACTGCCTGAAGGTCCGCTGCGAGGGGCAGGTCTTCGGCATCCCGCTGGCCAGCGTGCTGCGGGTCCAGACCGGTCGCATCCACCTGCAGGGCGGGGTGCGGGTCGAGGTGCTGGGCAAGCTCATCCCCCTGGAGTCCCTCCAGGCCTGCCTGGGTCTGCGGGATCCCGAGGGTCAGCGCACCTTCGTGGTGCTGACCCAGCAGGGGGGCCCCGCCGGGCGGGGCAGCTTCGAGGTGGCCATCGGGGTGGACCAGGTGCTGAGCCGGGGGGACGTGCTGCTGCGCAGCCTGCCGGAGCTGGCCCAGACCCCCGGCATCATGGGCGGCAGTCCCCAGGAGGAAGGCATCCTCTGGGTGGTGGATCCCGAGGCGGTGCTGGGGCTGGCCATGGACTCCCTCATGCGGCGGGTGGCCCGTGTCTGAGGCGGGGAGCTGGCTCTGGGTAAGGGCCGCGGGCCGCGACCTGCTGCTGTCCACCCGGGACCTGCGGGAGGTGGTGGCGCCCTCGCCCCCGACCCCGTTGCCCGGCGGTCTCACCGGCATCCAGGGGGTCGTCATCCACCAGGGCGAGTTCCTGCCGGTGCTCGCCTGGGAGGACCTGCCCGGCGGCCGGCGCCTGGAGGGTCCGCCCGAGGCGCTGGCCGTGCTGCGCACGCGGCTGGCCCTGCCGCTCGAGCGGCTCGTGCGCACGCTCGATGAGCTGCCCGGTCCTGGGGAGGAACCCGAGGACACAGACCCGACGCGGGGCTGGCTCGGGGCTTCGGTTCAGCTGAACGGCGTGGCGGTCCGGCAGCTGGATGTGGAAGGGATGCTGGACTTGTTGCGCCGCTTCCGGAGCGAACGCTGACGGGGTGCGCCCTTCGTGCGACAATGGCTGTTTCGCTCCGGAGGCCCTTTGAACCGTCGCCTTGCCGCCCCCGTCGGGATCACCGCCACCGGGCAGTGTTTCCCCTCTCGCGTGGTCACCAACGACGATCTTTCCAAGATCATGGAGACCAACGACGAGTGGATCCGGACCCGCACGGGCATCAGTGAGCGGCGCTGGGCCGAGCCTGGCACCGGGGCCTCGCAGCTGGGTGCGCCCGCCCTGCAGATGGCCCTCGACAACCGGGGCATGAAGGCCACGGAGCTGGACGCGATCATCGTCGCCACGGTGACGCCGGATACGCTCTTTCCCGCCACCGCCTGCCGCATCCAGGAGATGGTCGGCGCCACCAACGCCTTCGGCTTCGACCTGAGCGCCGCCTGTTCGGGCTTCCTCTATGCCCTCACCACCGCCGCCAGCCTCGTTGCCGCCGGGGGGGTTAAGCGTGTGGGCGTGGTGGGCGTGGACATCATGTCCACCGTCATCGACCTCGAGGACCGGACCACCTCGGTGCTCTTCGGGGACGGCGCAGGCGCGGTCATCGTGGAGCGCGTGGAGGAAGGTCTCGGCATCCTCGACTTCGACCACACCATCGACGGCTCCGGGGGCTGCTTCCTCTACATGCCCGCGGGCGGTTCCGCGAGTCCGGCCACGGCGGAGACCGTCGCTGCCCGGGATCACTACATCCACCAGTCCGGCAGCGAAGTCTTCAAGAAGGCGGTCCGGGAGATGGCTGACAACAGCCGCATGCTCATGGACCGGAACGGCTTCGCGGCGGACGAGCTGAAGCTCTTCGTGCCCCACCAGGCCAACATCCGGATCATGGATGCCGCCGCCAAGCGCCTCGAGCTGGACCCCGCGCGGATGATGGTGAACATCGACAAGTTCGGCAACACCACGGCGGCCACCATTCCCACGGCCCTGCACCAGGCCTTCGAACAGGGCCGCATGGCGAAGGGCGACCTGGTGGCCCTGGCCGCCTTCGGCGCCGGGTTCACCTGGGGCTCCACCCTCCTCCGCTGGGCCTACTGAGCCGCCAGCCTTGCGCATCGTTGCCGGCACACTGAAGGGTCGCCGCCTCGTGGCACCTCCTCCCGGCGACCTGCGGGTGCGCCCAACCTCCGACCGGGCCCGGGAAGCGCTCTTCTCCATCCTCCAGCGCTGGCCCCAGGGCCCCTTCCTGGACCTCTGCGCCGGTACCGGGGCGGTCGGGCTCGAGGCCCACTCCCGGGGCTACACGCCCGTGGTGTGCCTGGAGTCTGCGGAACCCGGCTGGACCTGCCTCCAGAAGAACGCGGCGGGCCTGCCGGTCCAGGCCCTGCGCGGCGACCTCCGCAAGTACGCCGCCAAGGCCTTCGCAGGGCAGGCGGTGATCTTCCTGGATCCGCCCTACGAGCGGGCGGCGGACCTGTGGGTCCGCCTCGCGGCGACCCTGCGGGCGTGGATCGCCTCAGATGGCGTCCTGGTCTTCGAAACGGCCCGCGAGACCGCGCTGGAATTACAGACAGGCTGGAAGCTGGCCGAAATACGGGAATATGGCTCAGCCCGATTCCATCTCTGGATCCCTGCCTGAATTCAAGGCGGAGCCTGCGGTTCAGCTGGGGAAGGCCGACCGAGAGCAGGTGCTGCGGCATCTGAGCCTGGGCACCGGCGTCATCTGGGTCCTGCTGTTCTTCGTGACGGCCATCCTGCTGGTGTTTGTGGCACCCCCGGGCTTCCGCTTCAGCGCCAAGGGCGTCCTGCTGGCCCTGGGCTGCCTCCTGCTGACCGGCGGCGGGAACCTCCTCCAGGTCCGGCACTTCGGACGGCACCTCGCCGAACGGGACCTGGGCCCCGAGTCCTACCGGCTGCTGACCCGCTTCCCCCAGTCCTCCTCGCTCCTCTATTTCCTGATGGGCCTGGGCCTGAGCATCGGGGGCTACCTCTGGATGAAGCTCTACCTGGGCCAGAGTGTCTGGATCAGCTTCATCACCGCGGCGATGTTCTGCACCCTGGTGGTCATCAGCGCCATTTGCCACTACTTCATCGCCAAGCAGAACCTCATGAGGCTCTACAAGCTCCTGGCGGGCCAGCCTGGGTTCAATGACTCCTTCGCGCGGTTCTCCACCAGCCTGCGGGCGAAGTTCGGCTTCGGGTTCCTAGGTATCACTGGCGGGGTGCTCCTCGTCTCCATTCTCGTGTCCGGCTTGACCCTGCAGTCCTCGATCCGGGCGAAGACCGCGAGGTATGCGCAGAACGAGCTGGTGAACCTCGGGGACTCTGTGGCCTTCGTGTCCGAGATGAACACCACCCCGGAGGACCTGGAAGCGTTTCTGGGAACGCTGAAGCTCGGCGTCGGGGGCGGGGTCTCCCTGCGTCTGTCGGCGGCCCGGGGCGGCCGGGTGCTGGGATCGCGCCTCCAGCCTGCGGGCGGCGGGGACATCGTGGTGGTCCAGGCCCTGCCGGACGGCTCGGAGCTGCGCGCCGTGATCCCGGAAGCCGAGTATGCCGACGCCATCTGGAAAGCCCTTCGGCCCAACCTGGCCATCCTGGTCCTGGCGGCCGCCTTCCTCGCCTACTTCATTCCCCTGATCCTGCGCGATGTGCAGCGCCCCCTGCTGCTCCTGACCCGCAACACCCAGCGGGTGGGCGAAGGGCGCATCGACCGCCTGGAGCCCGTCTACAGCGATGACGAAGTGACCGCGCTGGTGCAGGGCTTCGGCCACATGGTGGGCAGCCTGCGGGGCATGGTCCTCCAGATCCGGTCCGCCAGCCGCGACCTGGCCAAGGCCAGCACCCTCATCCGCGAGTCCGGCGACGGGGTTCGGCACTCCAACTCCGGCCAGCGTGAGCTCATCGAGGCCTTCCACCACGAGATCAACGAGCTGACGGACACCTCCATCGGCATCAGCGCAAGCTCCATGCAGCTGAGCCTCGCCTCCGAGAGCACCAACACCACCATCGTGGAGATGGCCGCCAGCGTCCAGCAGATCAACCAGAGCATGGATGAGCTCCTCCTCGTCGTGGAGGGCATCACCTCCGCCATCCGGGACTTCGACGTCGCCATCAAGAACGTGGGCAAGAACATCGACCACCTGGCCGGCCATGCGGAGCACACCAAGGAGTTCGCCGAGAACCTGGAGCAGAGCACCTCCGCCATCGACGACAGCGTGAAGATCGCCCAGCGCTACACCAAGAAGGTCATCCACAACGCGGGCCGGGGCATGGAGCTGGTGGCCCGGAACCGCGAGAAGATCCAGGTCATCGAGCGCGTCGTGCAGGACTTCCACGGCACCACCCGCACCTTGCTGCAGCTCGGCGCGGACATCGCCAAGATCCTCGACTACATCGGCGATCACACCCAGCAGACCAACATGCTGGCCCTGAACGCGGCCATCATCGCATCGCAGGGCGGCTCCGGGGTGGACCAGTCCAAGGGCTTCTCGGTGGTGGCGGACGAGATCAAGGTGCTCTCGGAACAGACCAGCCGGTCGACCCAGGAGATCCAGCAGATCATCGGCACCCTCCAGGCGGAGATCCGGAAGGCCTACCAGCAGGTGGAGCTGGGGCTGGACGCGGTCCGGGACGGGGCCGACTCCGTGGGGCAGAGCGAGCTGGCGCTGCAGGCCATCCTTGAGTCCGTGAGCGAGACGGACATGGTGGTGGAGAGCATCCACTCGGAGACCCTCCAGCAGGCGGGGCAGGCTTCCCTGATCCACGAGGCCAACCGCAACATCCACAACCAGGTGGAGACCATCCGCACGGTGATCGAGGAGCAGCAGCAGACCAGCAACTACATCCTCTCACTGGCCATGAATGTCCAGCAGGCCACCTCCGTGGTGCGCGACTCGACCCGGGAGCAGAGCACGGGCAGCGACGAGATCGCCAAGGCCACCGAGCAGGTCCGCGCTCTGGCCAGCCACCTCCACGAGATCCTGGCCCGCCAGGAGGACCACGTGGTCTCCCTGAAAGAGACCATGAACCGGGTGCTCGGGAAGGCCCTGGAGAGCGAGCGGGCCATCGAGACATCGAACGGGGCGGTGGAGGAGCTGGGGCTGCAGGTCCACATGCTCAACCGCGAGGTGAACCTCTTCAAGTTCTAGCGCGTAAGCTACTGCTAGGCTGATAGCCGATTCCCCGGGCTTCGTGCATGTATCGTCTCTCCATCAAGACCAAGCTGAGCACCGTCATCAGCATCCTGGTGCTCTCCTTCATCGCCTTCAACCTGCTCTACTACCCGCGCTGGGTGGAGCAGCAGATCCGCACCCAGGCTGAGCTCAGCGCCCGCCAGGTGGCCGAAACGGCCAGCTACGCCCTCGGTCCCGCCGTCAGCGCCGGCAGCACCCGGGACATCGCCCGGGTGCTCCAGGGGGTGCAGAACATCCCGGCCTTCCGCTTCAGCGCGGTCTTCGGGTCCAAGGGCGAGCCCCTGGACAGCACGCCGACCACCCCCGAGTGGGCCATGGGGCAGCTGCTGAAAGACGGCATCTCCCACACCTACGCGCGGCGGGAGGACAACATGCTGGTGGCGGTGGCTCCTGTGTTCTACGAGGAGCCCCGGGCGGATCAGGTGGGGACGCTGGTCCTCGGGTTCACCACGGAAGGCACCCAGCGGGCCGTGCGGGAGAACATCAGGGCCAGCCTGACCGTGGGGCTGGTCACCCTGGTCCTGGGCATCCTGGCGGCGGTGGTCCTCTCGAACCGCTACCTTCGCCCGGTGATCGAGCTCACCGAGGCCGCCCAGAAGGTGGCCTCGGGCAGCCTGGAGACGGTCTCCGTGAAGGTCACCACCCGGGACGAGATCCAGGATCTCAGCCACTCCTTCGAGGTCATGACCGACAAGCTCCGGATCTCCCGGGATGAGATCGAGCGGCAGAACCGGCTGCTCGAATACCGCGTCCAGGAGCGCACCCGGCAGCTCATGGAGACCATCTGGGAGCTTGAGGAGATCCGCGCCAACCTGGAGCAGCTGGTGCTGGACCGCACCAAGGGCCTCGAGCAGAGCCGCACGGAGCTGAAGGCCTGGGCCGGCACCCTGGAGGAGAAGGTCCACGAGAAGACCCAGGAGCTGCGGGACCTCAACGAGAACCTGGTCGCCAGCTTCCAGAAGCTGAAGGAAGTGGACCACCTCAAGGACGAGTTCCTGGCCAACATGAGCCACGAGCTCAGGACCCCGCTGAACTCCATCATCGGCTTCTCCGGCATGCTGATGCAGGATCCGCATGGGCGCCTGGGCGTGGAGGCGAAGGAGGATCTCCAGATCATCTACCAGAACGGTCGGTCCCTCCTGGGCCTCATTGATTCAATCCTGGACCTTTCCAAGATCGAAGCGGGCAAGATGGAGCTGCTGCTGGAGGAGGTCGATCCCATGCTTCTGCTCGACGAGGTGAAGGCCATGGCGGCCGGGCTCATCAAGGGCCGCCCCATCACCCTCGAGTACCAGCGGCCCGCCGAAGAGATCCGGGTCATGGGCGACGCTGACCGCTTGCGCCAGGTCTTCACGAACCTGGCCGGCAATGCCGTCAAGTTCACGGAAGCAGGCACCGTGCGCATCTCGGCCGCCCGGGAGGGCCGGATGTTCCGGGTCCGCATCCAGGACACCGGCATCGGCATGAATGAGGCTGAGCTGGGCCGCCTCTTCATCCCGTTCCAGCAGGTGGACGGCAGCATCACCCGGCGCTTCGGCGGCACCGGCCTGGGCCTTGCCATCAGCCAGCGGTTCATGGGCCTGATGGCCGGGCGCATCACCGCCAGCAGCCGCAAGGGAGAGGGCAGCGTCTTCATGATGGAGATGCCGGTCATCCCGGGTGGGCGCGCATGAGCGACCCGGTCCGCATCCTCTGCATCGAAGACAACCCCATGAACTGGCGGCTGGTCCAGCGGCTGCTGTCCCAGGCCGGCTACGAGATGCACTGGGCCGCCGAGGGGCTCAAGGGCTGCGAGTTGGCCCTGAGGCTGGCACCCGCGCTCATCCTGCTGGACATCAACCTGCCGGACCTGTCCGGGTTCGAGGTGGCCACCAAGCTGCGCCAGAACCCGAACCTGGCGGACACCCTCATCGTGGCCCTGACGGCCAAGTCCATGCGCCACGACCGGGAGACGGCCCTGGTCACGGGCTGCGACGGCTTCATCTCCAAGCCCATCGACCCCTTCGTGTTTGTCGCCCAGGTCGAGGCCTACCTCGGGGGGCAGCGCGACCGGCTTGAGCTGGGCCGGGAGAAGGCCGCCCTGCGCCAGTTCAGCCAGCAGGTGGTGGACCATCTTGAGGTCCAGCTGCGGGAGGCCCAGGAGAGCAACCGGAAGCTGCTGGAGGTCCAGGGCCAGCTGGAGCAGAGGAGCCAGAGCCTCTCCCGGCTGCTGTCCCTGAGCCAGGACATCATCCCGCTCCGGGACACCCATGCCATCCTCTTGCGGGTGCTGGACCAGCTGGCGACGGACCTGGGCTTCGACCACCTCTGCTGCTACCACCTGCACGACAGCGGGGCCTATTTCCAGGGCCTGGCCCTGACCCCGGAGGGCCTCCGCGAGACCCCGGTGCTCCTCATGGACCACCCCCTGGTCGCCTGGACCGAGGCGCTGGCTGGGGGCAAGGTGCTCTCCGGCGCCGATGTCCGGCAGTCCGGCTGCTGGCAGCCGGGCATCGGGCTGAACCTCTGGGCTCCCCTGGCCCACCCTCTGCTCATTCCCCTCCGCAGCCGCTCGGGCGAGGACCAGCTCTGGGGCTTCCTCACCGCGGACCGGGCCCTGGCGGCCTACCAGCCCTTCGAGCTGGAGCTCGTCGCCATGCACACGGGCCTACTCCATGTGAGCCTTGAGAACGCCGGCCTGATCACACACCTGGAGCAGACCAGCCGCGCCCTGGGAACCAGCTATGAGGGGCTCGAAGCGGCCTATGTCGAGCTGAAGGAGGCCCAGCGGGCACTGGGGCACCAGAACCAGAAGACCGCCCTGGGGGGCCTGTTCCTCAACATGGCGAGGCGCCTGGAGGGACCGGTGCAGAGCCTCCGGCAGGAGAGTTCCGCCCTGGCATTGTTCATGGACCGCCCCGAGGTGCCAGCCCCCGAGGAGCGGGTGGAGTGCCACCGGGCCATGGGCGAGATCCAGGGAGCCATCGACCGCGTGGATCGGCTGGTCCGAGCCATGCTCCGGCGCGCGGGCCAGGAACGCTCCGGCAGCCCGGAGTGGCTGCGCCTCCACGAGCTCTTCCAGGAGGAGCTGGAGTTGACGAGGGCCGCCGGGGCGCTGCCGGACGGCCAGCGCGTGGTGCTGGAGCTGGCGGCCCCGGTGGACCGGATCTTCGGCGTAAGCGCCGACTTCTCCGATGTGCTGGGGCACCTGTTCGAGCACTCGCTCGAGGGTGGGCCGGGACAGATCACCCTTCGCACCGCTTCGGGCGAGGGTCAGTTCCAGTTCGAAGTCGAGGACGATGGGGCTTCCATCGATCCTGCGTTCCTGGCCGCCGCCTTCGAGCCCTTTCCGGCCCTGCGGCCGGAGCCCACGGAGACCGGCCGCAGGCCCGGGCATGGACTCTCCGCCTGCGTCCAGCTGCTGAACGCCTACGGCGGAACCGTGGAGATCCTGCCCCGGGACCGGGGCTCCCGAGTGCGGATCAGCCTGCCGCTGGAGTGACGGGAGGGCCTGGACTCTGGCATTCTGCAAGATCCCTGTCCGTACGTGAATGAGGAGTCCCCATGAAACGCCTGTTGTTCGCCGCTCTCTGCCCGCTGCTCCTGGTCGCCCAGCCCGCACCCACGATGAGCCTGGTGGACGCCCGGGAGACCCACTTCCGCAACCCCGTCAAGCTCACGGCCACCGGCTCCAATGCGGAGGCCTACTGGTCCACGGACGGCAAGAAGATCATCTTCCAGAGCACCCGGGACGGCTATCCCTGCGATCAGCTCTACACCATGAACGCCGACGGCTCGGAGCAGAAGCGCGTCAGCACCGGCAAGGGGCGGGTCACCTGCGGCTGGTGGCTGCCGGGCGACAGGAAGATCATCTTCGCCAGCACCCACGGCGCCGGCCCCGAGTGCCCGGAGGGGCCGCCCTACACGCCGGGCAAGTACCAGTGGCCCGTATTCCAGGGCTTTGACCTCTACATCGCCAACGCGGACGGCTCGGACGCCAAGCCCTTCCTGCCGGCCACGGGCTACGACGCCGAAGCCACCACCTCCCCCAACGGTAAGTGGATCATCTTCACGAGCGAGCGGGGCGGCGATGTCGACATCTGGCGCGTGGACCTCGACGGCAAGCACCTGCTCCAGCTCACGGATGGCGTGGGCTACGACGGCGGCGCCGTGTTCAGCCCCGACTCCAAGCTCATTGCCTGGCGCACGAACTACCCCAAGGGCGCTGAGGCCACGGCGAAATACAAGACCCTGCTGAAGCAGCACCTCGTCGAGCCCATGGCCATGGACATCTGGGTGATGAACGCGGACGGCACCGGCAAGCGGCAGGTGTCGAACCTGCCCGGGGCCGCCTTCGCGCCGATATTCACCCCGGACGGCAAGGGCATCATCTTCGCCTCCAACCACCACGACGACCAGGGCAGGGGCCGCGGGTTCGACCTCTTCCGCATCAACCTGGACGGCACCGGTCTGGAGCGCATTACCTGGACCGGCGGCTTCAACTCCTTCCCCCACTTCAGCCCCGACGGCAAGCGCCTGGTCTGGGTGAGCGGCCGCGCGCCCCGGGGCCCCCGCCAGTTCGACGTCTGCGTCGCCGAGTGGCTGCCTTGAAGCCAGCCATCTTCCTGGACCGCGATGGCACCATCAATGAGGAAGTGGATCACCTTTGCGATCCTGACAAGCTCGTCCTGATCCCGGGCGCCGCAGCTGCCGTCGCCCGGCTCAACGCCCTCGGCATTCCCGTGGTGGTCGTCACCAACCAGAGCGGCATCGGCCGGGGCCGCTTCAGCTGGGAGGACTTCGACTCAGTCATGGACCGCATGGCGGTCCTGCTGGCCGCAGAGCACGCCCGCGTCGACGCGATCTACGCCGCCCCCCACCACCAGGAAGGGCAGGGGGAATACGCCGTGGCTGACCACCCGGAGCGGAAGCCCAATCCGGGCATGCTGGTCCGGGCCGCTGACGAGCATGGGCTGGACCTCTCCCGCTCCTGGATGGTGGGGGACAAGGCCATCGACCTGGACGCCGGGCGCCGGGCCGGGTGCAAGGTCGCCCTGGTCCGCACAGGCTACGGGCACAAGGTGGACGGCTCCCAGGCGGACCTCGTGGCGGCGGATCTGCCGGCGGTCCTGGAGCAGATCCTGGCCCAGTGGCCATGATCCTGGTCGAGAGGACAGGCCTGGTCCCGGGCCTTCTCCTCGAGCGCTACAAGCGGTTCCTGGCGGATGTGCGCCTGGCGGACGGCAGCGTGGTCACCGCCCACACCACCAACACCGGCTCCATGAAGACCTGCTGGGAGCCCGGCGACCGGGTGCTGCTGGAGCGGGCCGCGAACCCCGATCGCAAGCTGAAGTTCACCTGGCTGGCGGTGGAGCGCGGCGGCGGCTGGGTGGGCGTGGAGACCGGCATGCCCAACAAGGTGGTGGCCGAGGCCGCCCGGCGGGATGCCCTGCCGGGACTGCCCGGCCTGCGGGAGGTCCGCACCGAGGTCAAGTACGGCGCCGAGCGCAGCCGCATCGACGTGCTGGCTCTGGACGGCGAGGGCCGCCAGGTCTTCATCGAGGTGAAGAACACCACCCTCAAGGACCGGGACTGGGGCCTCTTCCCGGACGCGGTCACGGAGCGCGGCACCAAGCACCTGCGGGAGCTCCAGGCCATGGTGCGCGAGGGCCACCGCGCCGCCATCGCCCTGTTCGTCCACCGCACCGATGTGGACCGCTTCGACGCGGCGCGGGAGATCGATCCGGTCTATGCCGCAGAGCTGGACCGCGCGGCGGCGGCCGGGGTCCTGGTGCTCCCGCTGGCTGTGCGCCTTGTCACAACTGAGGATGCTAGTGGTCTGTGGAGTCTGGGCTGGGAGCTGCCGGGCCTTCTGCCCTGGTTGCGGCGGGGCTAGACTGAGACCTCAAGGAGTCCTTGATGTCTGAGCTGATGAAGACCCCTCTCAATGCAGCACACCGGGCGCTGAACGCCAAGATGGTGGACTTCGGGGGTTGGGACATGCCCGTGCAGTATCCGGCGGGCATCATCGCTGAGCATGAGGCGGTCCGCACCAGGGCCGGCCTCTTCGACGTCAGCCACATGGGCGAGATCCGCGTGAAGGGACCCGGTGCCCTGGCGCTGGTAGAGCACCTCACGCCCAATGCCGTCTCCCAGCTGGTGCTCGGGCAGATCCACTACACGGCCTTTCTGTACGAGAACGGCACCTTCGTGGACGACCTGCTGGTCTACCGCGAGGGCGAGGAGGAGTTCCTGCTCGTGGTGAACGCCGGCAACTCCGACAAGGATTTCGCCTGGGTCCAGCAGCATGCGGGCGGCTACGACTGCACCATGGTGAATGAGAGCCCGGCCACGGGCCAGATCGCCCTCCAGGGGCCGCTGGCCCTGGGCATCCTGCAGCCGCTCACGCAGACGCCCCTGGCGCCCATCGGCTACTACCACTACACCCACGGCGAGGTCGCCGGAATCAAGTGCCTCATCAGCCGCACCGGCTACACCGGCGAGGATGGCTTCGAGCTCTACTGCGCCGCCGGGGACACGGAAGCGGTCTGGAACGCCGTGATGGCGGCCGGCACGCCCCAGGGGCTGCTACCCGCGGGGCTGGGCTGCCGCAACACCCTGCGCCTGGAGTGCAAGATGGCCCTCTACGGCCACGAGATCGACGACACCATCCAGGCCCTGGAAGCGGGCCTGGGCTGGATCGTGAAGCTGGACAAGGGCGCCTTCATCGGCCGGGAGGCCCTGCTCGCGGCCAAGGCGGCCCCATTCGCCCGCAAGCTCGTCGGCTTCAAGACCCTGGAGAAGCGGGACATCGCCCGCGACCACATGGCGGTGGTCCAGGACGGCCAGCCCATCGGCTTTGTCACCAGCGCGGCCCCCTCGCCCACCTGTGGCATCAACCTGGGCCTGGCCTACGTCCCCACGGCGCTGGCCAAGGTCGGCGGCCGCATCCAGATCGACATCCGCGGCCGCGCCGTCCCGGCCGAGATCATTCCCACCCCCTTCTACAAGCGCCTGAAGTAGCTGTCGGCTGTCAGCTCTCAGCCAGCCATTCGTTAACCGTTAACTTTTTTCGGAGGTCCCATGTTCCCGGCCGACCTGAAGTACACCAAGGACCACGAGTGGCTCAAGCCCGCTGCCGACGGCACGGCCTTGGTGGGCATCACTAGTTACGCCCAGGACGCCCTGGGTGACGTGGTCTTCGTGGACCTGCCGGAAGTGGGCGCGACCTTCGGCCAGGGGGAGGAGTTCGGCACGGTGGAGTCCGTGAAGACGGTCTCCGAGCTGAACCTGCCGGCCGCGGGGGAAGTGCTGGAGGTCAACGAGACCCTGGCCGATCACCCGGAAGCCGTGAACGAGGACCCCTTCGGCCGCGGCTGGATGGTCAAGATCAAGCTGACCGGGGATCTGGCCGGCCTGCTGGACGCCCCCGCCTACGAGGCGCGGGTAAGCGCTGAAAGCCACTAGTGCCGAGCCCGCTCCTGGCCGCCCTCCTCTGGGGGACGGCGCTGGCCCAGGTTCCGGCGCCGCCTCCGCAGACCCCTGCGGTGGCGCAGGTCGTGCCGGCGGTCGAGTCCGACTCCACCCGGATCCTGCGCCTGCAGGCCCTGGTGGAGGCGGCAGAGCACGCGCTGGAGGCCGACGATGAGGACGCCGCCGCGGACCGCGCAGACGAGGCAGATGTCCTCACCGCGGACTGGCCGTTGGAGCTCCTCAAGCTGCCCGAGGTCCAGGCGCTGCTGCAGCGCCTGAAGGACGTCCAGGACCAGGTGGGCATCGAGGAAGCCGCGGAGACGGAGCCGGGTCTGAAGGCTCCCGAGGAGGTCGTGACCCTCAGCGGGGATGAGCTGCGGGCCGAGCAGGAGCGGGTGAAGGCCGCGGAAAAGGGCGCCACCTACGACTACCCCATCGACCTCAACGACCGGGTGCTCACCTGGGTGAGCCTCTTCACCACCACCAAGCGTGGCTTCATGGAGAACGCCCTGGGCCGGGCCTCGATGTACATGCCCATGATCCGCCAGGTCTTCGCCGAGGAGGGCGTTCCCGCGGATCTGGCCTATCTGGCCGTCATTGAATCGGGCTTCCGCAACGAGGCCAACAGCAAGGCCAAGGCCGTGGGCATGTGGCAGTTCATCCGCTCCACCGGCCGCATCTACGGCCTCAACGGCAATGCCTGGCTGGAGGAGCGCCGCGACCCCATCAAGGCCACCCGCGCCGCCGCGCGCTACCTTAAGCGGCTCTATCAGATCAGCGGCGACTGGTATCTGGCGGCCTCCAGCTACAACGCCGGACCCCTCACCCTGGACCGCGCCATCCAGAACGTGGGCAGCCGGAACTTCTGGGACCTGGCCCGCTCCCGCTGGCTGCGGACCGAGACCAAGAACTACGTGCCCGAGCTCTGCGCGGCGATCCTCGTGGGCCGGAACCCTGAGCGCTACGGCCTGCGGATTGTGCCGCTCACGCCCTATTCCTACGAGACCGTCGCGGTGACGAGCATGACCAGCCTCACGGTACTGGCCCGCTGCGCCGACACGGACGCCGCGACCCTGAAGGCCCTGAATCCGGAGCTGCTGAGGGGCTCGACCCCGCCCGGCAGCTACCTGCTGCGCGTCCCGCCGGGCCGAGCCATGGACTGCCTGCGGCAGCTGGCCCGCATGCCCGCCAACAAGCGCCTGGACTTCCAGAACTACACCATCCGCAAGGGCGACACCCTGGCGAAGGTGGCCAAGCGCTTCAAACTCACCGAGGAGGATCTCCTCAGCGCGAACGACCTCACGGCCAAGCAGTTCAAGCCCGGCAAGCGCCTCCTGGTGCCGCCCGCGCCCTCCCTGGCCCTGGACGAACGGGACCTCGCCGCCAAGAGCGCGAAGCCCAAGTCGCTCGGCGACCAGCCCCTGCCGCCGCTGCCCGTGGTGCCTCGGGACCTCGCTCCTGGCGAGGATGCCGACAAGCCGGCCCCCGAGCCCCGTCCGGTCCCGGTCCCGCCGGCGACGCTCGCAGTGCTGCCAGCACCCGTGCGGGTGCGCACGCCCACGCCAGCGATCGAGCCCCCCGCCGCCACGCGCCCGTCCGAGGCACCGGCGCCTGGGCCCAAGGCCAAGGCGCCGGCCGAGGCTCCTGCCACGGTGCGGGCCAAGCCCGGCGACACCCTGTCGAAGCTCGCCCGGACCTATGAGCTGTCCCTCAGCGAGCTGCTGCGCCTGAATCCCGAGGCCGCCAAGGCCCTGCACCCCGGCGACGAGATCCGCCTGGCCAGTGGCGCGACTCGAGTCAAGGCGGCCCCGGCCAAGGTCAAGACGGCACCCCTCGCGCATCGCGTGGTGAAGGGGGAGACCCTCGCGGCCATCGCCCGGAAATACGACGTGGAGCTCGGCGACCTCCGCACCTGGAACCGCCTCAAAGGGGACCGGATCCAGGTGGGGCAGAAGCTGCGGGTCGCACCATAGATCTGTGCTTGCAGAGGCGCAGAGGGAGTGGGATACTGGGTCTTCCCGATTGGGGCCATAGCTCAGCTGGGAGAGCGCTTGCATGGCATGCAAGAGGTCGTCGGTTCGATCCCGATTGGCTCCACCAAACAGAAGGCCACCTCACGGTGGCCTTCTTGCTGAAAGCCCTCCCCGATGCTCGCCTCCCTCAACCATGTCGACCTGCGCTTCGGCCCCCAGGAGGTACTGAAGGACGTGACCTGGGCCATCCAGGAGGGCGAGTGCTGGGGTGTCATCGGGCGGAACGGCGCAGGCAAGAGCACCGTCTTCAAGCTGCTGCTGGCCCAGCTGGAAGCTGATGCGGGCACGGTGGTGCGGCCCACAAGGGAGCGGGGCATTCGCATGGGGCACTACGCCCAGGACCTGATCCCCGAGACCCAGGGCAGCGTGCTGGAGGAGACCCTGGCGGCCTTCGGCGACGTGGAGCGCCTGCAGCACGAGATGCGCGAGCTTGAGCACCGCATGGGTGACGCCGAGGGAAACCTCGAGGAGATCATGGAGCGCTACCAGAAGGTCACGGAGACCTTCGAGCACCTGGACGGCTTTAGCATCCGCGCCCGCGCCGAGAGCATCCTGCAGTCCCTGGGCTTCACCGCCGCAGACTTCGAGCGGCCCGTGGAGACCCTCTCCGGCGGCCAGAAGAGCCGCGTGATGCTGGCCAAGGCCGTGCTGCAGGGCCAGGACCTGTTGCTGCTGGACGAGCCCACCAACCACCTGGACCTGCCCAGCCTGCGCTGGCTGGAGGGCTTCATCCAGGACACGGACGCCACCGTGGCCGTGATCAGCCACGACCGCTACTTCCTGGACAAGATCGCCACGGAGATCCTTGAACTTGAGGCTGGCCGCTCCCGGGCCTACGAGGGCAACTACTCGGAGTTCATGCAGAAGAAGGAGCAGGAGCTGGAGCTGCAGGAGCGCCACTACGAGCAGCAGCAGACCTACATCAAGAAGCAGGAAGAGTACATCCGCCGCAACATCGCGGGCCAGAACACCAAGCAGGCCCGGGGGCGGCGCACGCTCCTGGGTCGCCTGGACCGCATCCAGAGCCCGCTCCGCGACCGCCGGAAGGTGAAGTTCAGCTTCCCCGAGACCCAGCGCGGCGGCGACGTGGCCCTGGTGCTGGAGAGCGCCAGTGTGGGCTGGGATGGCAAGGCCCTGTTCGCGCCCCTGGAGCAGCTGCAGATCAAGCGCGGCCAGAAGATGGGCATCGTAGGCCTGAACGGCACTGGCAAGTCGACGATCCTCAAGGCCATCTCCGAGGAGATTCCCTTCATCACCGGCCAGGCCCGCCTGGGCAGCCAGGTGAAGCTGGGCTACTTCGACCAGCACCACCGGAACCTGGATCCGCGCAACACCGTGTTCCAGCAGATCCACGCGGTGACGCCCAACGCGGTGAAGCAGGACATCCTGAGCTTCCTGGCGAAGTTCCAGTTCCGCGGCGACGAGGTGGACAAGCCTGTCACGGCCCTCTCTGGCGGCGAGCGGGCCCGGCTCAGCATCGCCACCCTCATCCGCAATGGCGTGAACCTGCTGCTGCTGGACGAGCCCACCAACCACATGGACATCCCCAGCATGGAGGCCATGGAGGACACCATCCTCAGCTTCAGCGGCGCGGCCATCGTGGTGACCCATGACCGCTACCTGCTGGGCCGCGTGGCGGACTCGCTGCTGCGCATCCACGAGGGCCGCGCCGAGTATCGCGAGGGGAGCTACGAGGAGCACCAGGCCTGGGTGGACCTAGACCTGGGTAAAGAGGACGAAGCCGATGGCCAGGAGCTGGACCCCCCGAAGAAGGCCGACCGGAAGCCCGAGCCCGCCCCGGCCAAGGCGCCGTCCAGGCCCCAGCCGACCCCTAAGCCGCACACCCCCATCGACAAGGACAAACAGCGATCCCTGAAGCGAGCCGAGCGCCTGGTGGCCGAGGCCGAGGCCAAGGTCGCGTCCCTGGAAGCCCAGCTCACGGACCTCCAGAAGGTGCTGGCGGCCATGGATCCCGCCGACTGGCAGGCCTTCAGTGCCCGCCTGGACGAGCAGAAGGCCCTTGAGGCGGACCTGGCCTATGCCATGAGCGACTGGGAAGCCGCCCAGGGCGCCCTGGAAGAGCTCCAGCGCTGAATTTGGTGCTAGGGTATTGGCGACCTGGGTGGTGGCTATGACCCAATTTTTCGACGCTCACGTTCTTGTCACCGGCGCGGCCAGCGGCCTGGGGCGCCTCATGGCCCTGGAGGCCGTGCACCGGAAGGCCCGCGTCACCCTGCTGGACCGGGACGCGGAGGGGCTGGAGCGGGTCCGCGAGGAGCTCTGCCGGCTCGGGGGCGATGCCAGCGCCTTGGTGGTGGACCTCGCCGACCGCGCGGCCCTGCAGGCCGTCTGTGCCCAGGTGCTGGCCGCCCGGGGCGGCGTGGACATCCTCATCAACAACGCCGGCATCGTGTCGGGCAAGCCCCTGCTGGAAACCAGCGACGAGGCCATCGAGCGCACCTTCCAGGTGAACACCCTGGCCCACTTCTGGACCGTGCGGGCCTTCCTGCCGGGCATGCTGAGCCGGGGGAGGGGGCACCTCGTCACCGTGGCCTCCGTGGCGGGCCTGGCGGGCACGTCCCGGCTGAGCGACTACTGCGCCTCCAAGTTTGCCGCCGTGGGCTTCGACGAGTCCCTTCGCGTGGAGCTGAAGCGGCAGGGCAGCCCGGTCCGGACCACCGTGGTCTGTCCCTACTTCATCGACACGGGCATGTTCGCAGGCGCCAGTACCCGGTTCTCCTGGCTGCTGCCCATCCTCCAGCCGGACTATGTCGTGCGCCGCATCATGACCGCCATTGAGAGGAACCGCTCCCGGCTGATCCTGCCCCGCTTTGTCCTGGCCCTGCCCGTGGCCCGCGTGCTTCCGCCCGTCCTCTTCGACGCCGTGCTGCGCCTCCTGGGCGTGAGCCGAAGCATGGACCACTTCCGTGGGCGGCAGAGAGATCAAACAGAAAAAGGGCTTTTACCACCGATGAACACCGATAAAAGCTGATGAACACCGATAGAGGAAATAGCAAAATTTTGGTTATCGGCCTTGCTCTCCCCATTTTGGCATTCAAGGATCTCCACAAAGGACACGAAGCACAGACCCAAAGGGGCACGAAGGCGCGGTCATCGCGCCGACAGGGCATCCGGACCTGGGGCCCCCGGTCGCGTGCGACCGGCCAAGGGGGCGGCGGCTGGAACGGCTTTTTGGGGCCGCAGCCAGCCGCCACCCCCTTGGGGATGCCCGTGGTGAGTCCGGGCGCATTCGTGTGCTCCCCGCGCCCGCAGGGCGTCTTCGTGTCCTTCGTGGAGAGCCTTTTCAGCGGAGTCTGGCCGATGCTCAGGTAAAAAATAACCATCAATATCTATTAAGTAATTCTTTTTCAGCTTTTAATCAGCTTTTATCGGTGTTTATCGGTGTTAAGTCTATTATCTTGTTTCTGAATGCATAGCCAAGCCCTCAGCCCCCCGCGGCGGCCTTGAGGAAGCTCACGCGGTCGCCGTCCTGGAGGGGGGCGTCC
>CAIPAY010000068.1 GCA_903863195.1 uncultured Holophagaceae bacterium
CTCTCGTGGCCGCATCTGTACACCGGATTCTGAGGGGTTGTCCCTTCCAATCTGGTGTTTAAAATCGACCATTTGTTCCCTCAAATAGTAGCTTTAAAAGGAGTTGTGACTATTTCAGGGCCGACTACTAAACCCGGCGAATCCTGGAACGTGAACACCCTACCCAGGCCTGCCCTGGTTCTTTCTCTCGGGGAGCCGTCATGAATGCCTCCAGTTGCTGGATTCCCATCCTCCTGGCCGGGAGCCTCCTGCTGGCGCAGGCGCCTCCGCCGCCACCGCCCCCGGCGCCGCCCGCGCCGCCTGCGCCCACCATCGGCGTGGACATGCCCTCGGGCTCCCGCACCGAGCAGCGCACCGAGCCGCTGGCTCAGGGCTCGAAGCTCTGGGTGAAGAACCGCAACGGCGCCATCCGCATCACGGGCTGGGACCGGGACGAAGTGGCCCTCACGGCCCAAATCCGCGACAGCGAGAAGCGGCGCGTGAGCCTCGTGGTGCAGCGGAAGGGCGCGGACCTCGACATCGAAGCCGCCTTCCAGCAGCCCTCCTGGAGCTTCGGTGTCTACATCAGCCCGCGCTGCGAGCTGACCCTGCAGGTGCCCCGCAAGCTCATCGGCTACTTCCGCACCACCAACGGCACCGTCGCCGCCGAGAACCTGGAGGGCTACGCGCGCTGCGAGGCCACCAACGGCAGCATCGTGGTGAGCCGCATCCGCGGTGAAGTGCAGGTGGACACCACCAACGGGCCCATCGAAGCCCGGAACCTGGTCGCCCGCATCAAGGGCAGCACCACCAACGGCCGCATCGTCCTGGAGGACGTGGAGGGCGGCATCCACCTGGAGACCACCAACGGCTCCATCCGGGCGCACCGGCTGGACGGCTGGGGCGAGGGCATCCGCCTGGAGTCCACCAACGGCAGCATCGAGGTAGAGCTGGGCAAGGCCACCGGCGACCTCGTGGCCGAGAACAGCAACGGCTCCCTGGAGATCAAGGTCCAGGGCGCCCAGGTCGTCGAGCTCACCAAGCACAGCGCCCGGGTGAAGGTGCCTGGCCGCACCCAGCCCATCCGCCTCGAAACCACCAACGGCAGCATCAAGGTGAAGTAGTAATCTGGGAGTCATGCGCCTGCTGGTTCCCATCCTCGTCACCGCCCTGGGCTTGCAGGCCCAGGTGCCCCGCTTGACGGAAGTCCAGGAACGGCGCCTCAGCAACGGCACCCGTGTGCTGCTGGTGCAGCGGTCTGAGCTGACGGCCTTCCACGGCACCCTTGTTTTCCGGGGCGGGCGGGCCGAGGAATCCACCGTCCTGGCCGGGGCCACGGACCTGCTGGCCCAGGTGCTCTACGGTGCCACCTGGCCCGAGGATGTCGAGCCCGGCAAGACCAAGCTGGAGCTGGACACCCTGCTCAAGCAGGAGGAGGGCCTCCTGGAAGCGGTGCGCCTGGAGCGGCTGCGCCAGCGCCAGGATGTCGCCACCTCCCAGCTGCCCGCCCTCGAAGCCAGCCTAGCCGCCCTCCAGGGCCGCCTCAAGAGCCACCTCTCCGCCTCTCCCCTCGCGGACCTCTACACCGCCCGGGGTGGACGCCAGACGGCTGAGGCCACCGCCGACGCGCTGGTGGCCTCCACCGAGCTGCCCTTGGAGGCCTTCGACTTCTGGTGCCGCACCGAGGCCCAGCGCCTCCGCACCCTCCAGCTCAGCCGGTTCTCCGGAGCCCGGGCCGCCCTGAACACGGAGCTCCAGCGCCGGGGGGCCCAGGGCATGGCCATGCTCCGGGGGGCGGCACTTCCAGGGCATCCCTACGGCCGGGACCTCGCGGATCACCTATCCGCCCTGGAAGCCCTCCGCTGGTCGGATCTCCGCAGCTACGCCCATCGCGCGCTGAGTCCCGACCGCCTCACCCTCATCGTGATCGGTGGCCTGAGGCTGGAGCAGGCCCTGCCCGCGCTGGAGCGGAACTTTGGCACCCTGCCGGCCTCCCTGGATTCCGAAGAAGCCCTCCTCCCCGAGATCCCCGCGGACCTCGGGGACCGGCGGGTGCAGGTCGCCCTGGGAGGGGAAGCCCGGCTGCTGACCGGCTGGCGCATCCCCGCCCGCACCCATCGGGATCACCTGCCCCTGCGCCTGGCCGCCCAGCTCCTAGGCGGGGGCACCACCAGCCGGCTCCAGGCTCGGCTGGTCCGCCAGAAGACCCTGGCGCGCGAGATCTCCCTGCAGATGGATCAGCCGGGGAGCCACCTGCCAGGGCTGCTGGCGGTGGACCTGAAGCCGGCCGAGGGGCACAGCCTGGCGGAACTGGAGAACGCCCTCCAGAACGAGATCCTGCGCCTGCAGCAGGAACCCATCCTCCAGGAAGAGTGGGCGAGGGCCCTCACCATGCTGGAGGCGGAGTATCTGAGGACGGTGGATGATCCCGCCGCCCTGGCCAAGGCCCTGGGCCGGGCCTGGGCCGAAGGGGGGGACTGGCGGCTCCTGGAGCTCGACGTGCAGCGGCTCCGCACCCTGGCCCCGGAGGTCGTGCAGGCGGCGGCCCGAGCCTGGCTGAAGCCCAGCCACCGCACCACAGCCCTGCTGGAACCCTCAACTACCGACGGCCTGGACCCCCTCGAGGCGGAGACCGCCAAGGTGTTGAGTGCCCTGGCGGCCAGCCGCATCACGGACCTTGCCCAGCGGGAGCACCTGGTCAAGGAGGGGCTCCGGCAGTTGCGCATGCTCAGCCCGGAGGAGCGCCGCCGCACCCTGAACCTCCTTGCCGCCCAGCTGGGTCCGGAGAAGCGGTGAGGTTACTCCTGCCGATCCTCCTGGCCACCGTGGCCCTGCATGCCCAGCCCAGGGTGCAGCCCTTCGTCCTGCCCAACGGCCTGCGGGTCTTCCACCTGGAGGACCACGAACATCCGCTGGTGCGCGCCCACCTGCAGGTGGACCTCAGGCCCGCAGACACCCCGGCGGGCCTGGAGGGGCTCTCGGCCCTGACGCTGCGGATGTTCCAGGCATCCGCTTCCACCGAGGGCAAGTCCGACGACTTCGACCTGCTCCTGGAGAGCTCCGGCATCCAGCTCACCCGGGAGGCCACCCCCACCGGTCTGGCCTGGCAGGTCGTGGCCCGCAGCCGGGACCAGGACCGGGCCCTGGGCCTGCTGGCCGAGAACATCCTGAGGACGGTGTTCGACCCGGCAACAGTGTGGCGTCAGGCCGCGGCCTGCTGGCGGGACCAGGAGCCGCTGGGCGTCCCAGCCCAGGTCCGGCTGCGCCGGGCCTTGGCGGTCGCACCCGGGGAGCAGCCCACCCAGGCGAGCCTGAGCGCCATCAACCTGGAGGACCTGATCGCTTTCCGGAGCCGGGTCTTCCGCCCCGAACGGGCCGTGCTGGTGCTGCATGGCGACCTGGGGCTGGAGCAGGCCAAGCGCCTCGTCCTGCTCAACCTCGGTTCCTGGGTGGGGCCGGCTTTGCCCGCAGCCAAAGCGGCCGTCCGGCCTCAGCCCACCCCGGAGGGTCCGCTACGCATTCCGGCCCCCGGCGCGGGCCTCACCCTGCAGGCCGTGGCCCCCCCACCGCCGGAACTGGCCCCGGAGATCCTCGCCCTGCTGGACCTCTTGGTCCCGGGCGATCCCCTCCTTCCGCCGGTCCGGATCACCCTGGAAGGCTGCGGGCTGGTGGCCACCCTCGAGGCAGGGCCCGATACGGCTGCTCCCCTGGCCCTGACCACCCTGCAGGGGCGCCTGCTGGCGCTGGGCCACCGGGGCTACACGCAGGTCGAGCTGGAGCACGCCCGCAGTGCCTGGCTGGCCCGCCGCAGCCTGGATTCCCTGCATCCCGAGGCCCTGCTGGCGGCCGCCCTGGCCGAGGCCCAGGGCCGAGGGGCCACACTAGGCTCCATGAAAGCCCTGACCCTGGAAGCCCTCAACGCGGGGCTGCGGAGCTGGCTCGACCCCAAGCGGCTCCGCACCGGGGCTGCCGGTCCCCCGGAGGCCCTGGCCCAGTTGGCACCCCAAGACCCGCCCGTGAAATGAACCCGAGCCGCCGGAGCGGCCCGACCCTCAGAGCTGGACGCCGAAGCGCCCGGCCAGATCCAGGTAGCGGGCACGGATGCCCTCAATGACGGCTTCCGGCAGGTGCGGAGCGGGCGGCTGCTTGTCCCAGCCGGGGATGGTCTCCAGGTAGTCCCGAAGGAACTGCTTGTCGAGGCTCGGCGGGTTCTGGCCCGGGGCCCAGCGATCTGCGAGCCAGTAGCGGCTGCTGTCCGGGGTCAGGGCCTCGTCGATGAGGAGCAGCTGCCCGTCGGCATCCAGCCCGAACTCGAACTTGGTGTCCGCAAGGAGGATGCCGCGCTCCGCCGCCAGCTGGGCCCCGCGCTGGTAGAGGGCCAGGCTGAGCTCCCGCACGCGGTCGGCAATGGGGTTCCCGAGCAACTCGGCCATGCGCTCGAAGGTGATGTTCTCGTCATGCCCTTCCTCGGCCTTGGTCGCGGGCGTGAAGATCGGCTGGGGCAGCCGGTCCGCAAGCTGCAGCCCCGCGGGCAGGGGCACCCCGCAGACGGCGCGGCCGGCCTGATACTCCTTCCAGCCGCTGCCCGCCAGGTAGCCCCGCACCACGCACTCCACGGGCAGGGGCCGGGTCTTCTCCACGACCACCGCGCGGCCAGCCAGAGCTTCGCGGTAGGCTTCGACCTCGGTGGGCCAGTGGGCCTGGCCGCGGAAGTGGTTGGGCACCAGGTCCTCGGTGGCCTGGAACCAGTAGGCGGCGACGGCCGTGAGGATGCGGCCCTTATCCGGGATGCCGTCGGGCATGATGCAGTCGAAGGCGCTGATGCGGTCCGTGGCCACGATCAGCAGCCGGCTGCCCAGGTCATAGACATCCCGCACCTTGCCCCGGCGGAAGATGGGAAAGGGCAGGCTGGTGCTCAGCAGGACAGACATGGGACTCCCCGGGGGTGGCTCCATCATCGCAGAGGGGGGGGCGGCTATCAGCTGTCGGCTAGCGGCTACCGGCTATCGGCCACAAAACCTTAGGCCCAGCCGAATCCATCTTTCACTGAGAGCTGACAGCTGATAGCTGACTGCTGAACTCACACCAGCTCCGGCAGGTGCCTGGGCGTGGGGGCGGACCAGTTCAGGCCCAAGGGCAGCAGGGCATAGCGGTTCATGACGCTCACCCAGCGGGCCAGCTCAGCCTCGCGGACGGCCCCGCCCGGGCCGGCCTGCGGCAGTCCCAGGTAGTCGATGTAGTCCTGGATCTCGGCCCCCGAGACACCCAGCACGCCGGGGAGATCCTCGAGGTGATGCTCCCGGTCGCCGGGAGGGCAGGCCTGCAGCCGGTAGTCGAAGGTCTCGCGCAGCACCGAGGCGGTGGCGGCCGGGTCCAGCTCCTGGGCGGCATCGAGGTGGGGAAAGGGATTCCCGCCCAGCAGGCTCAGGGCCTGGGCGATGCCCATGTGCGCCAGGAGGTGGACCGGGTGGAGTTTCAGGACCTCCTCGAAGGCGGCCCGGGCGTCCTTGGCCCGCCCCATTCTCAGCAGGGCCTCCCCCAGCCAGAGGCGGGCCTCGACCCGCTGCGGCTCGATCCGGATCCAGCGCTCCGCCACGGAAGCCATCTCCTCGGCCATGCCCTGGGCCCGGAAGAAGCTGGTGAGGTAGGCCAGGCTGGTCACGTCCTTGGGGGCCAGCAGGAGCAGGCGGTCCAGAAGCTCCGCCGACCGCACCGCCTGGCCCTCCTGGTCGAGCCGGTGGGCCCAGTCCCGGAGGATCTCCACCTGCCGGGCCACGGAGTGGTTGGGGGTGGACCGGGTGACCTCCGTCGGATGCAGGATCTGCGTGCGCACCCAGAGATACCGCAAGGAGCTCCGGCCCTCGGGGCCCGCCAGCTCTGCCTCGATGGCGTGGATGACGGTCTTGAGGCCATTGTCCCAGAGGGGCGGCATCGGCATCTGGACATGGGTCCGCAGCTCCCGGATGAGCGGCTCCAGGGCATTGCCCTGCCGCCCCAGGTGCAGCCGGACCCGGATCAGCTCGAGCCCAGGCTCGGGCTCGGGCTGGAAGGCCAGACGGAGGGCTAGCTCGCCCGTGTCGGGGTCGAACTCGTCCAGGAGCAGAAAACGCAGATGGGCCCTCATGGAATGAGATTAGCAAACTGGGAGGCCCTGCGCTTCTTCCACCCAAAGGTGGTTGACCGGACGACATCCTGGGCCGATGATGCAGTATTCGTCCAAGTGGGGGTCACCATGCGCAACAAACTGCTCTTCGTTTCCATCCTGGCCACCCTGCCCCTTTCCTCTGCCGAGTTCGGACTCCTCCTCGACAAGCAGTTCGGCAAAGCGCAGGCCCTGAGCGGCAAGAGCTACGACGCGGTGAGCCCCACCGGCTTCGGCCTCCGCGGGGGTGTCGATGTGCTGGACCTGAAGGTCGCGGCCCTGCAGCTGAATGCCACCTGGCACAACAAGACCACGGGCGACCTCAATGTCGGCAGCGCGAAGTATGGCGAGCTCGACAACCAGTACTGGGCTGCGGGCGCCATGGTGAACTGGAAGCTGCTGGTGAACGTTGGCGCTGGGGTCGAATACCGCTCCGAGAAGATGACCTGGCGGTCCACCTACGCAGCCTCCACCCTCGGCAGCGGGGACACCACTACGGGCCGCCCCTGGGCCAAGGTGAACATCGGCTTCAGCATCCCCACCCCGATTGTCAGCCCCTTCTTCGTGGTGGAGGTGGCTGCGCCGCTGTCCAAGAAAGACTCCTCCAGCACCCCCAAGGACCTCTCTGAGGCCCTGGCACCGCAGGTCCAGATCGGCGTCTACGGCGGCATCCGCTTCTAGCGAACTGGACGAGCTGTGGGAAAGGGGCGCTCCAGGCGCCCCTTTTCCGTATCATGGAGACTCTTTTACCGAGGAATGATGGAACTCAGGATTCTGGGCTGCAGCGGTGGCGAGGCCGATGGAGAGCGTCTGACGGGACTGCTCGTGAACGGCTGCGTGGCCATCGACGCGGGCTCCATCACCGCCGCGCTGAGCGTGGAGGAGCAGGTTCAGATCCAGCACGTCTTCCTCAGCCACTCGCACCTGGACCACATCTGCACCCTGCCCTTCTTCACCAAGAACATCTTCGGCCGCACCCACGAGGCGGTGGAGATCCACGCCCTCCCCGAGACCCTTGACGCCCTCCGCCGCCACCTCTTCAATGACGAGCTCTGGCCCGACTTCAGCGTCATCCCCAGTCCCAACGACCCCACCATCCGCTACACGGAGATCCAGGACGAGCAGACGTATGATGTCTGCGGCCTGCATATCACGCCCATCCGAGTAAACCACCTGGTGCCCTGCGTGGGCTACAAGGTGGACGACGGCAAGGATGCCTTCCTCTTTACCAGTGACACCGCCGAGACGGACCGGATCTGGGCGGTGGCCAATGCCACGCCGAACCTCCGGCTGATCATCACCGAGGCCAGCTTCCCCAATGAGCAGGCCTGGCTCGCCGAGGCCTCCAAGCACCTGACCCCCGCCAAGCTGGGGGCAGAGCTGCAGAAGCTCCAGGCTCGGATTCCCGTGCGGATCTACCACCTGACGCCGGGCGACCGGGCCACCATGCTGCCGCAGCTGCTGGCCCTCCAGGACGACCGGATCAGCCTGCTGGCCCAGGACGAGCGCCTGATCTGGTAGTTCCTTAGAGTGCCTAACAAGACCCCGCGGTGTCGCGAGTTAGCCCTGGTTGAAGGTCGCCACGAGGGCGCCCAGCCCATCCTCGTAGGCACCCTGCAGAAACCCGCTCAGGGGCAGGGCTGCTTCCAGCCGGCCCTCGCGTGCCTCGGTCTCGATCTGTTCCACCAGGTGCGCGAACTTCCGCAGGCCGAGGTTGCCCAGGGCGCCCTTCAGGCCGTGGGACTCGGCCAGGGTGCGCCGGGTGTCCCCTCCTTCGACGGCCTTGCGCAGCAGGGCAATCCGGCCGGGAATGTCCTCCTGGTAGAGGACGATCAGCTCCTGTACCAGCCCATCCGCGGCCCCGATTTCCTGGAGGTCGCGGAGGGGCTGGGGATCCAGAACGGGCAGCTCGGGCAAGGCGGGCTCCGGAGACGAGGACCTACCAGACGCCAGCAGCGGGGCCGCCGGGAATATGGATCAGAAGCCGTGGCCCGCAGGGTGGCCGGCAGCCTGGAGGCGGATGAGGCTGGCATCCAGCTTGGCCTGGGCAATGGCCATGTCGTGCTCGGTATGGGCTTCCTTGAGCAGCTTCAGGGCGCGCTGGCGGGAGGCCTCGGCACGCTCCAGGTCGATCATGTCCATGGTCTCGCTCTCCCGGGCCAGGACCATCACGCGCTCGGGACCAACCTCGGCAAAGCCGCCGAAGACCGTGAGCCAGTGTTTCTGGCCTTCCTGGATGTAGTAGAGCAAGCCGTCGCCCACTTCCGTCATCACCGGCGTGTGGCCAGGCAGGATGCCGTAGTAGCCGCAGGAGGCCGTGGGGAACTGCACCTCGGCCACATCAGCCGAAAAGACCGGCCGCTCCGGGGTCACCACTTCCAGTTTGATGGTCAGGGACATGGCAATCTCTTTTAAAGACTCGGAATCCGCGGCGCGGATTCCGAGCATGGGAAAAGCAAACTTACACTGCCGCTAACTTCTCGGCCTTCTCGACCGCTTCCTCGATGGTGCCCACGAGGTAGAAGGCTTGCTCGGGCAGGTGATCCCACTTGCCGTCGCAGATCTCGCTGAAGCCCTTGATGCTGTCCTCGAGCTTCACATACTTGCCCTGCATGCCCGTGAACTGCTCGGCCACGAAGAAGGGCTGGCTGAGGAAGCGCTGGATCTTGCGGGCGCGGGCCACGATGAGCTTGTCGTCGTCGCTCAGCTCATCCATGCCGAGGATGGCGATGATGTCCTGCAGTTCCTTGTACTTCTGCAGGATCGACTTGACGTGCATGGCGGTGTTGTAGTGGTGGTCGCCCAGGATGCGGGGATCCAGCAGGCGGCTGGTGGAGGCCAGGGGATCCACGGCGGGGTAGATGCCGAGGGCCGCGATGTCGCGGGACAGGTTGGTGGTGGCGTCCAGGTGGGCGAAGGTCGTGGCGGGCGCGGGATCCGTGTAGTCATCGGCGGGCACGTAGACGGCCTGCACCGAGGTGATAGAGCCCTTCTTGGTGGAGGTGATGCGCTCCTGCAGCTCGCCCATTTCCGTGGCGAGGGTCGGCTGGTAGCCCACGGCGGAGGGCATGCGGCCCAGCAGCGCGGACACTTCGGCGCCGGCCTGGGTGAAGCGGAAGATGTTGTCCACGAAGAGCAGCACGTCCTTGCCTTCCACGTCGCGGAAGTATTCGGCGACGGTGAGGCCGGTCAGCGCGACGCGGGCACGGGCTCCGGGGGGCTCAGTCATCTGGCCGTAGATCAGGGCCACCTTGCTCTTGGAGAGGTCATTCTTGTCGATGACGCCGGAGTCCATCATCTCGTGCCAGAGGTCGTTGCCCTCGCGGGTGCGCTCGCCCACTCCGGCAAACACCGAGTAGCCGCCGTGGCCCTTGGCGATGTTGTTGATGAGCTCCATGATCAGCACGGTCTTGCCCACACCGGCACCCCCGAAGAGGCCGGTCTTGCCGCCCTTCGCGTAGGGCTCGAGGAGGTCGATGACCTTGATGCCGGTCTCGAACATCTCGGAGGAGGTGTTGAGCTCCTCGTACTTGGGCGCTTCCCGGTGGATGGGAAGGGTCATCTTGTGGCCGATGGGACCGCGCTCGTCGACCGGATCGCCCACCACGTTGATGATGCGGCCCAGGGTCTCGGGGCCCACAGGCACGTTGATGGGCTTGCCGGTGTCAGTCACGATCTGCCCGCGGACCATGCCCTCGGTGGGCTGCATGGACACGCAGCGCACGCGGTTCTCGCCGAGGTGCTGCTGCACCTCCAGCGTCACCGAGACACCGGCGATGTCGGTGAGCAGCGCGTTCATGATGGAGGGCAGATGCTCACCGAATTCGACATCCACGGCGGGACCGACAATGGCGATCACGCGGCCTTGAAGGGAGTTGGACATGGGTAACCTCGACGAAGGAATAGGCGAAGGACTCAGGCGTTGGCGCCGCTGACGATCTCGATGATCTGGTTGGTGATGCCGGCCTGCCGGATCTTGTTCATGGTGAGCGTCAGCTTGGCGATCATCTCGCCGGCGTTGTTGCTCGCCTTGTCCATGGCCGCCATGCGGGCGCCGTGTTCCGAGGCGCTGCTCTCCAGCAGGTTGCGCAGCAGCTCCGTCTCCACGAAGCGGGGCAGGAGGGTCTCCAGCACCGCGTTGGGATCGGGTTCCAGCAGGTGGGAGACCTGGCCGGCCTCCTTGCCCTCGAAGCTGGGATCCAGCTCCATGGGAAAGACCCTGAGCACCGTGGGCGTCTGAGCCACGGGGCTGTTGAAGTAGTTGTAGACCACGTAGAGGGCGTCGATCTCCCCGTCATGGTACTGGGCAGAGGCGCTCGCGGAGATCTCCGTCACCACCCGCTGCAAACCCGGCAGGGGAATGTTCAGGTATTCCTTGGCCGGGGTGAGCTTCTGCTTCTTGGCCCACTCCACCGCCCGCTTGCCGACCACGTCCAGGTGGACGATCTCAGAGGGGCAATGCGCAACGAAAGCGGTCGCGGCCTTGGCCACGTTGGCGTTGAAGCCGCCGCAGAGGCCCTTGTCCGAGGCCACGAAGACCAGGCGAATGCGCTTCTCTTCCCGGGGGGCCAGAAAGGCCTGGGCGGCCGGACCCGGCTGGATCTCGGCGTCACCCTTGATGCGCACCACAACCCGGCGGACGACTTCCGCCATCTTGCTGGCGTAGGGGCGCAGGGCCACCAGGCGCTCCTGAGATTTCCGCAGTTTGACCGCGGAGATCATCTTCATGGCCTTGGTGACCTGCTGGGTATTCTTCACCGACCGGATCCGGCGGCGAATGTCCTGGAGACTCGCCATGGGACTAGGCTCCTGCGGTCTGGTTCAGAGCGCTGAGGAAGGTCTCCTTGAAGGCCACCACCTGAGTCTTGAGCTGGGCCTTGGTGTCATCGCTGAGCACCTTGGTCTCGCGGATGCCGCGCAGCACCTCAGGGCAGTTCACCTCGAGGAAGGCCATCAGCTCGATCTCGAAGCGCCGCAGCTGGGGCACCGCCAGATCATCGGTGTAGCCGTTCGTGGCGGCCCAGATGATGACCACCTGCTTCTCCACGGCCATGGGCTGGTACTGGCCCTGCTTCAGGATTTCGACGAGGCGCTGGCCACGGTTCAGCTGGGCCAGGGTGCCCTTGTCCAGGTCCGAACCGAACTGGGAGAAGGCGGCCAGCTCGCGGTACTGGGCGAGGTCGAGCTTGATGGTGCCGGCCACGGACTTCATGGCCTTCACCTGGGCGGAGCCACCCACGCGGCTCACGGAGATGCCGACGTTCACCGCGGGCCGGACGCCCGAGTTGAAGAGGTCGCTCTCGAGGAAGATCTGGCCGTCGGTGATGGAGATGACGTTGGTGGGAATGTAGGCGGACACGTCACCGGCCTGGGTCTCGATGACCGGGAGGGCCGTGAGGGAGCCGGCGCCGCGGGCGTCGCTGAGCTTGCAGGCGCGTTCCAGCAGGCGGCTGTGGAGGTAGAACACGTCGCCAGGGTAGGCCTCACGTCCGGGAGGACGCCGCACCAGGAGCGAGATCTCGCGGTAGGCCGCAGCCTGCTTGGAGAGATCGTCGTAGATGCAGAGCACATGGCCGCCGGGGTTGTCCTGGCCGGCGGGGTTGCCGTCCTTGCCATGCCACATGAAGTACTCGCCCAGGGCCGCGCCGGTCATGGGGGCCAGGAACAGCAGGGGAGCCGCCTCGGAAGCAGACGCGGCCACCACGATGGTGTGCTTCATGGCGTCGTACTCTTCCAGGGTCTTCACCACCTGGGCGACGGTGGAGCGTTTCTGGCCGATGGCGACGTAGATGCAGATCACGCCGGTGTCGCGCTGGTTGATGATGGTGTCCACGGCGACGGCGGTCTTGCCGGTCTGGCGGTCGCCGATGATCAGCTCGCGCTGGCCACGGCCGATGGGGATCAGGCTGTCGATGGCCTTGAGGCCCGTCTGCATGGGCTCGTGCACGCTCTTGCGGTCGACGATGCCGGGGGCGATGCGCTCGATAGGATTGAAGCCCACGGACTGGATGGGGCCCTTGCCGTCGATCGGGTTGCCCAGGGCGTCGATCACGCGACCCACGAAGGCGGGACCCACGGGGACGGACATGATCTTGCCGGTGCGCTTGACCGTGTCCCCTTCCTTGATGGCGGCGGCATCGCCCAGCAGGATGATGCCGACGTTGTCCTCTTCCAGGTTGAAGGCGAGGCCCATGACGCCGTGGGGCAGCTCCAGCAGCTCGCCGGCCATGGCCTTCTCGAGCCCGTAGGCGCGGGCGATGCCGTCACCGACGCTGATGACGGTGCCTACCTCGGCCACGTCCACCTGGGCGTCGAAGCCTTCGATCTGGCTGCGGATGATGCGGGAAATCTCTTCCGCGCGAATGTCCATGAAGTCCTCCAAACCTGCGGGTGAATGCGAACGTGACTAGGCGGAAAGAAGCTGAGCTTTGAGCTGACGGAGCTGACCCTGGAGCGAGGCGTCCAGGACCGTGGAGCCGACCTGGACCTTGATCCCCCCGAGAAGGGCGGTGTCCTGGCTCCAGGTGAGGCGGATGGTCTTGCCGGTGCGGGCGGCGAGGGAGACGACGAGGGCCTTGGACTGGTCCTCAGTGAGGGGCTGGGCACTGGCCACCTTGGCCTCGACGATGCCATCCCGCTCATCCACCAAGTCCGCGAAGGTGCGGCGGAGTTCAGGCAGCAGGTTCAAGCGGCCAGCTTCGGCCACCACCTTGAAGAAGTGACGCAGCGTGACGCTCACCTTGGCAGTGGCGAGGATCGCTTCGAAGACCTCGGCCTTCTTCGTGGGCATCACCAGGGGCGAGGCCACCAGGCGGGAGAGGTCGGCATTGCCGGCCACGGTGGCGGCCACGGCCTCCAGCTCACCCTTGAGCTGGGGCACGTTGCCCTGCTTGTCACCGATCTGAAGGAGGGCCTTGGCGTAGCGCCGGGCGGTCAGGCGGCTGCTCACTGGACACCTCCGATCTGCTGGATGGCCCGGTCGAGCGCCTTGCCGGCCTCAGGTCCCTGGAGCTTGGCTTCCAGGCGCTTGGCGGCGCCTTCCACCGTGAGCTCGGCCACGAGGGCGCGGAGATCCTGCTCGGCCTGCCGCTTCTGGAAGCCGATCTCCGCCTGGGCCTGGGCCAGGATCAGGAGGGCCTCGGCGCGGGCCGCTTCGAGCACCCGCTGCTTCTCGGTCTCCGAATCGGCATCAGCCTTGGAGAGGATGCCCGCCAGCTCACCTTCGAGCCCGGCCATCTTCACTTCCAGTTCCTTCATCTGGGCCGCGCTCTCGGCCTTGTCCTTCTCCGCCTGGGCGAGCAGGGTCTCCAGCTCTTCCTTGCGGGACTTGAACATGGCGGACAGGCCGCCCTTGAGCATGAAGTAGAGACCGGCGCCCCAGATGGCGAAGTTCAACAGCTGGACGATGAACGCGCCGAGGTTGCCATATTCCTTGCCGAACAGCTTCATGGCCGGGCCATGGTGGGCAGCGCCCTCGCCATGGGCAGCGGCGCCGTGGGCATCGTGCTCGCCAGCCGGGGCGGCATGGACCTCGGCAGTAGCACCTTCGTGGCCGGCGGCAGGGGCCTGGTGGCCCGCCTCGTGGGCCGCGGGGGCCTCATGCTTTTCGGCAGCAGGGGCGGGATGGGCATCGTGGCTCTGGGCCACGAGCGCAAGCGGGCTCAGAGACAGCAGGGCGGCGAGGGAGATCCGGGTCAGCTTCATCATGCTCAGGCCTGCTTCAGAAGGGTCTGGGCCATGGATTCAGCCAGGGCGTCCACCTGGGCCAGCAGGTTCTGCCGGGCCGCCTGCTGCTGGGTCTTGAGGGATTCCACCGCCGCCTGACGCTCCGCCAGGGCCTTGGCCCGAGCCTCGTCCAGCAGGGCCTGCTTCTCGCGGCCAGCGGCATCCGAGAGCGCTTTGCGGCGGTCGAAGGCCTGGGCGCGAAGCTCCTTCAGGCGATCCTGGTAGTCCTTCTGCCGGGCATCGAGCAGGGTGGCAGCCTGGGCCTTGGCGTCGCCGCCGGCGTTCAGGTCGCGATCGCGGTCCGCCATCACCTTGTCGAGGGGCTTGAAGAACACCACCCGGAGGTAGACGTAGAGGACCACGAGCAGGACGATCACGAAGATCAGGGCCGGCAGGTCGGGACGCATGGGATCCGGCATCTGGGCCAGAATCTGCGCCACGGGTCCGCCCTTGTCCGGCGTTCGAAGTGTCAGATTTACCATTTCCAGCAGCGCCACAGGCCACCCTCCAGAAACATCCCAAGGCCTCGGCCGATGGATCGACCAGGGTCACACCTACGCCAGCGTTGGTCCGCGGGAACCTCTGGCATCGGAAGTCAGATAACCTTACCAGAACAGTCCGATTCCCTCAACGCCGAGGTTCGGCCTTGACCCCCCGGGGTCCCTGTGGGAGGATCGTGGTTCGGCGATTCGGGCGATTAGCTCAGTCGGTAGAGCAGCTGCCTTACACGCAGCATGTCGGCGGTTCGAGCCCGTCATCGCCCACCAGTCCGCTGGTGAACACAAGGGGTTGTAGCTCAGTCGGTTAGAGTGCCAGCCTGTCACGCTGGAAGTCGCGGGTTCGAGCCCCGTCAGCCCCGCCAGAATGAAAAAGGGTCCCAACCGGGACCCTTTTTCATTCTGTGGCGCGGGGCCGACGGGGCTCGGACCCGCGAGTGGGATTGCCCTCCCGTCGTGGAGGCCCTCCGGGGGAGGGCCGGAACAGCGAGGGCAAGACCGGCGGATCCTAGCCCAGAGGGCGACGGAGACGCGTTCGAGCCCCCGCCTGAGTGCGTCGACGAGAGAGGCGGAGAACGGCGCGGGGCTGACGGGGCTCGGACCCGCGAGTGGGATTGCGGAGACAGGGCTAGATGCCCTGTCGGAGCAAGACCGGGGATCGAGCCCGAAGGGCGAAGAGCCCAGTTCGAGCCCTCGACCGAATGAGTCGACGAGAGAGGCGGATGACGGACAGCGGCTGGCGGGTGGGGGCCGCCCCTACTCCCTCAGCGCCCACATCCGGACGATCTTGCTCGCCTTCACCTGATAGACCATCACGACCTCTACGGGCCCCTTGGCGCCGGCGAGGCCCTTGAGGCGCTCCCGCTGGACCACGAACGCCCCCGAGACAATCTGGGCCTCGGCCGAGACATGCAGCTCGGGGTTGCCCTTGAGCAGCCCGGCGTAGCGCTCGCGGAGCCCGGCCTTCCCCCGCAGCGCAGGGGCTCCGGCCGGGAGATCGGAGGCTTCGGCATCCTCCGAAAGGAGGGCCAGGACGCCTTCCAGGTCATGGGCGTTGAGGGCCTCCAGCTGCCGCTCGACCGCCATCGCGGGGGTGAGCACCTTCGGGGTGGGCGCCGCCACCAGCAGGACAGGCACCAGCAGCAGCAGCAAGAAGCGGTTCATGGGGACTCCGGCACGAGGAAGCCCCACTGTATCTGCCCCCGCGGAAATCCGCCCGTGTCCTTTGGTGCCATCCTCGATACACTGGAAGGCTTGGAACAGCCATGAAACTGCCACTCGTCGCCCTCTGCGGACGCCCCAACGTGGGGAAGTCCACCCTCTTCAACCGGCTCACGCGCAGCCGGGCGGCCCTGGTCCATGACCTGCCGGGCATGACCCGGGACCGCTCCTATGGCCGGGTCACCTGCCTGGGCGAGGAAGGCGAGGCCGAGGAGGTCTTCGACCTGGTGGACACCGGAGGCCTCGACTTCGAGGGCGACGACGTCATCACCCAGGGCATCACCCGCATGGCCGAGGCCGCCCTGAGCGAGGCCCACATGGCCATCCTGCTGGTGGACGGCCACGACGGCCTCACCACCGGGGACCAGGAGATCGCCGCCCGCCTGCGCCGGATGGGGAAGCCCATCCTGCTCGTCATCAACAAGCTGGACGGCATGAAGGGCGGCGCCCCGGACGGGGGCTTCTACAGCCTGGGCTTCGACGAAGTCTTCGCCATCTCCGCTGCCCACGGCGCTGGAGTGCCCGAGCTCATCGCCGCCATCCGCACGCGACTGCCCTTCCACCGCACGCCCGAAGAGGCCGAGACCCACTCCCTGGGCGACGAGCGGCGCTTCGCCCTGATCGGCCGGCCCAACGTCGGCAAGTCCTCCCTGGCCAACCGGATGCTGGGCTATGAGCGCAGCCTTGTCAGCGAAGTGGCGGGCACCACCCGGGACACCGTCGACACCATCATCCATGTGAACGAACGGGTCTACCGCCTCATCGACACCGCAGGCATCCGCCGCAAGGGCAAGACCTTCGAGGGCGCCGAGAAGCTCAGCATCCTGAAGGCCAAGCAGGCCATGGCCCGGGCCGACGTCAGCCTCCTGCTGCTGGACGCCGTCGAAGGCGCCACGCACCAGGACGCCGTCATCGCAGGCTACGCGCAGGAGGCTGGCGCGGCCGTGATCCTCGTGGTGAACAAGTGGGACCTGGTCGAGAAGGACACCCACACCATCTACGGCGCCGAGGAGGACCTCCGCCGCAGCCTGGGCTTTCTGCACCACGCGCCGATGATCTTCCTCTCGGCCCTCACGGGCCAGCGGGTATCCAAGCTGTTCGCCATGATCGACGAGCTGGCAGAAGCCCATGCCCGGCGCATCTCCACCGGCGAGCTCAACCGCTTCCTGCGGGAGACCGTCGGGGCCATGAGCCCCCACGCGGTGGACGGCAAGCTGCCCAAGCTCTACTTCATGACCCAGGTGGGGGTCCGGCCGCCGAGCTTCGTGGTCAAGGCCAACACCGACCGCGGCCTGCACTTCAGCTACGTGCGCTACATGGAGAACCGGCTCCGCGACCAGTTCGGCCTGGCCGGCGTCCCCCTCCGCATCAGCATCCAGAAGAAGCAGAAGGACGAAGGCGAGCCCGTCGAGACCGCCGTGGTGCGCCGCATTCTGGATCCCGGCGAGGGCCTGAAGCCCTCCCGCAGCAACGAGTCCCTCCAGGCCCAGCGCGAGGACAAGGTCAAGGCGCGCCCCCGGCCCAAGAAGAAGGAACTGCCCAAGCCCGCCGCCAAGCAGGCCCCCCGCAAGGGCAAGGCCGCGCCGCCCAAGCGCGTCCGGCAGAAGTCAACGAAGCGGCCTTAGGGTCCCTGAGCCCTAGCCTTCGAGCAGCACCCGGGCGTGATCCAGGGCCTCGATGCGGTCCGGGTGGCCGGACAGCAGCCGCGCCAGCTCCCGGGTGCGGGCCTCGCCCACGACCCAACCCAGGGCGCTGCGGGTGCGGCCGCCCTCGGTCTCCTTGGAGAGGCAGCCGTGCCGGTCGGCCCGGGCGGCCACCTGGGCCAGGTGGGTCACCGCCAGCACCTGGTGGGCCCGGCCCAGCTCGGCCACGGCCTTGCCGACGGCCAGGGCCGTCTCGCCGCCCAGCCCCGCGTCCACTTCATCGAGCACCAGGGTCAGGCCGTCCCGCACGCCCGCGCCCAGGGCCAGACCCGCGCCCACCAGGGCCAGCATGAGGCGGCTCAGCTCACCGCCGGAGGCGATGCGGGCCAGGGGGCGGAAGCCCTCGCCGGGGTTCGGCTCGATCCAGATGGCCAGGGCCGAGAACCCCTGGGCCGCCACCCGCACGGGCCGGCCCCCCTGCTCGACGGGGCTGCCTGCTTCTTCGGCCAGGGCCAGGCGGAGCTGCAGGCGGGCGCCCTTCATGCCGAGCCGGGCCAGCCGCTTCTGGACCTCGGCCTCGAGCCGGGGGAGGGCCTCGCTCCGCTGGCCGTGCAGCGCCTCTGCGGCGGCGCGATAGGCCTCCGCCACCTTGGCCAGGACCCCCTCCAGCTCCTTGACCGAGGCGTCCCCGGCCAGCAGGAGGCGCTGCTCCTCCCGGAAGGCCTGCGCCCGGGTCGTGAGCTCTTCCGGCTCACAGCGATGGCGCCGGGCCAGGCGCTCATAGAGGGCCAGGCGGGCCTCCATGAGCTCGATGCGATCCGCCCCGGCCCCGGCCCAGCGCAGGGCCTGATCCTGGGCCAGGGCCAGCAGGTCGTCCAGTTCCAGGACCGCGGAGCGCAGGCGGTCCTGGTCCGGAGCAGCATCGGGCCAGTGAGCCACGGCGCGGCCAAGAGCCTTGTGGGCCAGCTCGACCTTGGGCAGTCCCTCGGCCAGGGCCTCCGCCGCCTCCCGGAAGGCCTGCTCCAGATGGACCGCATGGCGCAGGGGCTCCCGGTCGGCCTTGAGCTGGGCCCACTCGCCGGGGCGGGGGTTGAGCTTCTCCAGATCGGCCAGAGCCTCAGCCAGCTCTTCCAGGCGCTGGCCGCGCTCGGCCTCGCTGCGCCGCCGGGCCTTGAGGGCGGCCTCGGCGGCCCGCACCGCCGCGACCTGGCTGTCCAGGCGGGGCTCCAGGCCCAGCACCTCGTCGATGAGGGTCAGGTGCCGGTCCTCGCCGAGAAGCGACTGGTGGTCGTGCTGGCTGGTGAGGCGCATCCAGAAGCGGCCGGCCTCCCGGAGGTCCGCCAGGGCACAGCTGGCGCCGTTGATCCAGGCCCGGCTGCGGCCCGGGCCGACTTCCCGGCGCAGCACCACCGGCTGCTCCTCGGGCAGGCCGCGCTCCTGTAGGAAGGCCTGCCAGACCTCGAAGCGGCCCTCCACCACGGCCTCCACCGTGGCCCGCTCGGCCCCGTGGCGCACCAGCTCCGCGTCGCCCCGGGCACCCACCAGCAGCGAGAGGGCATCGACCAGCAGGGACTTGCCCGCGCCGGTCTCGCCCGTGAGCACCGTGAAGCCCGCCCCCCAGGCGAGGGACAGGTCTTCCACCAGGGCCAGGTTCTGGATGCGCAGCGAGGAGAGCATAGGATCAGTCTAGCGGGGGGATCCTGTTCTCTGGGACTCGGGAGCGGAAGACCGGACTCACCCCTGGACAGGATGGCGACAGCCCTGGGTATCGGACCGATATCGGTCTATATTCAGTCCACCCACTGAAGGGAAGCCATGCGCTACTCAGCCCAAGTGAAACCCATCAGCTACCTCAAGGCCCATGCGGCGGAGGTTCTCCAGCGGATGGTGGAGAACCGCGAGGCCCTGGTGATCACCCAGAACGGGGAGGCCAAGGCGGTGCTCCAGGGCGTGGTCTCCTTCGAGGAGACCCAGGAGACCCTCGCCCTGCTCAAGCTCCTGGCCCTGGGGCAGCGGGACATCGAGGAGGGCCGCACCCGGTCTGCCGCCGCCGTAATGAAGGGCCTGCGCACCCGGAAGGCCTCCGTGTGAAGCGCACCGAGGTATTCTTCACGGCAGGCGCCGAGCGGGACCTCCAGGAGCTCTGCGACTTTGTGGCAGCCCAGGACTCGGTTGCCCACGCCGAGCGCCTCCTGGATCGGATCGAGACGCTGGTGGCCGACCCGTCCACCAGCCCCGACCGCGGCGCCCACCCCGCCGAGCTACTGGCCCTCGGCATCCGGGACTTCCGCCAGGTGGTTTTTAAGCCTTATCGCGTGATCTACCGGCGCCTGGGCGCGAAGGTGTACATCTACCTGGTGGCGGATGGCCGCCGCGACATGAGCACCCTCCTGGCCCGACGCCTGCTCCTGGGGTGAGGCTGGGCGACGAGACTCCCGATCCTGGCATCCTCGCGTCAGGAGACGATGTAGGCACCCGACCCTGTGGACAGCAGCTTGCCTTCGGCGTCCAGGAATTCCATGCGGGTGGAGGCCACCCGCGAGCCCAGGCGCATGACCTCGGCGCGCAGCTCGAAGTGCTCGCCGACACCAGGCCGCAGGTAGTCGATGCGCAGGTCGATGGTGCCCAGCTTGGCGAAGCGGTGCAGCCGCTCCAGCGGCGACTCGTCCATGTGGCGCGCCCCGATGGCGGCCATCACGGCCAGTCCCCCCATGGCGTCCAGGCCCGCGCTGATGACCCCGCCGTGCACCCGGTTGTAGGCGTAGTGGCCCACCAGCTCATTGCGCATGACGATCCGGCCTGTGACCCGCTCGGGGGTCAGCACCGCGATCTTCAGGCCCAGGAGCCGGTTGAACACGATCTTCTCCTCGAAGATGTCCTTCAGGCCCGCGATGAACTCGGGCTCGAACTCGATCAAGGAGGTCTTCTTCAGGGGCTGGGGCATGCCCTGATTATCACCCATTGCTACCACTCCGCACCCGCAGGCTCCATGCCGGTCCCGGCCCCGGGCCCGGTCATACTGTCTTCTGGAGGACCCCCATGCTCTACCGGAAGCCCAGCGGCAGCGTCCTGGAGGCCATCGGCAACACGCCGCTGGTCCGGCTGCGCCGCACCGTCGAGCACCTCCCGGCGGAGATCTTCGCCAAGCTCGAGTTCATGAACCCCATGGGCAGCAGCAAGGACCGTATTTCCAAGTACATGATCGAGGCCGCCGAGCGGGACGGCCGCCTCAAGCCCGGGGACCTCATCCTCGAGAACTCGTCGGGCAACACCGCCATGGGCTTGGCCCTCATGGCCATCCAGAAGGGCTACCGCATCAAGGTGGTGGTGCGCGACACCATCTCCCAGGAGAAGCTGAACCAGCTGCTGGCACTGGGGGCCGAGGTCCACAAGGCGGACACCAGCCTGCCGCCGGAGCACCCCGACAGCTACAACAACATCACCCCGCGCCTGGCCCGGGAGACTCCCGGATGCTACTTCCCCGACCAGCACGGCAACCGCGAGAACAACGCCGCTCACTACCACTCCACGGGCCCCGAGATCTGGGAGCAGATGGAGGGGCGCATCGACTACCTGGTGGCCGGCGCCGGCACCGGCGGCACCATCGGCGGCGTGGGCCGCTACCTCAAGGAGCAGGACCCGAACATCAAGGTCATCGCCGTGGACCCTGTCGGCTCCGTGTTCTTCGACCACTTCCACGGGAAGAAAGATCTCAAGGCCGGACCCTACTGCCTGGAGGGCCTGGGCGACGAGTTTCTCATCGGCACCATGGACTTCAGCATCCTGGATGACATGGTGCAGGTGACGGACCGCCAGGCCTTCCACCACGCACGCAGGCTGGTCCGAGAGGAGGGCATCCTGGGCGGCGGCTCCAGCGGGGCTGCCCTGTGGGCGGTGCTGCAGGTGGCGAAGCGCCTGCCGGTGCAGGACCGCCCGGCGCGCATCGTGACGGTCTTCCCCGATGGCGCGGGACGCTACCTGAGCAGCATCTTCAACGATGCCTGGCTGGCGGAGCGGGGCCTCCTGGAAGAAGAGGCATGACGGCCTTCTCCGGCAGCTACCTCGAGGCCATCCGTCGGGCGCTCTTTGACGCCATGGAGGCCGATCCGAGGGTCTGCTGCCTGGGTGAGGACATCGGGGTCTACGGCGGCGCCTTCCGGGCCACCGAAGGCCTGCTGGCGCGCTTCGGCCCGGACCGGGTCCTGGACACGCCCATCTCCGAGCAGGCCATCGTGGGCGCTGCCATCGGCGCGGCGCTCATGGGCCAGCGGCCCGTGGCGGAGTTCCAGTTCATGGACTTCGCCATGCTGGCGTCGGACCTCATGGTGAACTTCGCGGCTCCGGCTCACTGGCGCTGGGGCGCCTCGGTGCCAGCGGTGTTCCGCGGCCCGGCGGGGGCGGGCAACGGCGGCGGCCCCTTCCACAGCCAGAACCCCGAGGGCCACTTCCTTGGCAGCCCCGGGCTCAAAGTCGTCGCGCCGGGCACGGTCCGCGACGCCTACGCCCTGCTCCGGGCCGCCATCGACGACCCCGACCCCGTCCTGTTCCTGGAGCACAAGCACCTCTACCGGCGCCTCAAGGACCAGTGGGACGAGGCGCCCACGGCCCGGCTGGGCGAGGCGGCCCTGCGCCAGGACGGCCAGCGCGCCTGCATCCTCACCTACGGCGCCGCCCAGCAGGTGGCTCTGGAGGCCTCGGCGGGACTCGATGTGGCGGTGCTGGACCTGCGCACCCTCTGGCCCCTGGACGACGAGACCATCGCGGCGCTGGCCCAGCGCACCCACCGGGTGCTGGTGCTCACGGAGGCCTCGCGCACTTACGGCCCCGGCGCCGAGCTGGCCGCCCGGGTCAGCGAGACCTGCTTCCCCTGGCTCGACGCCCCGGTGCTGCGGGTGGGCGCGGCGGACACGCCCACACCCGCCAGCCCGCCCCTGGAGGCGGCCTTCCTCCCGAGCCCCGTCCGGGTGCGTTCCGAGCTCGAACGCCTGCTGGCCTGGTAAGTCTGGGCCGCGCCCAGCTTGACGTCTCTGCCCCATCCCTATCATTCTAAAAGCTCGATCTTTGGCAGTCCCCAGAACGCTATCCAGAAAGGTGGAGGGAAAGGCCCTGTGAAACCTTGGCAACCTGCGAACGCAAGGTGCCAAATCCTGCCCCCGGACTCCGGGGGGAAGATACCGAACCGCAGGAGACTGACCTTCGACCCACTGGAAGCCGACCCAAGGACTGCCTTTCCCCAGGCGCAGCCATGACCCAGAAAACTTTTCGGCAGGCCCTCGACGCGGGCGAGTGCTTCCTCTTCGACGGGAGCACGGCCACGGCCCTGCACGACCGGGGGATCACGCTCCAGCGCAGCTTCGAAGAGTGCAACCTCAAGACTCCGGACCTGCTGCTCGCCATCCACGGGGAGTTCCTGGCCGCCGGGGCCCAGGTGCTCACCACCAACACCTGGGGCGCCAACCGGCTGAAGCTGGCCGCCCGCGGCCTGGAGGACCAGCTGGCCGAGATCAACCGGGAGGGCGTGGCCCTGGCCCGGAAGGCCGTGACCCAGCAGGGCGCGGTCGCGTGGGTGGCGGGCTGCATCGGGCCCCTCGGTGTCCGCATCGAGCCCTGGGGGCCAACCTCATTCGCTGAGGCCCGTGCCTGCTTCCGCGAGCAGGCCGCCGTGCTCATCGAGGCCGGCGTGGACCTGATGGTGCTGGAGGCCTTCGAGGACCTCCACGAGATCCAGCAGGCCATGCTCGCCGTGCAGGAGCTCAGCGACCTGCCCATCGCCGCCCTCATGACCCCCAACGAGGAGGGCCAGGCCCTCTTCGGCGCCGAGCCCGAGTGGTTCATCAAGCAGATCGACGCCTGGGGCGCCGACGTGGTGGGCCTCATTGGCGGCAACGGCCCTGCCCCCCAGCTGCGGCTGCTGGAGCGCCTCATGGGCGTCACCAACAAGCCCATCGCGCTGCAGCCCAACCCCGGTATGCCCCGGATGGTGGACGGCCGCCTCATCTACGGCGCCACCCCGGAGTACCTCGGCGAGTTCGCGGGCCGAGCCCTGGCCGCCGGCGCCCGGGCCGTCGGTGGCTGCAGCGGCACCACCCCGGCGCACATCCGGGCCATGCGCGGCGTCTTCCGCCAGGAGCGGGCCTTCGTCCAGGCCGGCGGCGGCTTCGAGCTGAAGCCCCACGAGCAGCCCCAGCCCGAGGTTCCCTTCGCTTACCGCAGCCGCTTCAGCCTCAAGCTCGCCCAGGGCGAGTTCATCCACACCGTGGAGCTGGTGCCGCCCAAGGGCATGGAATACGACAAGCTCGTGGCCAAGACCCGCCAGTGCCAGGCCCTGGGCGTGGACGCCATCAACGTACCCGACGGCCCCCGCGCCATGGCCCGCATGTCCGCCCTGGCCACGGCCCTCATCATCGAGCAGCAGGTGGGCCTGGAGACCATCCTCCACTACGCCTGCCGCGACCGGAACCTGCTGGGCATGCAGAGCGACCTCCTGGGCGCCGCGGGCCTCGGCCTGCGCAACATTCTGGCGGTCACGGGCGATCCCCCGAAGCTGGGCCCCTACCCCCAGGCCACCGCTGTCTTCGATGTGGACGCCATCGGACTGGTCAACATGCTCAAGCGCCTGAACACCGGGCTGGACCTGGGCGGCGCCGCCATCGGCAAGCCCACCTCCTTCAGCGTGGGTGTGGGCGCCAATCCCGTGGCGCCGGACCTGGAGCGGGAAAAGTCCCGCTTCCGCTACAAGGTGGAGGCCGGCGCGCAGTGGGCCATCACCCAGCCCGTCTTCGACGCGGACCACCTCTTCCGCTTCCTGGACTTCGCCGAAGCCCTGGACGGCAAGGGCGGGATTCCCATCATCGCGGGGATCTGGCCCCTCAAGAGCCTGCGCAACGCGGAGTTCATGGCCAACGAGGTCCCCGGCGCCTACGTGCCGCCCTCGGTGCTCGCCCGCATGGCCAGCCGGACCACCGCCGAGGATCAGCTGAAGGAAGGCCTGGACATCGCCCGGGAAGTCATCGAGCTGATCCGGCCCCGGGTCCGCGGGCTGCAGCTCTCCGCGCCCTTCGGCCAGGTCGAGCTGGTAGCGCCGCTGCTGCCCAAACCGGAGGCCCCATGGTGAAGGTCCACTTCCTCCTGGAGGATCTGCTGGTGGAAGCACCGGCGGGCACCACCCTCCAGCGCATTGCCGACGCCGCCGGCGCCGACATCACCTTCGGGTGCCGCACCGGCTCCTGCGGCACCTGCCGCGTGAAGATCGCCGAAGGCCTCGAGCACTGTAACGATCCTGGCACTGAGGAGCGGGACTACCTCCGCAGCCTGGACGCCCCGCCGGACCAGCGCCTCGCCTGCCAGGTCTGCGTGCATGGAGACATCGCCGTGGACTACCTCGGACTCTGACATGACCACTCTCGACGCCCTCCTCCGTGAAAAAGTGCTGCTGCTGGACGGTGGCATGGGCACGCAGATCTTTGCGCGCTCGCCGACCATGGAGGACTACGGCGGCGCGGCCCTCGAGGGCTGCGTGGACCTGCTCACCGAGCGGCGCCCCCAGTGGATCCGCGAGATCCACGAGAGCTACTACCGGGCCGGGTCAGACGCGGTGGAGACCAACACCTTCGGCGCGAATCCTCTCGTGCTGGGAGACTTCGGCCTCTCGGCCAAGGCCTACGACTTGAACGTCCAGGCCGCCTCCATCGCCAAGGAAGTGGCCCGCAGCTTCGACCGGCCCCGCTTCGTCATCGGCTCCGTGGGCCCGGGCACCAAGCTCATCACCCTTGGCCATGTGAGCTACGCCGAGCTGCTGGCCTCCTACCGGGTGCAGATGGACGGCCTGCTGGACGGCGGCGCCGACGCCATCCTCATCGAGACCTGCCAGGACCTGGGCCAGATCAAGGTGGCCGTCCGGGCCGCCCGCGAGGCCATGGCCGCGAAGAAGCGGCGGATCCCCCTCTGGGTGCAGGCCACGGTGGAGACCACCGGCACCCTGCTGGTGGGTTCGGACATCTCGGCAGTGCTCACGAGCCTGGAGCCCCTGGGCATCGACGTGCTGGGCCTGAACTGCGCCACGGGTCCCGACGAGATGCACGCGCACCTGCAGACCCTCAGCGAGTCCAGCCCCTTCTACCTGAGCTGCCTGCCCAACGCCGGGCTGCCCGAGAACGTGGGTGGCCAGGTGGTCTATCCCCTGGATCCTGCGGGCTTCGCGCCCAAGGTGCTGCACGCGGCCAAGGAGTTCGGCATCGCCATCCTGGGCGGCTGCTGCGGCACCACCCCGGACCACATCCGGGCCCTGGCGCCGGGCGTCGAGCGGCTCAGCGCGCCGAAGCGGTCCCCGAAGCTGGAGCGCAGCGCCGCCAGCCTCTACCAGAGCGTGGCCCTGAAGCAGGAGCCCCCGCCGCTCATCGTGGGTGAGCGCACCAATGCGAACGGCTCGAAGAAGTTCCGCGACCTGCTCGCCGCCGAGGACTGGAACGGCATGATCGCCCTGGCCAAGGAGCAGCAGCGCGAGGGCGCCCACCTGCTGGACGTCTGCGTGGCCTACGTGGGCCGCGACGAGACCCGCGACGCGGACGAGCTGCTGAGCCGGCTCATCTCCCAGGTCACCCTGCCCCTGATGATCGACAGCACCGAGGTGCCCGTCATCGAGCGGGCCCTGCAGCGCGCGCCCGGCAAGTGCGTGGTGAACTCCATCAACTTCGAGGACGGCGACGCCCGGCCCCGCCGGATCCTGGAGCTCTGCCGCACCTACGGCGCCGCGGTGGTGGCCCTCACCATCGATGAGCGGGGCATGGCCAAGTCCCGCGAGCAGAAGCTGGAGGTGGCCCGCCGCCTCTATGCCCTGGCGGTGAACGAGTACGGCATGGACCCCGGGGACCTCATCATCGATCCCCTCACCTTCACCCTGGGCAGCGGCGATGAGGAGTTCCGCGGCTCCGCCGTGGAGACCCTGGAGGCCCTGAAGCTCATCAAGGCCGAGCTGCCCGGCGTCATGACCATCCTGGGCGTCAGCAACGTGAGCTTCGGGCTGAACCCCGCGGCCCGCCACGTGCTGAACACGCTCATGCTCTACCACGGTGTGCGCCACGGCCTGGACATGGCCATCTTCAACGCGTCGAAGGTCATCCCCGTCGCCAAGATCGACCCCGAGGACCGGCGCAGCTTCGAGGACCTCATCTTCGACCGCCGCAGCGAAGGCTACGACCCCCTCAAGGTCGTCCTCGCCCGCTTCAGTGGCCGCAAGGCCGTGCAGGTGGAGGACCACCGCGCCGACCGGCCCGTGCTCGAGCGCCTGCGCGACGGCATCCTCGACGGCGAGAAGCAGGCCATCCTCACGGACGTGGACGAGGCCCTGCAGGACCATGATCCCCTCCTGCTCATCAACGAAGTGCTGCTGGGCGCCATGAAGGTCGTCGGCGAGCGCTTCGGCGCCGGCGAGATGCAGCTGCCCTTCGTGCTGGAGAGCGCCGAGGCCATGAAGGCCGCCATCCGGCGCATCGAGCCCCACCTGCCCAAGGGCGGCAGCTACCAGAAGGGCCGCATCCTCCTGGCCACGGTCAAGGGCGACGTGCATGACATCGGCAAGAACCTGGTGGACATCATCCTCAGCAACAACGGCTTCGAGGTAAGAAACCTGGGCATCAAGCAGCCCATCGAGGCGATCCTCAAAGAGCTCAAAGCCTGGCCCGCGGACGCCATCGGACTCTCGGGGCTGCTGGTGAAGTCCACGGTGATCATGAAGGAGAACCTGCACTTCATGGAGGAGCAGGGCCTGAAGGTGCCCGTCATCCTGGGCGGCGCCGCCCTCACCCGTGACTACGTGGAAGGCGACTGCCGCAGGGCCTACGCCGGACCCGTCTTCTACGCCGAGGATGCCTTCGAGGGACTCCGGCACATGCAGGCGCTGGTGGCAGGTACCACCGGCGATGTGGCTCCGGTTCCAGCCGCGGTCGCGGCTGCGGAGATTAAAATCCTCAAGCGGGGCGGGGCGGCGGTGCCGCTGACTGCTATGGGCCAGAGCAGCTGGGTGCGGCACGAGGAGGCTCCGCCGACGCCGCCCTTCTGGGGCGTGCGCGAAGACACCGCGGCGACCGAGGAGCTCTTCGGGCACCTCGACGAGTTCGCGCTCATCCGCAACCGCTGGGGCTTCGCCCAGGGCAGCCAGAGCGACGAGGCCTTCGCCGCAGTGCTGCGCGACAAGGCCGAGCCCCAGCTAGCCCGCTGGAAGGCGCGCCTGGTGGCCACGCCGATGCTCGAGCCCCGGGCCCGCTACGGCTACTTCCCCGTGCGCGCTGAGGGCGATGCCCTCCAGGTCTTCGATCCCGCCGATCCCGCCCGGCCCCTGGCCCGGCTTGTCTTCCCCCGGCAGACCGCGGGCCGGCGGCTCAGCCTCCCGGACTTCTTCCGGGCGGACCGCACCGATGTGCTCGCCCTCCAGCTCGTGACCCTCGGCCAGACCGCAGCAGACCACGCGGCCCGGCTCTACAAGGAAGACGGCTACGCGGACTACTTCGCCTTCCACGGCCTCGCCACGGAGCTTACCGAGGCCTACGCCGAGCGCCTGCACGCCCGCATCCGCAGGGAGCTGGGCATCCAGGGCAGGGACCTCCCGGGCCGGGCGCTCTTCGCCCAGGGCTACCAGGGTTCCCGCTATTCCTACGGCTACCCCGCCTGCCCCGACCTCGAGGGCAACGGACCGCTGCTGGACCTCCTGGGCGGCGGCGAGATCCGCGTCCGCCTCAGCGAGAGCCACCAGATGGATCCCGAATACACCACCAGCGCCCTGGTGGCCTGGCACCCGCAGGCGCGGTACTTCTCGATCTAGTCGGCTATCTCGGCTGGAGTTCGCGGGATTGGCTGTGTGGCCAGGGCAGCTTCGTTCCACTATAGAACCGAGGCTCACCATGAACCGCCAGGAAGTGCTCCAGATTCTCTGTTGGTAGCCTTCGAGGGACGCACCCACTTCCGTGCCTTCATGGGCCTCCAGTTCGAACGGGAGTCCGCCCTTGGCACCAGGGTTGATCTGGTCACACCCAAGGCGATGAAACCCGCGCTGCGATCCCACATCGAACGGGACCTCATCCATGTCGCGTGACCCCAGGCTCTTCCTGCAGGACATTCTCGATGCCGCCACCAAAGTGGCCAGCTACACGGACGGGATGTCCCAGGAAGCCTTTGAAGCCAACAGCATGGCCTATGACGTCGTCATCCGAAACTTGGAAATCATCGGCGAGGCCGCCAAACAGATCCCCAACCACTTGAGGGAATCCGCCCCGGAGATACCCTGGCGGATGATCTGTGGATTCCGGGACCACCTCGCCCACGCCTAATTCGGCCTAGACAATGACACGGTGTGGGAGGTAGTGGCCGCGGAGCTGCCAGCCCTGGCCAAGGCCGTCACCCGGCTCCTCCAGGCGCTCCCCTAGAATCCTCCTCCAGCGCCTCCCGACACTCCAGGAACTACGGACAGGAACGGGCCGCATGGCCCCCTCCTGTCCACGGATGGAAGTCCATGCTCTCCTGGGCGGCTCAGCCCAGCTTGAACTTGAGCTCGCCCAGTTTCTCGATGGAGCTGCTGATCTCGTCGCCAGCCTTCAGCCAGACCTGCTTCTCCTTGGGGTAGCCAAGGATCACGCCGTGGGGCGTGCCCGTGAAGATGATGTCGCCGGGCTCCAGCGTCCAGTGCTTGGAGATGTAGGCAATCATCTGCTGGGTGTTGAAGATGAAGTCGTTGGTGCTCCAGGACTGGCGTACCTCGCCGTTGACGCGGGTCTCGATCTTCAGGTTGTTCGGGTCGCCGACCTGATCCGCGGACACGAAGTAGGGGCCGATGGGCGCGAACTTGTCGAGGGTCTTGCCGATCATCCACTGGACGCTGGGCGTCTCCAGCTGCAGGTCCCGGGCCGAGAAGTCATTGGAGGTGCAGTAGCCGGCCACGTAGTTCAGCGCGTCGGCCTCCGAGACATTACGAGCCGCTTTGCCGATGACGATGAGCAGCTCCGTCTCGTAGTCGAACTTGAAGGCGACGTCCCTGGGCGGCAGGGGGATGATGCAGTTGTGTCCGGCCAGGGAGTTGTTGAACTTGTTGAAGAGCGGGGGAACCCGAGGCTCCTTCATGCCCACCTCCTTGGCATGCCGCCGATAGTTCAGGCCGACGCAGACGATCTTCCCCGGGTTGATGAACAACCGGCCGTGCTTGATCTTGGCCTCGTCGAGGTAGGCCGCCTTGGCCTTGGCGGACTTGCCGGCTGCGGCGATCAGCTTGTCCAGGCTCCCTGCGCTCCCGTTCTTCAGGAGCTCCTCGAGGGTCAGGGGGGCGGTCATGCCCAGCAGCCGTGCGGCCTTCTTGACGTCCAGCACCCCGGTGGCCGTCTTGACCCCGAGCGTCTCGGTCCCATCGCCCTGGTCGATGGACAGGAGGGTGACGTTTTTGGGGAGTTCATGAGGACCCATGGCTTTCTTCACGGGAGCCTTCTCCTCGGCTGCCTCGAGCCGGGACGCGCCGGCGAGGAGCCCAGCAGTCGCGAGACCGGTGGTTACAAGAAAACTACGGCGGGTGGTCATGCCATCTCCTCCTAAGTTGGGCTGAGTGTGGCCACCATGCTACATCCACGACCCTCCGAAACCGATTGACGGCATGAATACCAGCAATTTTCTCAGGTGGTTCCTTGCGACGACTACATTCTAGGAAGCGTGATCCTCCCAATCCCCTAAAGGGGATGGGCTTCCAGGCATAAGCCTTCGGCTTGCCCTAGCCCTTGCGGGCTCCCAGCAATCTGGGTGGTTGGGCCGGTGGCGCACCTGGACAACACGGGGCCACAGGCCCCGAGGCCCGAATCCGGGCGACTACGACGGGCGCTCCACAGGGGCTGTTTGGTCCCCTGGGTGATGCCAACTCGTCGATACGTGATCTTGGAGGGGAACTCGATCTTCTCTCCGTAGGCCAGAGGGTGCATGTTCACGGCGCCCACCACATCGCGGTGCCCCCGGAACCCGCACTTCTTGCAGGCCCACTCCCGTCCCTTGGGACGGTGACGATGGCCGCATGAAGGACAGTGGCTGGAGGTTCCCCTCTCCGTTCCACTAAAGCACTCCATGCCTGCCTTCCTGGACTTGTAGTCCAGATACTCCATGTCCTTCCCATACTCCCACTGGCTCATCCGCTGGTTGTGCTTCCGGCCACAGGGCCGCTTCCGCACACCATCGGGATCGCCGATGTAGATGGAGGAGACATCGTTGTCCACGCAGAAGTCGATGGCCTTCCGCGTGCCCTTGTGTCGGAGGTCCCGGACCTGGCGGAGCGTCCGGTGCATGATCCGGCTGATGGCCCAGTTCAGGCGCTTGTAGCGCCGGGAACCCTTCTTGCACCGGGACCGAAGGCGCAGGATCTGGCCCAGGGCGATATTCCGGTAACGCTTCACTGACCGGATGCCCCGGCCTGAGACCACCAGGGCCGTGCCCGTGTTGGTGGCGATGGCGACCTGGTGGATCTCTCCTAGGTCCACCGTGGCGTGGATGCCGTTGGTCGCCTGGGACTGGACCTCCTCCGGGGCCTCGATGGCCACATGGAGGTCGTAGCCTGCACCGTTCCAGCAGACCTTGACGCCGCCAGGAGCATCTGGGAACCCCTCGGGGCGAGGGATGACCAGAGACTTCCGGCCCCGGCCCATTGGCAGGACGATGCGGGTCGCCTCGACGTGGACCGCCTGGGCGGGCCACATCAGCGGGTAGAACCACTTCTCCTTCCACGGGTAGCGCATCCCCATCCAGGGATGGGTTTTGCGCAATAGCCGGGTGGTGTCGATATTGGCGAGGAAAGCGTGCACCACCATCTGGATGGACTGGCTGTGGATCGCGAAGCCGCCCTTGGTTGCGACCTGGAGGTCTCCACGATTTGGCCACTTGGTTTCGGCTTTGCGCGCCTCACGGTGAATTGCGCAGCAGGTGTTCCAGACCCGTCCAGCCTCCATCTGGCCCTCGCGAATCGCCCGCCTCGTTGATGGGCGGATGTTCGTAATGGGGTAGATGCGGGAGACGATCATCGCGTCCTTATTGTAGCGCAAAAAAAACGAAACACGACAAAGGCAAAAGCACGCTTTCATCCCGATCCCCTAAAGGGAGATGGGAATTCCCGCGCCGTTGTTAA